>JBKQVG010000252.1:0-4947 GCA_052325345.1 Bryobacteraceae bacterium
CGGCCAGGTTGTACTGCGTGCCACCCTGCAGCAGGAAGCGCGTGCCGATGGCGGAAAGGTTGGGAATCTGCGAGACGTACAGCCAGATGTTCTTGGGCAGCACGTTGCACAGCCCGGCCATGATCTCTTCCGGCTTCCAGCCCTGCCGCTGGAAATCCACGATGTCGGACTGCATGAACACCGCGCAGCCGTAACCGAACTGCGGGAACCCCTTGGCGCCGAAAGCCGTATCGGCGTATTGCTCCACCGGAACGTTGAAGCCCTGCGCGGTGGATTGCAAAAAGTAGCCGTTACCGGCCGAGCACTGGGTATTGAGCTTGAAATCCTTCACCCGGCCGTTCTTCAGGATGATGATCTTGATGTCCTGGCCGCCCACGTCACAAATCACGTCCACGTTGTCGTAGAAATGCAGGCCGGCCTCGGTGTGCGCCACGGTTTCCACCAGCGCCGCGTCGGCCCCAATCACGTCCTTCAGAATGTCTTTGGCGTACCCGGTGGTGCCCACGCCGAGGATCTTCAACTCCACGCCCTGATCCCGAACCTGCCGGTCGAGCTTCTGCAGCACCTCGACCGTATCTTCGATCGGGTTGCCTTTCGAAAGCTGGTAGGTCTTGGCCAGAATGCGCCGCTTGTGATCCTTCGAGATCAGCACGGCCTTGGTGGAGGTCGATCCGCCGTCGATGCCCACGAAGCCTTCCACCACTTCGCCCGCCTGAAAGGTGGTCGGACAGAACTTCTTGGTCCGGTACTTGGCCTTGAAGGCCGCCAGGTCTTCGTCGTCCTTGGCTAACCCTGCGCCGCCGCCGCGCTTGGCCTTCTCTTCCTCGCGGCCCACTTTGACGTACCATTCCAGCTTCTGCCAGCCGGTGTATTGGCCGATATGATCGTCTTCCGACTTGCCGAACTCGACAGACCCGATGGCGGCGAAATACTGGGCATTATCCGGCGTTCGGATCAGGCTTTCGGGTTCGACGCCCTCCGGCAGCGGCGTGTTGCGCTCCTGCCAGATTTTGGGGATGTTGTGCTTCCAGCAGTCGCGCATGCCCTTGATGTAGCAGTTGGGACCGCCCAGCAGCAGCACCACCGGTTGCAGCGTATTCCCACGGGTGAGGACCGAGAGGTTCTGCATGACGATGGCTTCAAATAGCGACGCCATGAGCTCGTCCGGCGGCACGCCCATTTTCTGCAGGCCGTTGATGTCGGTTTCCGCGAACACGCCGCACTTGCCGGCCACGGGGTGCAGCTTCATGCCCTGGTAGCCCATTTCGCAAAGCTGTTCCGCCGGAATGCGCAGCTTGGCGTTGATCTTATCGATGACCGCGCCGGTGCCGCCGGCGCACTTGTCGTTCATCGACGGAATTTTCTTCTTGCGGCCGGTCTCCGGGTCCGTCTTGAA
This sequence comes from Bryobacteraceae bacterium, assembly GCA_052325345.1. Classification (GTDB taxonomy): domain Bacteria; phylum Acidobacteriota; class Terriglobia; order Bryobacterales; family Bryobacteraceae; genus JBEKYD01. Next base: position 1,397 of record JBKQVG010000252.1, read on the forward strand.
GATGATGATCTTGGCGTCCTGCCCGCCCAGCTCGATCACCGAACCGCACTCCGGGTAGAGCCGCTCCACGGCCAGGGAAACGGCGTTCACTTCCTGCACGAACTTGGCGCCCACAAAGCGCGTGAGCCCGTTACCGCCGCTGCCTGTAATGAACATGCGCGAGCGTTCGGCGGAAAAACCCTCGACTTCCTGCTCGAAGCGCTGGCAGAATTCCAGAACCTTTTCGGGCTGCTTGGTGTCGTGACGCTCGTAGTCGCGCCACAGAATTTCGTCGGTGGCCGCGTCGATCACCACAGCTTTAACTGTGGTCGAACCGACGTCCATGCCGATCAGGAAATTTTTGGACATGTCAGTTGGCCCGTGCTCCCTCGGTCTTCATGCGTTCGGCGATATGCAGGACAAAATTGGCGGCGGATCCCACCACGCCCTTCGTATGCGGAACCTGGTACATGGGCCGCTTGGTCTCCGGATGGGCTTCTACCCAGGCGCGGCAGGCGTCCAGCGTCAGGCCGGCGCGCTCCAGCGTTTCGGCGAATTCCTTCTTGGCCTTGTTCTTGGCCTCGCCCAGCGCCATCTGCACCCGGCTGTGGGCGTTGATTTCACCTTCGCCCGAAGTTTCGACGGGCAGGTAGATCATGTCGCGGAACTGGGACACCACCGCCGATTGCGCGCCATCGGACTGCGTCGATGGCATGCAGCCGAACGGTTTCAACGACAGCACCATGTGCGCCAGGTCCTTGTTCGAGTAATAGATATTCTTGGCGACTTCGAGGTGCCCTTCGCCGCCGCCGGCGCGCGAATTGTAGAAGGGATGGCCAATGCGCTGCAGCTCGTATTGGTCGGCCAGGTGATGCGCTACGCCGCCGAGGGCGCCGACAATCTTGTGATACTCGCTCTTGAAGACGGCTTCGGCGAGCTTGAGCTTGGCGACTCTTTGGCGGAAGCCGATTTCGATCTTGGCGCGGGTGCCGATCTTCCAGATGGGAGGCAGCACGGCGCCTTCATCCAGCCCCTTCAGGTCTTTGTACTTCTGGATCACCTGGTGAATCATGTACATGATCCAGGTGCCGATGGGCTCGACCAGCACCTGCGCGCCTTCGCGCTCCAGAAAACGAAACATGTTGAAGTTGCCGTCGCCTTCCGTGGTCTGCGCCCAGAATTCGCCGGTGATCTTGACGATCGGCTTCACGCGCAGCCGGTCGACCTCGATTTCGTTGAACAGGTCGCGGCAATGGTTCAGCGCGGGAACATAATCGTCGCCCTTGACCTGCTTCACGAATTTCCCCAGGTATTCGGCCGTGTCGGAAAAACCGCCCAGGTACTTCGAGAAGTTCTCGTCGAGCTTCCACGGGCGCTTCTTGCGAAACACTTCGTGGAGGTAATCCATGGCGCCATCGAGCACGGCGTCGGATTGGCCAGCTTGGACTTCATAGGGTCGGATGGCATAGGCCACTTCGTTCATCACGTCGCCGCAATTGAGCGCGTTCAGAATCCCGAGGAAGAAATCCAGGTTCATCTCCAGGCCGGCTTCGGCGTCGGACTGGCTCAAGCCGCCGGACTGTTGGAACAGCAACACGCGGAAACCGTCGAAACCGGCGTTCCGAAGGGCGAGGCGGTACTCAGCCTCGTACATGCCGAAGCGGCAAGGCCCGCACGCGCCGGCGGTGAAGAACACGTAGCGGTCGATGATTTCCTGCTTGCCGAGCCCCTGTTCTTCGAGATTTTGCAAATATTGCACCAGGTTGCCGACCGTGAAGTAGGTGGGGTTGCACTGCCCGTTATTGCCATACTCCTTGCCGGTCTGGAACGCGCGAACGTTCGGTGTGGGAACGGCTTCGGCGATGTAGCCGAGGCCCTCCAATGCGCCGTGCACCAGCTTTTCGTGCTTCCAGGTCAGGCCGCCGAACAGCAACGTGGTCCGCGCGCGCTGCTCGCGGGTGAAAGGCCGCTCGGTAGGCCGTTTGAAGTGATGCACCTCGCGTCTGGCAACGCCCGCTTCCCGCTCCAGGCGGGCACGCTCCTCCGCCAGACGGCTCTGGATGATGTCCTCGACCGAACCGATCTGAACCAAGTTGGCAGATGGCTGGATTTTAGGTTCGACAGGCTGAGTGCTCATAGTGTGGTGTAATTCCCCAATTTTACGTATCTTGCCGCCATAAGCGATTGAAAGAAATAGCTAAGCATCGAATGGCGAGTTTGCTGCCGGAATGGGCAAATTAGGGGGGTGAGTGGGACCCTCAAATGCGTGAGAAATACCTGAAAATCCTGCGATTTCTTACAGTTCGGAAACAGGGTTCGGCCTGACCCCAGAAAGGATTGCCGACAATGGCCAGAAACTCTCCCTTGGCCCCGCGGTGTCCGAAAAAGCTTCGAATCACCAGATCTTACGTGGTTGTGGAGCCCTCGGATGTGGCAATTAGGGGATGATGGAAATGTGGAGAACTCGACGCAACGCTTCCTCAATCTAACAGTGCGGGGATTTCGCCGCCTCGCGGAGGTGGACCTGGCACTGCGCCCTTTGATTGTCCTGATCGGAGCAAACGGTGTCGGCAAGTCGTCCCTACTAGACGCGCTCTCCATTCTGGCGAGTTCCGCACATCCGGAATTGCTGAGTCTGCTGGCTGGCCTTTTGCGGGAAGCCACCGGGAGGACACAGATCGTCGTCGCGACTCATTGACCGCCTTATACGCTTCCTTAAACCCAACGAAGTAGTGGTGATGGACGCGGCCGAGGACGGGACTTCGACTCTGACATGGGCCGACAAGCTAAACCTGGAACAATGGTTGGAAGAATACACCCGTGACGAGCTCTGGCGTAACGGCCGCTTGGGGGCGCGTGGATGAAGATCGCGATTCTGATGGAAGGCGACACCGAGAGGGTCTTTCTCCCCTACCTGCGCGAGTTCCTTAGCCCACGACTTCTGGGTAAGATGCCCAGGCTGATGGCGAACAAGTACGACGGAAGGATCCCCAAGCAGGAGAAGTTGAAACCGCTCGTGGAGGCACTGCTACGGGGTGCGGATCCGGACGCCGACCACGTAATCGCGCTGACGGACGTCTACACAGGCTCAAGCGATTTTCAGGATGCCGCGGATGCAAAACAGAAAATGCAAAACTGGGTTGGCTCGAACGATCGGTTCCATCCCCATGCAGCGCAATACGATTTTGAGGCCTGGTTGCTTCCGTATTGGGCCGCCATTCAGCAGTTGGCGCTACATAACCGGACAGCCCCGGCGGGCAATCCGGAATCCGTAAACCACAACCACCCGCCCTCCTACCACATCAAGGAGATTTTCAGGACAGGCCAGGGGCCAAGGCATTATACGAAGGTTCGCGATGCAAAAAGAATCTTGGAGGGAAAGGATCTGAGCGTCGCGGCAGCGGCGTGTTCCGAGTTGAGGGCTTTTCTAAACACAATTCTGACACTCTGCGAGGGTGATCCCATTTAGACGGCTGGTTGACAAGGGACTGAGCGGGCCGCGTCCGACCCAACGCGACGCGCCGCTCAGCCCCTTACGGCGCAAACACCCTCTGATCCGGCATCCGCGCCTG
>JBKQVG010000253.1:0-13789 GCA_052325345.1 Bryobacteraceae bacterium
AAAGGATGGTCTCCGATCTGCCGCGATCTTCAGGGCTTTGTGGTGCGACTCGGCGAGCGCTGGTAAGGCGCGCGGAAGGTCGGAAAGCGGGATCGCTGCTGTCTCGCACTCCGGTGCATTCCGGTAACGGCGCCCATCGAAATTCGTGCGCGGCGGGGCCGTCTTTTTATGGACCAGGATGCGCAGCCCTCCTGGATGCAACACCAAAGCCTCGACAATACCGGCGTTCTGGCGCACTACATCTTTGTCATCAAGGAGCGTAACGCCCCACCGGTCGGGATGGTGTTGCGACAGGTAAAGGATCGACGCCCCTAGGAATCTGCAGTAACTTCGCCTGGCCTCCGCAGACTCCAGCTCAAAAATCGAGTCTACGACTCGTTGAGCGACCCCTGGGTCGGAGTTCCGTTTGCTCACGGCTCAATAGTAACGCGCGCAGCCGAGTGGGGCAATTCGCTCAGCGGCATGCCCACAATACCCGGCGCTTCCTTCTGACAGCGGCGATAGGCTGCGCCCGGACTGGTTTGGTCGCGCAATCGCGCACGCTGCGGCGGCGTCGCTGGCCTGTAAAGGGTCTCCGAAATTAACCCGTGCGGAATAGTTGGCGTCGGTATGTGCGCCGATATCCGACGCAAAGTCGCGCAGTATAGAGGAAGGTGGTGCTTTGCCTAGCGCCCGGCAGCGAATTGACATGTCAACAATGCATCGGGAATCCGCCGCACTACGGTGCGATACTGAAAGTCGTGCCAACCATTCTGATGGTGTGGCCATACCGCATCTATTTTTACAGCCATGAGCCAAACGAGCCTCCCCATGTGCATGTTGATCGCGACGATCAGTCGGCGAAGTTCTGGCTGGACCCGGTTGCGCTGGCCAGAAATCTTGGCTTCGGTCCGGTGGAGCTTCGGCGAGTCCACCGGCTAGTGACGGAGAATCGCACTTTCTTGTTGGAGAAATGGAATGAACGCTTCCCATCTTAATTCCGGCGAACGGGTACGCGACGTGCACGTCACTGAAGACACACTGGCGGTGGACCTCGCAGACGGGCGCACAATCATCGTGCCCCTGACGTGGTATCCGCGGCTTTTGAACGCTACCATGGAACAGCGATCACGCTGGAAAATAAGCGGAGCAGGCTATGGGATTCACTGGCCGGACATTGATGAAGATCTGAGCACGGAAGGCTTACTTCGCGGCGCGCCTGCCGCCGCAGAACCAGCTCGTATTGGGCGCTAGGCAGATCCCCCGCGGATTGGCCACTCGGAAGCCGGCCCCAGACCCTGGGCTACGGTTACTCCTCCCTGGTCGCCCAGCGTTTCCCTATGTTCGGCTTCGGAATCCGCACCATTCCGAAGTTTGCGCTGGCAAGCTGCCCGAGCCCGGATTAACCGATTTTTTCTCTGACGAATCAAGAATATTAGCCACCGATGAACATCGGTAAACGCCGATAAGAAATCAGGGATTTATCTGCGTTCATCGGTGGCTATCATCAGAATTCTTCACGCGTTCTCACACTCACAGTCCCGGCCCGGTGGCCCGGCTACGGGAGCGCGGTAGGTTTGGCGCTGCCGTAGTAAAGACCGTTGAAGAGCAATTTGTAAGTGGCGTGCGGCTGGTCGCGGAAATTCACTTCCGGTCCCAACAGCACCACTTTCCCTTCGCCGACGCTGGCTTCGGCCACCGCGGTACCACCGTCCAGGTACTGTTGACCCCACGCCCAACCGCTATCGAGCACGTGGGCGCCGGAGAACCATACTACCGGATCGGTGTGCTTCATTTCGGCTTCCGGATCGAGCTTGAACACGGGACTCGAATCGAAAAACACGTCCACCTGGCTGGGCATGCCGTAAGCCAGGGGATTGGTGTTGTCTACATCGACCCTGAGCAGGGAGCCGGGAATGTAGAATTTATCGCGGGGCAGGGGGCGTTCCCTGCCGTCCGGTCCCATCTCGGTGAGATAGTTCTTTACGGGGATACCGAACAGATCGGCGATGGAAGTAGAACTGCCGATGGTTACCACCGAGCCGCCGGCTTCGACGAAGCGCTTGAGCTGGGGCGCGGTCTTGTCGTCGGTGATGCGGCCCAGGCGGTCGCGATACTCCTCGGGGATCACCGCATTGCCGGCGCCGCCGAATCCGCCGCGTCCGCCGCCGCGTCCGCTCATGGCGCTGCCGCGGCGCACGGCGCCGTCGTTCAGAACGATGACGTCGAATTTGCTCTTCAAGTCGCCGGCATCGAGCGCGGCCGGGTAGACTACCTGGAAGGGAAACTCATACTGTTCGAAAAGCCAGCGCGTCCAGCCCGAGGGCATGGAGCCGCCGAACTGGTCGTAGAGGCCGATGCGAATCGGCTTGAGCTTCATGGCATCGCCGGACGGCGCGTTTTCCATGGCGTGCGCCGGCACGCCCAGTTCCTTGGCGCCGCGATCGAGCACGGCGCGGGCGGCGGCGGAGGCTGGTACCCAGATAGCGCCCGCGCCCATGTCCTGGCCATTCACGATCTCGTCTCGCTTGAGCCAGTAGACGTCGCAATTGGCTTTGAGCAGGCGGTTGATCACGATGAAAGAATTGTTGATCCGGTGGCTCAGAAGGTAGCCGGCCGGGTTGGACGAGCCGGAAACTTTGGCCGGCGGCGGGGGCAGCAGTTCCGCGGAGATTTTGGTGAATGGGCCGTTAAAGTCGTCGAGGATGCGGTCGAACTTCACCCCCATCTGCAGGGCCAGGGTCCAGCCGGTGATGTCGTAGGGGGGAATGGGCGGGCCGCCGGGGTAGCGGAAATCGTTGGGGTGGTCCTGCGGCTCGAACATATCGAGGATGTGCGGGCGAAAGGCTTGCGCCGTTTTGACCACGTAAGAGCCGGCCGGATAGCTCTTGCCGGCGACGGTGAAATCGGCCGTGGCGCGGTCGATATCGATGCCGTTCTTGAGCAGTGCGTTGACGAACTCGGTGGCGTTGGCGAAATCGGCCTGGTCGGCGGGGACGATGTAGCCGCGCGGATCGCGCAGCTTGGGATCGTGCAGGACGGTGTCGTAGAGCTGGCTCGGCAGAGTGCGGGCGCCCAGGCCGCCGGGCAGATCGGGGTTGACATCCGGGCCCGGCGAACCCGCCGCGCCGCCGCGTCCTCCCCGTCCGCCGCGTCCTCCGCCCTCGGCCGTCCCCACGGCTGCCGCCGCGGCTTCCAGGGCGGCGATGCGCTTGGGCGTAATAGTCCAGGTATCGCGGCTGCCCTTCTGAATGGAATTGCGGCCCATCTGGTAGATGTTGTAGAGGAAAACTTCGCGATAGCGGGAGGCGAGGTCGAGGACGGCGCGGTTATTGGTGATTTCGTATTCGATGGATTGGCGGTAGTGCCATACTTGCGGCGGCACCGGCATGGGCCAGTCGCCCTGGGGCAACTGCTTTTCGGCCACCAGCGGAATGGACATCGGCGTCGGGCTGCCGATGATTTCGGTGAGCAGGCCGATCATGTTATGGAAGTAGGTGACGGTGCGCAGTCCGCCGTTCCACCAGGTGGAGTAGTTGGCGCCGCTGCGCATGGCGCTGCCGCCTTTGCCTTCGGCCACCAGGCGGCTGTGCATGGCGGTGCCCACCAGCTCGATGCCGAGGGGCACCAGCGGGTCGAAATTGTAATTGAAAGGATCGCGGAACGGCGGCATGAAGATCACCGCGCCGGCCGGTCCGGTCTGGTGGTGGTTGTAGACGATTTCCGGATACCACTGGCGGAACATGACGCGGTTCATGTTGGTGGTTTCCGGCATATTGGACATGTAGAAGTCGCGGTTGTCGTCGTGGCCGATGTACCTGTTGTAGAGGCGGGGCGTGCCGGCGAAGGTGCGCTGGTCGGCGGGCAGCAAGGGGGCGTCGGGCTTTTCGGAGCGGCGCATGTACCAGTTGGCTTCCAGCTCCTGGCCGTCCGGATTGGCCTGCACGCAAAGGACGATCACGTCGCGCAAGAAGCGCAGGGTCTCGTCATCGTTGCGGCTGACCAGTTGGTACACGGTTTCCATGAGCTGCTGCGAGCCCACGGTTTCGCTGGCGTGCAGGCCGCCGTCGATCCACACAACGGCTTTGCCTTCGCGAGCCAGGGCGTGCGCCTGTTCGTCTGTAAGTCCCTCGGCGCGGGCCAGCCTTTCGGAAATCTGGCGGTAATGCTCGAGCTTCTTGAGGTTTTCCGGCGAAGTGACGATGGCCATGTATTGGATGCGGCCTTCGGCGGTGGGGCCGATATCGACCAGCTTCATGCGGTCGGATTCCTGGGCCAACTTTTTCCAATAGGTTTCCAACTGGGCGTAGTTGGCCATCTGGTAATCGTCGCCGAGGTTGAATCCGAGGGCTTCCTTTGGGGTAGTAATTTTGGGGGCGGTTTGCGCGACCAGAGTCGACGCACAACATGCCATGGCCAGCGCAAACGCCGGACAGGCGAGACGTCTGTGGATCATGGGTAAGAGTGTACTAAAGTGCGGGGGACCCGTGCCACGCGGCTGCGCGAACTGTTTGCACTGCTGTCGTTCTTGTGGTCTGCCCTGCGTCGGCTGCTTTCGTGGAGCGGGCCAATCGCCCGCCCCACCGCCGCCTGATATTCTACTGGGTTGGCAACCGGCAATCAGAAAATCGTGGTAGTAGCCATTGACGGACCCGCCGGCGCCGGCAAGAGCACCATCGCCCGCCGCCTGGCCGACCGGCTTGGCTTCGTCTATATCGATACCGGCGCGATGTACCGCGCCGTGGCGCTGTGGGCGCTGCGGCGGAACGTCGACAGCGCCGACCACCATCGCATGGAGCAGCTCGCCATCGCCGCCGATATCGAGCTCGAGCCCGGGCGCATCCGGCTCAACGGCGAAGACGTCACCGACGCCATTCGCACTACCGAAGTTTCGAACGGCGCTTCCCGAATCGCCGTCCTCCCCGGCGTCCGCCGCGCCATGGTGGCGAAGCAGCGCGCCCTCGGGGAACGCACCAGCGTGGTGATGGAAGGCCGCGACATCGGCACCGTGGTCTTCCCCAACGCCGCCGTCAAGATTTTTCTCGATGCCCAGCCGGGCGAGCGGGTGCGCCGCCGCCTGCGCGATGTCCGCGCCCAAGGCGGCACCATCGGCGAGGAAGCGCTCGCGGCCCAGATGAGCGAACGCGACGCCCGCGACAGCACCCGCGCCGACGCCCCGCTGGCCCAGGCTCCCGATGCCGCGTACCTCGATTCCACCGGTCTCGAAATCGCCCAGGTGGAAGAGGCAATTCTCAAAATCGTTCGCTCCCGCGTCACCAACGGAAAGGACTTTAGCTAGCTTGAACGATCTACTGATCATGAAGTTCGGCGGCACCAGCGTGGGCAACGCCGAAAGAATGCGCGCCAGCGCCCGCATCGCCGCCGAAGCCGCGGCTCAACGTCCCGTGGCGATCGTGGTATCCGCCATGTCCAAAATCACGGACCTGCTGCTCGACACCATGCGTCACGCCGAAGCCGGCGATCGCGCCGGCATGGACGCCGATCTCGCCATCCTGCGCCGCCGCCACCAGGAGGCTTGCCGGGAACTGCTGCCCGCCGCGCGCGTCGAGCCGGTGCTGGCGGAAATCGAAACTTTGGCCGCCGAGTTCGAGCGCATCGCCAATGGCATGGCCATGCTAAACGAACGCCCGCCGCGCTCGGTCGACGAGGCCGTCGCCGCCGGCGAGCGCCTCTCCGCCCTGCTGGTGGCCGAGTATCTCTCTTCCGAAGGCACTCCCGCCGAAGCCGTCAACGCCTGGGACGTGGTGGTCACCGACGCCGTCTTCGGCAACGCCTCTCCGCTCATGGAAGCCACCCGCGCCAAGGCGCTCCAGCGCCTCCAGCCTTTGCTCGATCGCGGCGTGCTCCCCGTCATCACCGGATTCAACGGCGCCACCGCCGATGGCCGCCCCACCACCCTCGGCCGCGGCGGGTCCGATTTTTCCGCCTCCATCATAGCCGCCGCGCTGGACGCTTCCGAGCTCTGGATCTGGACCGATGTGGATGGCATCATGAGCGCCGATCCGCGCCTGGTGCGGGACGGAGTGGTGCTGGCCGAAGTGACCTACGCCGAGGCCGCCGAATTGGCCTACCACGGCGCCAAAGTGCTGCACCCTAAAACCCTCGCTCCCTTGGCCAACCGCCGCATTCCGGTGTGGAGCAAGAACAGTTTCGCCCCGGAAAAGCCCGGCACCAAAATCGTACCCAACCTGCGGGAAGCCACCGGAGCCCGCGCCGTCGCTTCCATGACCAACGTCGCCCTGGTCGCGATCGAGCCCGCCAGCATCGAGCTCAACGGCGTGCAGATAATGGCCCGCGCGCTCGATGCTATCGCCCGCGCCAATGTCGAGGTGCTGCTGCTATCGAGCTCCAGTTACCAGGGCAATTTCTGCTTTCTGGTGCGCACCGCGGAGCTCGAGCCGACCCTCGAGTCCCTGGAACGGGCATTGGCCCTGGAGTTGGCCCACGGCTACCTCAACCCCATCAAGGTGGACCCGAACGTCGGCATGCTGGCCGCCGTCGGCGAGGGCATGCAAGGCAAACCCGGACTCGCCAGCCGCATCTTCACCGCCATCTCCCGCGAGCGGGTGAACGTAATCGCCATCGCCCAGGGCTCCAATGAGCTGACCATTGCCGTGGTGGTAAACCGTGACGGTCTGGAAAAGGCCGTGCAAGCCGTCCATGCCGAATGCGGCATGGGCGCCAGCCACTAGTTTGTCCGATGCTTTGGCTCTAGCGACGAATCTTCGAGGCCCGGGCCCCTTGGCCCGCAGCGCCGGCGTTGAGAGCATCACCCGCTTGCCCTCGGCATCGGCTCGGAGTCCGATCCGGCACGCTGTGGACCGCGGTATCGTGTCCAGATTAGAACCAGGCCTCTTTGTCCTGGCGCCCCCGGAGCTGGGTTGCATTGGCGGCTCGAACGCGATTTGCACCGCTACCCGCGGTCGCGGCTCGGGCCGATCAGGAGCTGTGGATATAGGCGCGCATGTGATGCAGCTCGTCGGTTTGGCGCGAGAGTTCGTGGTGCATCAGGTCGCGCATGGAAAGAAAGGCGACCGCCTGGTCGCCACGCATCACGGCAAGGTGCCGGATGGCGTGGGCCTGCATTTGCTCCATGGCTTGCTCGGTGGTAGCGGATTCTTCGATTGTGACCAACTTGACGGTCATAACCTCGGCTAGCGGGGTGATTTCGGGATCGCGGCGTTCCAATACGACGCGCAGCATCAGGTCGCGCTCGCTGAAAACTCCGCGCAGGCGGCCATCGTCCAGAACCAGGATGGCTCCGCATTGGAGATCCGCCATACGCCGCGCCGCCGTGGCCACGGTGTCGGTTTCACGCACGAAGAACAGTTCACGATTGCCGACGATGTCGCGTACCTGGGACATATCACCCTCCTCGGTATGGGTGAGCATATCACGGCCGGGCGGCGGAAGGAAGGGAATTGTGAAGGCCCGATTCGCCGTTTGTGGTATTCGCCTTCGGCGGACCGGCTTGGCCGGCGCCATCAGTCGTTGGCTACGCCCGCCGGTTCCTGGTCTTCCATGAACTGGAGCAGCCGCTGGCGCACGGTGCGGACGTGGTCCCGCATGGCGCGTTCGGCGTCGTCGAGGGCGCCGTCTTCAAGCGCCTTGACAATGGCGGCGTGGCCATCCGGGGCGGTGCTGCTCGAGAGGTCGTAGGTTTTGCGCCGCGACAGCCAGATCTGGTTCTGGATGTTGGCCAGCAGGGAGCAAAGAAAACTATTGCCGGTGGCCTGGGCCAGCAGGGCGTGGAAGTGCACGTCCTCTTGAATATAATGCGGCTTGTCGTTGCCCTTGAGCAGCGCGCGCTGCCGTTTGAGGCTCTGGCGCAGCTCCGCCAGCAGCGCCGGCGTGACATTGGCGGTTCGGACCACGTGGGCTTCCAGCGCTTCGCGGGTGTCGTAGAGTTCGTTGATCTCGATCTCGGTAAGCCGTCTCAGGTAGGCGCCCTTGCGCGGCTCAATGCGGATCAGGCCCTCAGCTTCCAGGCGGTTGAGGGCCTCGCGGACGGGGGATTTGCTGATGCCGAGCTGGCCCGAAAGGAAATCCTCGGTCAACCGCGAGGTCTCATCGAGACGCCCCTGCAGGATGTACTCCCGGATGCTGTTGTAGGCGAGCGTGGTGAGATTGCTGGGGATGTCAATCTTCTTCATGCGGCTTTCTCTCAGCGTACAATTTTCAAGCCCTAAATTGCCAGCCTGCGGAAACCGCCGCCCAGCAGCGCCAGGCACAACACACCGGCGGCGGGCAGCAGACCGGCGATCACGAACACGGGAGCGAACGACAGTTTGTCCACCAGGTAGCCGGTGAGCAAGGGAAACAAGAGACCGCTGACGCCTCCGGCGATGCCGCTAAGACCGGTGACCCGTCCCACCGCACCATCCGGGAAAATATCGGAAATGGCCGCGAACATATTCGCCGAAAGCGCCGTGTGGCCGAACATCACCAGGCAGATCAGCCCGATGGCGGTAGCCGCGGAGGGCGCCAGGGTTACGCAAACGCTGACCGCGCAACAGGCGGCGCCGGCCCACATGGTCCCCAGCCGCGCGGCGGACAGGCTCACGCCGCGGCGCATCAGGTACCCAGCGGCCCAGCCTCCGCCCACGCTGCCCACGTCGCCGAACAGGTAGGGAATCCAGGAAAACATGCCGATGGCGGCCAGGCTCAGGCCGCGGGCCTGGAACAGATAAGCGGGCAGCCAGAACCAGTAGAACTGAATCACCGGGCCGACCAGCAAGCGGCAAAAAAGCAGGCCCCAGGTGGGCCGGCGCCGCAAAATCTCGCGGTTGGGCGGCGGCAGCCCGACGCGCGGCAAGCCGGCGAGGATGTACTCCCGTTCGGCCTCGGTGACGCCAGGGTGGCGGTCGAGCGGCTGGTACATGCGCCGCCACAAGATCAGCCACGCGAACCCTAGAAGGCTGGGGCCCAGAAACGCCATGCGCCAGCCGTAATGCAGGACGATATAGACGATAAGCGGGGGAGTGATGAGCGAGCCGATCATCGAACCGGCGTTGAAAACCCCCACGGCGAAGGCCCGCTCCCGCGCCGGAAACCATTCGGAAACCACCTTCATGCCGCCCGAGAAATTACCACACTCGCCGGTTCCCATCCAGAACCGAACCGCTGAAAACTGGAACACGGTGCGCGCAAAAGTGTGCAACGCCGCCGCCAGCGACCACCACGATACGGAGAAGGAGAAGCCGTTGCGTACGCCGATGCGATCCATCAGCCATCCCACCGGAAACTCGCCCACCATCATGCCGAACATGAAGGCGGAGACGATGCGCCCATAATCGGTATTGGTCAGGTGCAATTGCTGGCGCAGCACCGGCGCCACCACCGACAGCGTCTGCCGGTGGACGAAGTTGATCACCGTCACCAGAAACAGGAGGGCCAGGATGCGCCATCGGTATTGCCGCCAAGGGGAGGGCAGGGCGCTTTCGGCCGGCGCGGCGTTGCTGGTGCTGGGATCCACTATTTTTCCGTACCTAACATATCAAATTTCAGATGTTATAATCTTGGCCGTATGCAACTGTTCATCGACACCGCAAAAGTGGACGAAATCCGCACCGCCGCCGGTTGGGGCATTCTGGACGGAGTCACCACCAACCCGACTCACATCGCCGCCACCGGCCGGCCCTTCGAGGACGTGCTGCGGGAGATCTTCTCCCTGGTCGACGGCCCCATCAGCGTCGAAACCGTCAGCCTGGACGCCGAAGGGATCGTGGTCGAGGGCCGCGCCATCGCACGCTTCCATCCCAACGCCGTGGTCAAGGTGCCGGTCATGATCGAAGGCCTCAAGGCCGTAAAGCGGCTTGCCGCCGAAAACATACCCACCAACGTTACGCTGTGTTTCAGCGCGACGCAAGCTTTTCTGGCGGCCAAGGCCGGCGCCACCTATATCAGCCCGTTCCTTCACCGCAAGGAAATGGCGGGCGAGGACGGCATCGCGCTCGTCCGGCAGATCCGCGCCATCTACGACCGCTACGGGTACAAGACTAAAGTGCTGGCCGCGAGCATCCGCACGGTGAAAGAAGTGCTCGACTGTCTGCTGGCGGGCGCCGACGTGGCCACCATGCCGTTCGATATGCTGCAGGCCCTGTACCAGCACTCCATGACCGACGCCGGCCTGGCCATGTTCCTCAACGATTGGAAAAAAGTACCGCCGGCGAAATTGTTCGCCGACGCCCATGCCGGCGGCCGCCGACCGGCGGATGCGGGAATGTGATATTTGATATCTTAGGAGCCGAAATGGACAACCAAACCAACAGACGCTCGTTCCTGATGACAGCGGGAGCCTCCGCGCTCGCCGCCGGTGCCTCGGTGCTCGAGGCCCAGCCCGAAAAGCCGATCCGGCTCGCCATCATTGGAACCGGACACCGGGGGTGGGCCCACTTAGCCATCCTGAAAACCCTACCCCAATTCCAAGTGGTGGCCATCGCCGACCCCACACCCGCGAACCTGGACCGCGGGGCCAGCCTCGCTCCCGGCGCGAAAACCTATTCGGACTATCGCAAGCTGCTCAGCGAACGGCACGACATCGATGCCGTCGTGGTCATCACCCCGAGTTTCTTGCACGCCGAGGCGGCCATCGCGGCGCTCGACCGCGGCTTTCCGGTCTTGTGCGAGAAACCCATGGCCACCACCGTGGAAGACGCCAACCGCATGATCGAAGCATCGCGAAAGTCGGGAAAACTACTGTATATCGGTTTTCAAAAACGCCTGGTTCCCGCCACCGCCAAAATGCACGAATTGGCCGCCGCCGGGGCAATCGGCCCGATCGAGCTGGTCAGCGGCAATCTCTTCCGCGGCGACTGGAATCCGCAAAGCTGGAAGTACACGGACCCAAAGACCGGCGTCGCCACCAACTGGCGATACCTCACCTTCACGGAGGGAAGCGCGCTTCTGGAAGACGGCATTCACGAGCTCGATTCGCTCAACTGGATGATATCGAGCCCCGTGGTCCGCGTCATGGCCAGCGGCGGCAACAACGTCTTCAAGCAGCGCGAGACCGCCGATCATGTCGCCACCATCGTCGAATATGAGAGCGGCGTCAAGCTCATTTTCGAATTGTGCCTGTTTGCGCCGAATGCCGGTCCGGGAAGCCGCCGGATGGTGCTCATCGGCAGCGACGGCGTGATGGAGCCGGAGCCCGAAAAGAGCCGCGTGGCAATTCGCAGCCGCTCCGGCCATGCCGTGCGCTACGTGGATGTGGTGGACCACACACCGAAAGCGGCCACCGCCAACGAAGTCGGTTCGGCGCAGGATCCGGAAACCTATCAGCAATACCTCAAGTTTGCGAACTGTCTGCGCACCGGAGCCGCGCCCCCGGTCAGCCCGCAGGATGGAAAGACCGCCATCAAGCTGGTGCTGCTCGCCGAGAAATCCTGGCGCACGCACCGCATCATGAACTGGAACGATCTGCCCGCATAAGAGCCATTGCGATGCAGCGCAGACAGTTTCTGGTTTCGGCACTGGCGGCCGCCGTCGGAGCGGCTGCCAAGCGGGGCGCGGCGGCGGCCGCCCTGAAATTCGGCCACCGTCAGGCGAACATGGTCAACGACCCGGGACCGGCTGTGTTCGATCTGGCGAAACAGATTCACGGCCTTTCCGGCGTCGAGTTGCAGGTGTTTTTCAAGGGTACTACGCTTTGGGACCAGGACACCTTGCTCGCCTATGGGCGCGCGGCGGCTCGAACCGGATTGACCATCCCGTCGGTGGCCGGAGTCTGGCCGCCGGGAGCTTCCCTCCTTCAGCCCAGCGCGGAAGAAAATCTGCGCAAGGCCGTCCGCACCGCGGAATCGCTGCACGCGACCACCATTCTGGCGGCTTGCTTCGAACAGAACTGCCCCAAAATGGACCAGCAACAATCGTACGGGCCGGTGGTGGAGCTTCTGCAAAGAGTGTCCGGCGCCGCCCGCGACGCCGGGGTCACCATCGGTATGGAAACCTCCAATTCTCCCGCCGACGACCGCAAGCTCATCGACCTGGTGGACCGCGCCAGCGTGAAGGTCTACTACGACATGGATAACGTGGAACGATACCACACCGGGCAAGCCGTACCCGGCATTGCAGTTTTGAAGAGCCGCATTCGTCAGGTCCATCTGAAGAACGAAGACCGTCTGCTGGAGCAACCCGGACGCGTCAACTGGGCCGAGGCCGTGAAAGGACTGGCTGCGATCGGCTATGCCGGTTGGTTCGTCTTCGAGACCTCCCATTCCAGCCCGCAGCAGTGCATCGACGCCACCCAAAAAAATATCGCCTTTGTAACGCGCCACTTCGCGCTATAAACGACACGTTCCGGCGACCCCAATCCCCTGTACGCTCCCCTGGCGCGGGATAGTAATTCGAGTATTTCGATTGATATTACGGTGATTGGATTATAGGCGCGGCGTCAGCACAAAGAGACTTGGTATTGACACGTTTTAAGATATGTGGTATATCATACTTCAATTGGAAGTTGCTTCGGCGGTGCACTGTGTTTCGGCCGCCATGCGGAGTTAAGGCCGGACGACGGTCTGAGTGTGCTGCCTGCCCGTGCCTTGAAGGACGGCGGGTAGTAGTCTTTCGGGTCCCAGCCATGTAGGTCCCGTCCCCGGGGGGCGGGCAAGGAGATCCACTGATGTTACGTCATCGACGCTTTGTCAGCGTTGCTTCAAGCCTGTTTGCTCTTTTCTGCTTCTCCCTTCTCACCAGCGCTCTTTTCGGCCAGGCAACCGGTAGCATTGGCGGCACCGTGACCGATTCGAGCGGCGCGCTTGTGCCAAGCGCCAGCGTCTCCTGCAAAAACCTGGAGACGGGTCTCAACCGCACAACGGAAACCAATTCGGCCGGAATTTTCCAGTTTCCCGACCTCCCGATCGGGCAGTACGAACTGAGTTTCACCAAACAGGGCTTCCGGGCGCAGAAGGCCCAGAATCTCAACCTGGTAACCGGCCAGACCATGGACCTGAAGATCCAGTTGCAGGTAGGTGACGCCTCCCAGTCCGTCACCGTAAGCGGCGAGGCTCCACTGGTGCAAAGCGCAAGCTCCAGCGTTCAGTCTTCCGTGACGGAAACCCAGATGCAGGACTTGCCCCTGAACGGGCGCAATGCGTTGCAACTGACCACGCTCACTCCGGGAACGGCCATTACCGACGTCGGCACCGAATCCGGCCAGCAGGACAACCGCGGGCTGACAGTAAACGGATTGCGCGCCACCCAGAACAACTTTCTGCTCGACGGCACCATCTACAACGACCGTTTCTTCGACTCGGTGCCCACCATGCCCGACCCGGACGCACTGGAGGAATTCACCATTCAGTCCTCAGATTACAGCGCGCAGTATGGCGGCGCGGGCGCGCTGGTGCAGTTGTCGACGCGCTCGGGCACCAACAGTCTGCACGGCACGGCCTTCGATTTCCTGCGGAATACCGATCTCGACGGCAGAAATTATTTCGCCTTGAAGCTGCCTCCGTACCATCAAAACCAGTTTGGCGGCACCGTCGGCGGTCCCATCAAAAAGAACCGGACGTTCTTCTTCTTCTCCGCCCAGGACACGCAGCGCCGCTCGGCGCCAAGTCCGGCTAGCTTCACTCCACCCACAGCCGCTCAGCGAAACGGCGATTTTTCGGCGCTGCTTCCCACGACGATTAAAAACCCGTCCACCGGCACGCCATTCCCGGGTAATATCATTCCGCAGAGCCTGATCGATCCGGTCGCGGTCAAGATTGCCAACGCACTGCTGCCCTTGCCCAATAGCGGCACGCAATGGGTTGGCGTCGAGAATCAAAACCTCGACGACACCCAG
>JBKQVG010000254.1:0-3030 GCA_052325345.1 Bryobacteraceae bacterium
GCCTCCTCCGCATAGATGTCGCCGACCTTGCTCATGATCATGGCCTTGAGCGTGTCGGTGGGAATGCGGCGCGCGCCGCGGAAATCGATTTCCTTAATCGCTTCGCCGGAGACGGGCTGCGGCGCGGTGGGAGCCGGCTTAGGCGTCTCCAACTGGGTGGGCGGCTGAGGCTGCTGCGCCGGCTGAGGCTGCGCCGGCTGGGCCGGCGGCTGGTGCTCCTGCGGTATCGTTTCGAACGGGTTGGCGGGCTGTTGCGGCTTGGGCGGCGCCTGCTGCGCGGGTTGACTTTGGGAAGGCTGACTGGGAGGGGGTTGGCCTTGCGAGGGCGGGGTTTGCGCGCCGGCGGCGAACGGATACATTCCGCTCACCCACATCGCCAGCGCGACCAGGCGGAACTGCCCCAATCGCATCATGCGAACACACCTTTCCGGCTGCCGGCCGGGAGCGAAGGCTGCCGGTCGGGCAGGACGGAACCTGTCGTTGTTCGCACCGAATTGCGCCATAGGCGCACGGGTTGCTCTGCCGAGGTCCTTCGGCTGACGCAAGGAACTGGTTTCACGGGAGACGGTTTCAATCGATACAGCCGGATTCTGTGATGATAAGCCATTATTCTACCGAATCTTGAAGGCATCCAACAACGAGCAGGCCGGGCCACAGGTGTGACGTGCCGGTACACCGCCGCCGGCCCTCTGGAAGCGTCTGTCTCGGCGCCTCCAGCGTGCATTTTCGCAGCCAGCCTGGCGAAACCGGTTAGGGAAGGGTCGCATTCCAGGGAAGTTGTTGACTCTATGCGGACACCGCATCGCGGATGAAGCGGACGATGGAATCGAGCGATGCTCCCGGCTGAAACACGGCAGCCACACCCTGTTGCCGCAGGGCCTCAGCGTCTTCGTCCGGGATGATGCCCCCCACCACCACCAACACGTCCTTCATCCGGTTCCGCTCCAGCAACTCCAGTACGCGCGGCACGACCGCATTATGGGCTCCCGAAAGAATGGATAGTCCGATCACCTGTACGTCTTCCTGCAAAGCCGCATCCACGATCATCTCCGGCGTCTGGCGCAGGCCGGTATAGACGACCTCCATGCCGGCATCGCGCAACGCGCGCGCGATCACCTTGGCGCCGCGGTCATGACCATCCAGGCCGGGCTTGGCCACCAGAACTCGAATCGGCACGAGCATGAACGGTTACTTTATAGCGTCCTTGCGCGCCGGAAGGCAAGCCAGGCCATCCGCCGGAACCAGGGGCGGGGCTTTGGCAGAGGCACGGTGGAGCATTTGCTACACATCCGCCGGGACCAGCGCGGGCGCGGCGCCGGCACGGAGCTGATGCGGGCGCTGATCGAACGCGCGCGACAAATCCAGGCACAGGCGCAGGCCCGCGGCTTGAGTCTCGAGCAGTGGATGCTGGAGATTGCCGACCAGCAGGTACAGCCCGTTTCCATCGCCCATTTGCAGAAAACCAATCCTCAGGAATGGGCGCGGCAATTCGATGCCTGGCTCGACAGCCATGATCCGAATACCCCCGTTCTCTCCGACGAGGCTATGAGCCGGGAGAGCATCTACCCGGACTTGCTTTAGCCGCGTGCTCGTCGACACCAGTACGCTGCTTCGGACCTTGCAGCCGTTGCATCCGCAGCGGGAAACGGCACGCGCCGCGATCAAAGTCCCTGACTGCGGCTCGAAGCGCCCTTCTCCCCTCCTTCGGCTCCCCGAGTTTCCTAAAGCTTTACAATTAGATCCGATGGATCCGATGGAAGAGTTGCACGCCCGCCACGAGGCGGCGGAGCAGGGGGGCGGGGTCGAGCGGCGCCAACGCCAGCACGACGAAGGCAAGCTTTCGGCCCGGGAGCGCATCGAGCTGCTGCTCGACGAAGGCTCTTTCGAGGAGATCGATAAGCTGGTCACCCACCGTTGCCGCGATTTCGGCATGGAGCGGCAGGTGATTCCCGGCGACGGTTTTGTGACCGGTTACGGACGCGTCGACGGCCGCACGGTTTTCGTCTTCGCTCAGGATTTCACCGTATTCGGCGGCTCGCTCTCCGAGACCAACGCGCAGAAAATCTGCAAGATCATGGACCTGGCGCTCAAGACCGGCGCGCCCGTGATCGGTTTGAACGATTCCGGCGGCGCGCGCATTCAGGAGGGCGTGGTGTCGCTGGCCGGCTACGCCGATATCTTCCTGCGCAACACCCTGGCCAGCGGCGTGATTCCCCAGATTTCCGCCGTGATGGGGCCGTGCGCGGGCGGCGCCGTCTATTCGCCCGCCATTACCGATTTCGTCTTCATGGTGGAGGGCACCAGCTACATGTTCGTCACCGGACCGGACGTGATCAAGACCGTGACCCATGAAGATGTGAGCAAGGAGGAACTGGGTGGGGCCGGCACCCACAATTCGGTGAGCGGGGTGGGGCACTTCACCGCCGCGGACGACGCCGAATGCCTCCGCATGGTGCGGCGCCTGCTCGGTTTTTTGCCGTCGAACAATCGCGAGGATCCGCCGCGCCGGTCGAGCGACGATCCCATCGGCCGCATGGACGCCTCGCTCGACGAAATCGTTCCGTCCGATCCCAGCCTGCCCTACGACATGAAAGACGTGATCGTGCGCGTGGCGGACGACGGCGAATTCTTCGAGGTGCACGAAACCTGGGCGCGCAACATTGTAGTCGGGTTCGCCCGCATGGACGGCCGGCCCATCGGCATTGTCGCCAACCAACCGGCGTTTCTGGCCGGGTGCCTGGACATCGACTCTTCGGTGAAGGGCGCCCGCTTCGTACGCTTCTGCGACGCCTTCAATATTCCGCTCCTTACCTTTGAAGACGTGCCCGGCTTTCTGCCCGGAACCGGCCAGGAATTCGGCGGCATCATCCGTCACGGCGCCAAGCTGCTCTATGCCTTCGCCGAGGCTACCGTGCCCAAAATCACGGTCATCACCCGCAAGGCTTACGGGGGCGCCTACTGCGTGATGGGTTCCAAGCACATCCGCACCGATGTCAACCTGGCGTGGCCCACCGCCGAGATCGCGGTGAT
>JBKQVG010000255.1:0-34953 GCA_052325345.1 Bryobacteraceae bacterium
GTCAGGCTGTTACGCCTTGGCGAGGGCCCGACAGACCACGAAAAACGATGGTCTGTCCCACCGCCTCACCGCCGAACCCTGGCTCAACCCAAATTCCACGACATCAGGAGTTTGGAATCTCGGCTCAGCAGGCTCGAAAGCCCGCGCCACGAGCTAGCTTCACTCCACCCCAATCCGGTGGAGCTTCATGAGGTTGGTGGTGCCGGGGCGCCCTACCGGCTGGCCGGCCAGAAACACCACCCGCTGGCCGCGCTGCAGATGGCCGCCTTCGATCATCACGCGGTCCATTTGCGACAGCATTTCGTCGGTGGAGGATACATCCGGCGCCAGCACCGGAAAAACCCCGTAGTTGACGGCGAGCTGGCGCGCGGTGGTGTCGTGCGGGGTGATGGCGATGACGCGCACCGGCGGACGGTAGCGCGAGACCAGCCGCGCGCTCGATCCGGTCGAGGTATACACCACGATGGCCGCGGCGTGCGATTCCCGCGCGGCGTGATAGGCGGCGTCGGCCAGCAGCTCCGCGTTGCTGGGATCGGGCGAGTGCGGCGGGTCCTGGTAGCCGCGGTTGCGCAGCGACGATTCCGACTCCACCGCGATCCGCGCCATCACTTTGACGGCTTCCACCGGATACCTGCCGACCGAGGTTTCGGCCGATAACATCACCGCGTCGGTGCCGTCGTAGATGGCGTTGGCCACGTCGCTCACTTCCGCCCGCGTCGGCGTGGGCCGTTCGATCATCGACTCCAGCATCTGCGTGGCCGTGATCACGAACCTGCCTTTGCGGCGGGCGCGCCGAATAATGGATTTCTGGATGCGCGGCACCTTTTCGAGCGCCGTCTCCACGCCCAGGTCGCCGCGGGCCACCATTACGCCGTCGCTCTCGTCCAGAATCGATTCGATGTTTTCCCAGCCCTGCGGCTTCTCGATCTTGGCCACGATGGCGATGGGGCGGCCGCCCAGGCGGTTGCGCAACTGCCGCACGTCCTCGGCCGTGCGCACGAACGAGAGCGCGATCAGGTCCACGCCGGCATTCAGGCCGAAGTGCAGATCGGAGAGATCCTTTTCGGTGAGCGAGGGAATGCTCACCTGCACGCCCGGCAAATTGATCCCCTTGTTGTCGCCGATCGGGCCGCCGTTCACCACTTCGGTCGCGACGGCAATGCCGTCGCTTTCGAGAGCGCGCAGCTCGATCGTGCCATCCGCCAGCAGAATGCGGTCGCCGGCCTGTACGTCGCGGGCGAAATTCAGGTAACCGGTGGAGGCGCGTTCCGGGTTGCCGATAAAAGGCTCGGTGGTGATGACGAAACGCGAGCCGGCGGCCAGCATGCAGCTCCCATTTTCGAATCGGCCCAGGCGGATCTTGGGGCCCTGCAGGTCGAGCAGAATCGCCACGTTGGAGCAGGACTCGCGCGCCGCCGCCCGCAGCGCCGCGATGCGCGCCGCGTGGTCAGCCTGGGTTCCGTGAGACGCGTTCAGGCGAAAGACGTCCACCCCGGCGGACAGAAGTTGGGCCAGCACTCCCGGTCCGTCGGTGGCGGGACCGATCGTGGCAACGATTTTGGTATTGGGCATCCCGTGTCATTTTCTATTGTGCCAGACACGTCCCGGCGCTACCGCCGCGGAGGTGGTGAATCGAGTCGTTCCACCGGGTAAAGACCTCTTCGTCCGCGAGCGGCGCCAGATGATTCCACCAGCGTCCGCGAGCGATTTTCCAACGCGTGGCAGGCGCCAGGAAGTGCGCGCCAACTTCCTCCGGCGCGGCCGCGATTTCTTCCATCACCCGATCGAGCGAGCCCGCGGTAGTAAAGTTGCGCAATTGGAACAACAGGCAGTTGCGCAGGAAGATCCGCTCCACCGTTTCGGCGGCATAGTGCCGTCCGATGGTGGACCGCCGCGTGTGGTGCGCGATGGAACCGGGGCAGTGCCAGGAGTCGTACCCTAGCTTTCGCGCTCGCCAACCCCATTCCACGTCCTCCCAGTAAAAAGGATCGTAGGCCGCGCCATCCAGCAGCTTGCGCAGCAGGCAGGTGCGAAACATCGAGGCTCCCCCGCCCGCGTAAAAGCCGGGTACGGGGACGTCGGTTTCCGGAATCCAGTCGTGAATCGTAGCCAGCCCGGCTTCCACCAGCAGGGTTGTCCAGTTGGTTTCGTCGCGGAAACGCGTCTTGTCCTTGAGCACGATCTGGGACGCTACGGAAAACGTATGGCGGGACCGAAGCGCCGCCGCAACGCCTAATGCCGAGGGCTCCAGCACCGCATCGCTGTTCAGCAGGTAGACCCAATCATGCCGCACTGCTCTGAGGCCCGCCCGAACCGCGCCTCCGAATCCCAGCGGCCGATCGTGAAAGCGCCACCGAACCCGCGGGTAAGCCTGGCGCAAGTCTCGATAACCCGACCGCGGTGAGCCGTTCACCAGTACCACCACTTCGAGCGCCTCCGTCCACCCGCGCGCGGCCTCGCGCACACTCGCCAGACAGGCGGAAAGTTCCGGAGCGTTGTCCCATTCCGGAATCAGGATCGAAAGCCCCGGTTTCCAGGTCTTGCTGGCTTGCGCTCGCACCCCGCGCTGCCATCGGCGTCTCACCCTCATCCCCCAAAGATCGATTTCTCGTAACCACCGGCGAAGCGGCTCCAAAGCCGCTTTCCGCCGCCGCGTGCGCTCGGGCTCGACAAATGCCTTCGCTACCATTAGCACCAGGGCAAAACCAAGATCGCGCTGGTCGGTTCCGGCGCCCCGCTCCGATGGCTGGTACAGGTGGGCTGTCCGGAATTCCAGCATCCAGGGGGCTCTCCGGTTCGCCCCAACGGCGAAGTCCAGGCCGAACGGCATGATCTCCTCCCAGGGGTTCGTCACCTGCCCGATTTCGGTTCCGTTGAGACGGATCGTGAGTTGGTTCGGATTGCCGCGTGGCCCTGCTGGCAGCATTCCGGAAAGGTGGAGCGTGCGCGAATCGGCCACCGGCGCCAACATCGCCGCCGCCTGCTGGCTGCTCCAGATGTGGGGTTCGCCGGCGGGAGCGTGCCAACCGTAGAGCAGTTGCGCGCTGAGGCCGCGGGCGGCAATGATTTCGCTCGCCGGCGGCGATGGCAGGTAGACCCTCTTCCATGGACACGCGCGGCATTCGGGAACCTCTCCGCACCGGTATCGCGCGCGAAAGCTCCGATACGCCTGCCCGTGCCAGATGTCCTCGATGGACTGCTCGCAGAGGTTGCCCAGGGGAATCTTGTCCAGTACCTCGCAAGCCACCACATCGCCATTCGATAGCACGTGGGCAGTTTCCCAGGGATTCTGCTCGCAAGAATGGATCGAGGCGCCGTCCGGCAGTTCCCCGGCATACGGCACGGGAACTTCGCCCAGGCAACCTTCCGCGGTCGGCAGCGATTGGTTGGCCACCGTGAAGCGGATCTCCGGGTGGCTTTGCGCCGCCTCGTTTACCACCGCCTGCAAGCGCCTCTCGAACTCCGTGCGGCGCGTCCCGTGCGGCGTCAGTTCGTGGACGAACTGCGCGGTAATCTCGTCCCGGCGCAACACCGGAAAGATGGTGATCTCGCGCAGGTCCAACTCACTCGCGAGCGACGCCACACCCGCCAACTCCATCAGGTTGGTATTCATGGCGACGAACGCCAGATCGACTACCGGCGGCGTGCTGTTCGTCCGGCACAATTCCAGAAAGCGCTCCAGCCGCGCGCGCAGCGTAGCGAAGGAACTGTAGCGGTAGATCTCCGCGAACTTCTCCGCAGCGGTGGCATGTATCGATACGGTGAGCCGGTTCAGCCCGCTCCGGCTTAATGGGCCAAGCAGAGATTCCGGCGCCGTGGCCATCACCGATACCATCTCCACAAACGCTCCGGTGGCGCGTGCCGCTTGAATGGCCGGTATGAGATCCGGATAGAGGGTGGATTCGCCGGAGTAATTGAGGATGAACTTGCGCGGGTCCACCAGGGCCTTCAAAAGCGAAGAGTACACCTCAAATGGAAAGTGCCGCCCGGCGCCGCGCCGCAGCTTTCGGGAACAGAAAATGCAGTCGACGGGACACTTGGAGGTTAGTTCCACCCAGAGGATCCGCGGGGTTCTGGCCGCCGGAAAGCCGGCGCCCTCATAATCACCGGCCTCAATCGCTTGCCTTTGATGTGAATTTGTGGACAACCGGATTCACCCGCGGCGGCGCCGAAGAAAGCCTTAGTTCTCCATGGCCAGCTTTTCAACGCGGTCGATGATCAGCACATCCAGAGGAGCTTTGCGCATCTGCAGACCCAGGCCGAGTTGCTCATTCATGGCGACGAACAAAGACGCGTTAGGCGGCGCCGCGCCGGCAGCGGCGTCGGCATGTCCGGGCGTCCAGTCGAGCCAAACGGCGAAGGCGCCCTGGACGCCGGTCTGGTCCACCACCGGCTGTCTCAACAGTTCGGAAAGGATCGCCGCAAGCTGCCCGATGGTCAGGCTTTCGAAGTGGATGTGGCCCTCGTCCTGCTTGCCCTTCAGCCCGGGCGTCTCGCCTCCCTTGGCCGCCTGCAGCTTCATCCCTTGCTTCGATACGATCAGGGCGTACACCGCCAACTCTTTCGATTCGTGATGCACTTCGAGCTGGAAGCGGTCCGCCAGAAGGGCCTTGAGCATCGGCATCATTTCGGCCTGGTGGCGGACCGACGCCGGCGACTTGGCGACGATGTCATAACGTTCGCCATCGATCCAGTCCGGCCCCAGGAGCCGATAGTCTTCCACCCCGTACGCCTCTTCAATGATCTGGCGAAGGCTCTTATTCTGGACGGTCAAGCGTCCCGGGGTCACCGCGAAACGGGGCGGGCCGCCGCGACCGGCTCGTGACGGCCGCACGCTCGCCAGCTCAAACGCGGGCGCTCCATCCCCGGACTGCGCCGGAACGCGAAACCACGGAAGGAGGATCACTGCGAGCATCAGCGAAAGCCGTTTCAAAATTGTGTGCCTCCCAACCCGACCATTCTGACACAACGCGCGACGTGGGGCAGGCGATTCGCCTGCCCTCTGCCGCGTTCGGCGCAGCGGACGCGGCCGGTTTCGGCAACAGTGAATCGCCCGCCTCAGGTACTCGATTTCGCAATTACGGTCACGTGTCCTGCAACCGCTCCCTGGCGGTCGCGGCTCGGTAAGTGCGCCTTTCCGAGCCGCGACCGCAAGGGAGCGGTTGCACGCAGATATGTCCGCGAACTCCGAAATGGTGTACTAGTTAGGCTGTCACCGCTGCGCTTGTCCCAGCAGGTTCGCGACTGTCTCCATCGAGCCGCTCAGTTCGGCGTCGATCTTGCGCCCCTCGCGGCGAACCACCGCTCCGTTCCACGCGCCGGCCAGTTGGGGATGCCGCGCCTCCGCCATGGCGGCCAGCGAGAGCATGGCCCGCAAGGTTTGTTCGAAGCGCTGGGCGGCCGCCTCGCCGCGCGACTCGGCGGTAAGCTGAAGGCGGCAACCGCCGCCAACGCGCACGGAAAGGCAAGCGTATTCCACGTCGCTGAGCAGGCGATTGAGATTGGCATAGTTGCCGGAGAGTGGAAGATCCACGCCGCCGCGGGCGGCGATCCAGAGCGCGCTCCCGGCCGCGTGGGCGGCCGCGAATTCGATCAGCGGGCCGGCCGCGCGAGCCGACCGCCATCGCCCGGCCGCCTCCGCCACCAGCCGGCCGGAACCGGCCGCCGCTACACCCGGCGCCAGCCATCGCCCGCCCGCCGGCGTCCGCGACAAGTTCCCGCGCTCCAGCACCAGCCACTCATTCCGCGCCGAGGCCGCCAGCACGCGCGACCCCTGGCCCAAAGATTCCACCAGCGGGGGCGGAGCCGCCCGCCATAGCGGCGTGCCCCGCAACTGGTCCAGGTTCGCTCCCGCCACGATCGCGGCATCCGCGGGAATGGCGGCCTCGAGATCGGCATCGAGAGCCGCCCGATGGCCGCACCCGGCCAGCGCCAGCAATGCGGCGAGAGTTTTCAATTGCGTGGCGCAGGTCGAGGGCCGCCGGCTCGTGGCGCCGGCGGCCGGTGGGACAGACCATCGCCTTTTGTCGTCTGTCATGCGGCCTATTCCCCGTGGCGGCCCGACAGACGACAAAAGGCGATCGTCTGTCCCACCTGGAGTGCCCCCCACCCGCCGTTTCACAACAGGCGCCGCCCGGTTTCCCGCGTGTCGTAACCGCACAGCGTTTCCAGTTCGCGGCGCACGGCGGTTTGCGCCAGCGTCTCAAACAGGCGCTCGACAGCCGCGATCTGCAAGTGCTCGGCCCGCAGCACCAGGTCGTAACGGTTGCTTTCGAGCGGCACAAAATCGAGTCCGAAGGCGCGCGCCGCCGAGCGGGTGGCGATACAGCAATCGGCCAACCCGGAATACACGCGCCAGGCGGCGGGGAGATGGCCCGCGGCCGGCGGATCGTCATAGCCGGCAATCCGGCCGGAGTCGATGCCGGCCGCGGCCAGGGCCCGGTCCAGCAACTGGCGCGCGCCGGAGCCGGTTTCGCGGTTGACCAGGCGCACGCCGCGCCGCGCCAGGCCGGCGGCATCGCGTATCCGCTTGGGATTGCCGCGCGCGGTCACGATGCCTTCCTCCCAGACGGCGAAGACGAAAACGGCGGCGCCCCGAAACGGCGCCGCGGCCGGCGCGGGGCCGGCGCGGAGGTGCGTGCCGGCAACGTGTACCAACCGGTCGCGCAGCAGATCGAGGGCAACCGAGCTGTTCACCGCGGCGGCGACCAGTTGAACCGAGGCGCGCTGCAGGTGGCGGGACAGCACCGACACCGCCGGGTCGCAGCCGGCCACCAGCAGGCGTGGCTCGCGATCGTCCCCGGCCAGGCGCTGCACCAGCCCGCGCGCCGGGTCGGCCAGCACCGCGTCGGCTGGAGGCAGTTGCCAGGGCGCGGCCACGGCCGGCACGCCCACCCACTTTTCGCCCACTTTACAAAGTTGCACCAGGGTGCCCTGGCAATACTCTTCCCCACCGATCAAGCGGGCCGTGACCAGCCGCGGGGCGGGCGGCTCGGCGTCCAGTTGGAACAGGTCTTCCACCGGCATTTCGAGCGCCCGCGCCAGCTTGAGAGCGATGGCGGTGTTGGGCACATAAGTGCCGGCTTCGATGGCATAAATGGTCTGGCGCGTGACGCCGGCGGCACGCGCCAGCGCGGCGGCGGCGATGCCCCGGGATTGCCGCGCTTCCGCCAGCCGGCTGTGTACCCGCGCGGGCGGGACATCGTAGTCGCGGCCGCCGGCTTCCGCGTCGCCAAGCTTGGAGGAAACCATGCAGAATCATTCTACCGCCGGTTGTTATGATGGTCGTTCGCCCAAGACAATGTCTGGTTTTCGCGACGCCGGCGCGGCGATTGCGGCGCTGATCTCCCTCGCCGCCGGATCCGCCTGCTCGCGGCCTCCGCAACCCGCCACCCTGAGCATCGCCGCCGCGGCGGATCTGCGCTTCGCCTTCCCGGCCCTCCAGCAACGGTTCCAGTCCGCGCATCCGAAAACCACCCTCGCGCCGGCCTACGGCTCGTCGGGGAATTATTACTCCCAGATCCGCAACGGCGCGCCATTCGACGTGTTTCTCTCGGCCGACGCGGAATACCCCAAGCGGCTAGTGGAGGAGGGATCGGCGGTGGCGGATTCGCTATTCGTTTACGGCGCCGGGCGGATCGAGCTCTGGGTGCCGGCCCAATCGCCGCTCGATCTCGATCGTCTGGGAATTCACGCCCTGGAGGACCCTTCGGTTCAGCACGTGGCCATGGCGAACCCGCGTTACGCGCCCTACGGTCGCGCCGCCGAAGCCGCGCTGCGCTCGCTCGGCGTTTACGATCGCATCGCGCCAAAGCTGGTGATCGGGGAAAACGTCTCGCAGACTTTCGAGTTTGTCGAAAGCGGCGCGGCCGAGGCCGGCCTGGTCGCCGAATCTTTGGCTCTGGCGCCGGCGATGCGCGGCAAAGGGCGTTCGTGGGAGATACCGGCCGGTTCGTACGCGCCGCTGGAACAATGCGGCGTGATCCTCGCCCGCGCCAGGGGCTCGCGCGCCGCCGCCCAATTCCGCGCCTGGATGATGGGCCCGGAGGCGCGCGCCATCCTGGGGCAATACGGGCTCGCTTTACCGCGTTAAGAGGCTTTCAGCCAGCGGTGTTCAGCGGTCGCCACACCGTGGCTGTAAGCCGATTGCCGATCGCCGATCGCCGAAGTGTGTGAGAATTGCGGGTTAAGACAAATGGACTGGCAAGCCATCTTCCTCAGCATGAGACTGGCCGCGCTGACCACGGGGTTGTTGCTGGTGGCCGGCACGCCGCTGGCTTACTGGCTGGCTTTTTCGCCGCGCCGCTGGAAATCCGCGGTGGAAGCCGTGGTGGCGCTGCCGCTGGTGCTGCCGCCCACTGTGCTGGGGTTTTATGTTCTCGTCGCGATCGGTCCGCATAGTCCGGTCGGGGCCTTGTACCAGAGGCTTTTCGGCGGCACGCTTCCGTTCTCCTTCGGCGGCCTGCTGGCCGGGTCGCTGCTCTACAGCCTGCCGTTCACGGTGCAGCCCGTTACGGCCGCTTTCGCCGGCGTCGACCGGCGTCTGATCGAAGCCGCGCACTGTCTGGGCGCGTCGCGCTGGAAGACCTTCATTCGCGTGGTGGCGCCTTTGTCCCGCGGCGGCATCGGCACCGGCGCCGTCCTCACGTTCGCGCACACGGTGGGCGAATTCGGCGTGGTGCTGATGGTGGGCGGAAACATCGCCGGGTCCACCCGCACCGTGTCGATTTCCATTTACGACCAGGTGGAAGCGCTCGATTACACGGCGGCCTGGCACACCTCGCTGCTCCTGGCCGGCTTTTCGTTCGTGGTGCTGGTGCTGGCCTATTCGCTGGGGCGCCGCAGGGGCTCGCTGTGGCCGGCGATCTGATCTGCCGCTGCCGGAAACGTCTGGCGCACGGCTTCACCGTGGAAGCCGATTTCACCATCCCGCTCGACCGGGCGCCGGTGACGGTACTGTTCGGACCCTCGGGCGCGGGCAAAACCACCCTGCTGCGCTTGCTCGCCGGCCTGGAAAAACCGGACGCCGGAGAGATCGTCTTTCGCGGCCGGACCTGGCTCGATTCCGCGACCGGCGTGTACCTGGCGCCGGGCCGGCGGCGCGCCGGCATCGTGTTTCAGGACTACGCTTTATTTCCCCATCTCACGGTGGCGCAGAACGTGAAATTCGGCGCTCCGGGCCGCCCCTGCGGCGATGTGTTGCGCCAATTCGGACTGGCGGAGTTCGCGGACCGCCTGCCGCGCCAGCTTTCCGGCGGCGAGCAGCAGCGGCTGGCCCTGGCTCGCGCCGTGGCGGCCAAACCCGAGCTCCTCCTGCTGGACGAGCCGCTCTCGGCGCTCGACCTGAACTCGCGCGTAAAATTGCGCCACGAGCTGCGGCGCATGCTGTTGGCCGCGGCGGTGCCCTCGCTGGTGGTGACGCACGACCGCACCGAGGCCATGGTGTTGGGCGATTTCATGGCGGTGATGGTGGATGGAAGGCTGCGCCAGATCGGCCCGGTGGAGGAAGTATTCCGCCGCCCAGCGGACCGGGAAACCGCGGTAGCGGTGGGCATCGAGAACGTGGTGCCGGCCGAAGTGGAATCGCGCGCCCACGGGTTGTTGCAATTGCGAGCCGGCCGGGCGCGCCTCGAATGCGTGGATCGCGGCGAAGGTGAAGAAAGCCGCGCCGTGCTCGTCCTGATTCGCGCCGAGGATATCGCCCTCAGCCGCGAAGCGTCGCCGGGGAGCACGCGCAACCATCTGCGCGGCAGCGTGACGGCGGTTACCCGCGAAGGCCCGGTGGCGCGCGTGGAGCTGGAGTGCGGCGTACCGCTGGTGGCGCTGGTCACCGCACAATCGGTGGCGGATCTCGACCTCGACGCCGGCCAAACCGTGTACGCCGCGGTGAAAGCCACCGCCATCCACCTCTTGCCCGCGTTACGTGGCGCGGACTCTTAGGGCGCGTTACGTAACAACCGCGCCAACCGCTCCCTCAAGGGAGCGGTTGCCCGTGATTGGAGTGGTTATTTCCTGGCAGTCCCTTAGTTACCAATCTGCCCCACAAGAAAAATGGCGCGCGAATTACTTCCATGCTCCGCCGCGGGCCGCGCGCTTCAGGTATTGTCCGCGGCCGGGCTTGCCCAGGAACTCGCCATGATCGACGATTACTTCGCCGCGGGAGATCACGGTGCGGGCGTTGCCTTTGACCTGGTAGCCCTCGAACATGGAGTAATCGACGCGCATGTGGTGGGTTTTGGCGCTGATGGTGAGCGGCGACTCCGGGTCCCAGAGGACCACGTCGGCATCGCTGCCGGGAGCGATTTCGCCCTTCCTGGGATACATGCCGAAAATGCGGGCGGGGGTGGTGGAAGTAATCTCCACGAAACGATTGAGCGAAATCTTGCCGGCGTTGACGCCATGGTGATAGATCAACTGCAAGCGGTTTTCGATGCCGGGGCCGCCGTTGGGGATCTTGGTGAAATCATCCTTGCCGAGGATTTTCTGGTCGGCGAAGCAGAAGGGGCAATGGTCGGTGGAAACCACTTGCAGGTGATCGTCTTTCAAACCGTCCCAGAGCTTGGGCTGATTTTCTTTGGGCCGCAGGGGCGGCGTGAAGACGTACTTGGCGCCCTCGAAATTGGGGCGCGCGAGCTCCTCGATGGAGAGCAGCAGATACTGCGGACAGGTTTCGGCAAACGCCGGCACGCCGCGGTCGCGGGCCTCGCGCACTTCGTTGAGGGCGTCTTCGCACGACAGGTGCACGATGTAGATGGGAGCGCCGGCGATCTCGGCCAAGGCGATGGCGCGGTGGACGGCCTCGGCTTCGGCGCGAGGGGGGCGGGTGAGGGCGTGATAGATGGGGGCGGTTTTGCCCTCGGCCAGGGCGCGGGCGACGATGACGTCGATCACGCTGCCGTTTTCGGCGTGCATGCAGATGAGCGCGCCGTTCTTGGCGGTTTGCGAAAGCGCCTTGAAGATGGTGGCGTCGTCCACCATCAGGACATTCGGATAGGCCATGAAAAGCTTGAAGCTGGCCACGCCTTCGGCGACCATGTCGTCCATGTCTTCGAGGCCGGCGCCGCCGAGATCGGTCACGATCATGTGCAGGCCGTAATCGATGACGGCTTTGCCTTCGGCTTTCTTCCACCACGTGTCGAGGGCGTCGCGCATGCGCGTGCCGCGGCCTTGAATGGCGAAGTCCACCAGACTGGTGGTGCCACCGAACGCGGCGGCGCGGGTGCCGGTGAGAAAGTCGTCGGAGGAAGTGGTGCCGCCGAAGGGCATGTCGAGGTGGGTGTGCGCATCGATACCCCCGGGCAGGACGTACAGTCCGGCGGCGTCGATGACGCGATCGACACCTTCCGCGGGCAATCCGGCGCGGACCTCTTTAATGCGCTCGCCTTCGATCAGCACGTCGGCGGGGCGCGTTTCTCTGGCGGTGACTACAGTACCGTTGCGGATCAGGGTGTTAGTGGGCATGTTTCAGACTCCGAGGGTACAAAGGGCGATGGGCCGGCGGGTTAGCAACCTGCCTGACAAGAAAAGTTTTTGCGGGTGAATGACAAGAACGCCGAGACGAATCTCGGCGCTGCAGGCAAGAATGCCCGCGCCACGGGCGCAGCCTGGCGAGGAATGACAGACCACAAAATGCGATGGTCTGTCCCACTGAGGCAGGGGCGCTGTCCGCCAGGAATGGAGGTGCTGTAGAGGGATCAGGCATGGGACTGGCTCCTCTGGTGCCAGGATTCAGACTGCTTGCCGAGCGGGACTTTTTCCATGGTGATGGAACCGGGGGCCGGGCAAACCAGCCAGCACAGGTTGCAGCCCACGCATTCTTCTTCATCCACGTGGGGAACGCGTTCGGGCGGCGTGGCGGCGGGCGCGGACTGGGACTCGCCCGGTTTGGCGCCCAGTTTGGCAATGGGCGTGACGGCGATATGCGACCGGCTGGCGGCTTCCACCTCCGCCGGTTTGAGATGGGCGTAGTGGGCCGCGTCGAGGTGAATGCACTGGTGCGCGCCATCCCAGCAGGCGATATAGCAAAGCTCGCACCCGATGCACTTGTCGGCATGGATGCGGGCCACGATTTTGTAATTGAGGTCGAGGTGCTTCCACTCGATGACTTTGGCGAGGGCCCGGCCGCGGAAATCGCCGATGGTTGCGAAGCCCTTTTCGTCCATCCAGTTGGAGAGCCCGTCGAGCATATCTTCGACGATGCGGTAGCCGTAATGCATGACCGCGGTGCAAACCTGTACCGTGCCGCAGCCCAGCAGCATGAACTCGGCGGCTTCGCGCCAGCCGTTGATACCGCCGATGCCGGAAATCGGCAGGCCGACTTCCGGGTCCGAGGCCACCTGCTCGACCAGGTGCAGGGCGATGGGTTTCACCGCCGGACCGCAGTAGCCGCCGTGGGAAGAAAGGCCGCCCACGTCCGGGCGCGGGGTGAAGGTATCGAGATCGATGCCGGTGATGGAGTTGATGGTGTTGATGGCGCTGAGGGCATCGGCGCCGCCGCGCTTGGCGGCGCGCGCGACGGCGCGGATATCGGTGATATTGGGGGTGAGTTTGACCAGCACGGGGGTGCGCGCGGCTTCCTTCACCCACGCGGTGATCATCGAGGCGTATTCGGGCACCTGGCCCACGGCGGAGCCCATGCCGCGTTCGCTCATGCCGTGGGGGCAGCCGAAGTTCAGCTCCAGCCCGTCGGCGCCGGCGTCTTCGGTGCGTTTGACGATGTCGTGCCAGGCTTCGCGCTTGGATTCCACCATGAGCGAAGCGATGACGGCGTGTTTGGGATAGCGCTTCTTGACCTCGGCGATTTCGCGCAGGTTGACTTCGATCGGCCGGTCGGTGATGAGCTCGATATTGTTAAGCCCCATCATGCGCTGGCCGGCCCAATCCACCGAGGAGTAGCGCGAGGAGACGTTGACGATGGGCTCGCCGATGGTTTTCCAGACGGCGCCGCCCCAGCCGGCGTCGAAGGCGCGCATGATCTGCTCGCCGCAATTAGTGGGCGGTCCGGAAGCCAGCCAGAAGGGATTGGGGCAGCGGATGCCGGCGAAGTTGGTGGTGAGATCAGCCATGCCGGGCCTCCATGCGGACGAGCGCGGTTAGCATGGCCAAGGCCGCGCGTTTGCCGTCGGCGACCGCATCCACCACTTCGCGGCCGCCGTTGACGCAATCGCCGCCGGCATAATAGCGCGGATTGCCGGTTTGTCCGGTGGTCCGTTCCACCACGATCACGCCCTTGGAAATCTCGATTCCCTGCTTCTGCTCGAGCAAGCCGGTGAGGCGCGATTGCCCCAGCGCGGGGATCAGCATATCGCAGGCGCATTCGAAAAAGACGCCGGGGACGGGCAAGACTTTGCGCCGCCCGCCGCTATCGGCGCTGGACAGGCGGGTCTCCTGGAACTTGACGCCGGTCACGCGGCCGTCGCGGCCGAGGATTTCGATCGGTTGCGCCAGCCAGTGGAAACGCACGCCCTCCAGCTTGGCGTGCGCGAACTCGAAGCCGAACGCGGGCATTTCGCGCTCGGTGCGGCGATAGAAGATGTGGACTTCCTCGGCGCCCAGGCGCCGGGCGGCATTGGCGGCGTCGATGGCGGTATTGCCCGCGCCGATCACTACCACTGTCTTGCCCACGGCAAAATCCGCCGCGGTTTTATAGCGTTCGATGAAGTGGAGCGCGTCGATGACGCCGCGCAGGTCCTCGCCGGGAATGTCCAGGCGCTCCATGGCGCCCAAGCCCATGCCCAGAAAGATCAGGGTGAACTCTTTCTCCAGGGCTTCGAGGGAAACCGTAACGCCGACATCGGCCTGGCGGAATTCGACTCCCAGGGAGCGAACCATCTCGACCTCTTTCAGACTGTCGGAGGGGCGCAACTTGTATTCGGCGACACCGTAGGTGTTCAGGCCGCCGGGCAAGGCGCGGTTGTCGAACACGGTGACCGGATAACCGCGCCGGCGCAACTCGGCGGCGCAAGCCAGCGAAGCCGGGCCGCCGCCCACGCACGCCACCCTCTCGTGGGCGGTGACGGGACGAACCGGGCGGAGGCCGCCGGCGGCGTCGAACCCGGCATAGAAGGCGTCCATGGCGTAGCGCTGCAGGCGGCCGATCTCGATGGGCTTCTTATTGTAGCGGTGCAGCACGCAGGAGCCTTCGCAGAGCACGTCCACCGGGCAGACGCGCGAGCAGCTCAACCCCAGAATGTTGGCGTCGAGAATGGTCGAAGCCGAGCCGCGCAGGTTGCCGGTAGCGATTTTCTTGATGAAGCGCGGCACATCGATGTGGGTGGGACAGGCCCCGGTGCAAGGCGCGTCAAAACAAAAGAGGCACCGATTGGCTTCGGCTATGGCCGACTGCTCGTCGAGGGGCGGGTGCAGCTCGGGGAACTGCTGCAAGTTGCGCGGAACGGGCAGCGCCGGGCGGGAAGCGGCCGACGCCCGGGTCATCGCGCGCTCCCGGCCACGGCGGTGGTCGAGGCCGCCAGGCTCTTGTCCAGAAGCTGGATGAACTGGTCGACGTCGGAGCGGCCCACGTTCATGGGCGGGGAAATCCGCAGCACGTTGCCGTACATGCCGCCCTTGCCAAGAATGATGCGGTTTTGGCGCGCGGCCTCCAGAGCCAGGGCGGTTTCGGCGGTCGCGGGGGTTTTGCTTTGGCGGTCGGTCACCAGCTCCAGGGCGGCCATCAGGCCCATGCCGCGCACGTCGCCAATGATCTGGTGCTTGTCTTTCAGCTCGGCCAGGCGGCCGTGCAGGTAGGCGCCGGTCTCGGTGCAGTTGGTGAGCAGGTCCTGCTCCTCGATAAAGTCGATCACGGCTTTGGCGGCGGCGCTGGTGACGGGGTTGCCGCCGAAGGTGGAAATCGTGAGGCCCTTTACCGCGTCGGCCACCTCGGGTCTGGCCACGGTAAGGCCGATGGGGCTGCCGTTGGCCAATCCCTTGGCGCCGGTGATGATATCCGGCACGACGCCGTACTGTTCGATGCCGAACCACTTGCCGCCGGTGCGTCCCCAGCCGGTCTGGACTTCGTCGCTGATAAAGATGCCGCCGTAGTTGCGCACCACCTTTTCGACGATCCGGAAATATTCCTTGGGAGGGGTGATGAATCCGCCCACGCCCTGGATGGGCTCGGCGATGAAGCCGGCAATCCGGCCGGAAGTGGAGCTGCGGATCAGCTCTTCGATATCGCTGGCGCAGCGCACTTCGCAATCCGGATATTTCAGGCCGAAGGGGCAGCGGTAGCAGTAAGCGTTGTGCGCGTGCACCACGCCCGCCTGCGGCGGCCCGAGCCGCCAGGAACCCACCCCGGTGAGGGACATGGCCATCGACGAGCGCCCGTGATAAGAGTGGCGCAGGGCCACGATTTCGGTATTGCCGGTGTAGCAGCGGGCGGCCAGGATGGCGGTTTCATTGGCTTCGGTGCCGCTCGATGTGAAAAACGATTTGGTGAGCCGGCCGCCCGGAGTGATGGAGGCGATCTTCTTAGCCAGGGCGGCTTGCGGCTCATTGGCGAAGAGCGTGGAAACGTGTTGCAGGGTGTCGATCTGTTGATGGAGCTTGGCGTTCACCTGGTCGTTGCAGTGGCCTACGCTCACGGTAACGATGCCGGCAAAAAAATCCAGGTACTGATTGCCGTCGGCGTCCCAGAGGTATTGGTTCTTGGCGCGCGCCACCACCAGCGGCTCCTGATAGTAATGAAAGACGGCGGGAAACAGGAATTCCTTGTTAGCCAGAATGATTTCGTTTTTGGTCATGTCGCCACCCTCGTCTTTTTCCAGTTTCCTCGGGCGAGAAAACCGCCGCGTCCCGGCACGGGCCGCAAGCGATAGGGAATTAGGCCATTATCCAGCCTTTCAGGGTCGAGGCGCAAGGGCAGGCGCGGGCGTGTCGGGTGTCGGCGGGCGCTTGTCTTTCCGCCCCCGCGACGATTCGTTGCGGGCCGGACCGGCGCTTGTCGTGGTGGTTTGCTCCGGCGCTCGCTCGACAAGGCGAAGCTGGACGGCGGGGCCAAGATGGAGGGCTTCCGCCGTCTGGACCGGTTTGTGAAGGTGATCGAGCGCCAAATGAGCCCCGTGGCGGATTTCGACGCAACACTTCAGCACGAGCACGCCATTTCGCCTGCGCTGAATGGCCGCACGGTGTTCGACGACAAGCGTCCGGAGCCCAGGTCCGGGCCGCAACAGATGAGTCTATGGGATCCGTGAAGGCTTCCAAGGGAATAGAGCGGGGACAACCGCGCCGCCGCCCCATGCGACGCCTGACAGGGTCGGACGTCGGCTCGAAAGCCGACGCCGCAGGCCAGAGGCCGGCGCCACGAAAACGTGTATGATAATGAATCCCCATGAGACCCGCATTGCTATTGCTTCTCGCCGCCGTGGCCGCTTCGGCGCAACCGAACGCGACCCCGGCCATCGCCGCGCGCACGGCCGCTTTCAAGAAGATTCCCGGCTACTTCCCGTTGTATTGGGACGAAAAGGCCGGCAAGATGTGGCTCGAAATCGACAAGTTCGACACCGAGTTTCTTTACGTCGATTCCATGCCGGCCGGGATGGGGTCGAACGACCTGGGCCTGGACCGCGGCCAATTGGGCGGCTCGCGCATCGTCAAATTCATGCGCAGCGGGCCCAAGGTTCTGCTGATCGAGCCCAACTACCGTTTCCGCGCCATCGATGGCAGCCCCGAAGAGCGCCGCTCGGTGGAGGAATCCTTCGCGCAATCGGTGCTGTGGGGCTTTACCGTCGCCGCCGAAGAAGGTGGCCGCGTACTGGTGGATGCGACCGAGTTCTACCTGCGCGACGCCCATCACATTCCGCAATCGATTCAGCGGGCGCAACCCATCGGGGGCGGGCCGGCGGCCGGCGGCAGGGGCGGCGCGGGCGGTGGAGCGTTGTACCGTCTGGATCCCAGCCGCTCGGCCTTTTACCTGGCGAATACCAAGGGCTTCCCGAAGAACACCGAAGTCGAAACCATTCTGACCTTCACCGGCGACAATCCCAACGCCTTCGTACGCGACGTGACGCCTTCGCCCGACGCCGTTACCATTCGCGAGCACCATTCCTTCGTCGAGCTGACCGGCCCGGGCTACAAGCCGCGCGCCTTCGATCCGCGCGCCGGCTATATCGGGCTGACCTATGCCGATTTCATCGCTCCCCTGGGCGACCGCTACATCAAGCGCCTCATCATCCGCCACCGTTTGCAGAAGAAGGACCCGAACGCGGCCGTCAGCGACCCGGTCGCGCCCATCGTCTATTACCTGGACCGCGGCGCGCCGGAGCCGATCCGCTCCGCCCTGCTGGAGGGCGCCAATTGGTGGAACCAGGCATTTGAAGCCGCCGGCTACCGCAACGCCTTTCGGGTGGAACCGATGCCGCCGGGGATGGATCCCATGGACGTGCGCTACAACGTCATCCAGTGGGTACACCGCTACTCGCGCGGCTGGTCCTACGGCGCGGCCGTCACCGACCCGCGCACCGGCGAGATCATCAAGGGCCAGGTCACGCTGGGCTCCCTGCGCGGCCGCCAGGACTACCTGATTTTCGAAAGCCTGCTGGCGCCTTACGAGGAGGGCAAACCGGTTCCTCCGGAAATGGAGCGGGTGGTGCTGGCGCGGCTGCGGCAGCTTGCCGCGCATGAAGTGGGCCATACGCTCGGGCTGGTCCACAATTACGCCGCCAGCATCGACAACCGCGCCAGCGTGATGGATTACCCGCCGCCCACGGTAAAGCTCTCGCCCTCGGGCGCCATCGACCTCTCCGACGCTTACGCGGTGGGCATCGGCGCCTGGGACAAGGTCGCCATCGCATACGGCTACAGCGATTTCCCTCCCGGCGCCGACGAGCCAAAGCTGCTGGACGCCATCCTGCGCCGCGCCACCCGGGACGGGTTGCTATTCATCAGCGACGCCGACTCGCGCCCCGAAGGCAGCGCCCACCCGCAAGCCCACCTCTGGGATTCCGGCTCGAACGCCGTGGATGAGCTGAACCGCATGATGGACGTGCGCGCCAAGGCGCTGGCGCAGTTTTCCGCCAAAAACATTCGCGTGGGCGATCCCATGAGCACGTTGGAAGACGTGCTGGCGCCGGTCTATCTGCTGCACCGCTACCAGGCCGAGGCCGCTTCCAAGGTGGTGGGCGGGCTGTACTATACTTACGCGCTGCGCGGCGACGGCGAGAAGATCACCGAGCGCGTCCCTGGCGCCGAACAGCGGCGCGCGCTGGACGCGCTGCTGCGCACCATCCGTCCCGACGCCCTGACTTTGCCGGAGCGCATTCTGGCGTTGATTCCCCCGCAGGCCCACGGCTATCAACGCACGCGCGAGGACTTCCACGACCGCACCGGGCTGACCTTCGACCCGGTGGGCGCGGCCGAATCCGCTTCCGCCATGACCATCGGCCTGCTCCTGAATGCCGAGCGCGCCGCCCGCCTGGTGGAACACCACGCCGAAGACCCCAGCCAGCCCTCGCTCGACGAGGTGATCGACAGGCTGGTGGGCTCCACCTTCAAAGCCGCGCCCGCCGCCGGATTGAGTGGGCAGGTGCAGCGCGCCACCGACGCCGTGGTGCTGTATTACCTGATGCAGCTTTCCGGCGACGAATCCGCTGCGGCGCAGGTTCGCGCCACGGCCGGCGCCAAGCTCAGCCAGTTGCGCGACTGGGCCGCGGCCCAGCCGGCCGCCGATCCCAGCCTGAAGGCGTTTTTCCAATACAGCGCCGCGCAGGTGAAGCGCTTCGAAACCGATCCCAAGCAGATCGGCCTACCACGTCCGCCGGCGCCGCCGCCCGGCATGCCGATCGGCGACGATCAACCCGATTACGTGGTGTGGTAGGGGTTCCCCGGCGCGCGTATATACACTGCGATACACTAAATAGTGGCCGGCGAAACCGAATTCGATTGGGACGGCGAGAACTCGAAGCAACTGGCTGGCCACAAAGTAGCGCCCGCCGAATTCAGCAGGCGATGAACAACGATCCGCTGGACCTGGACTATGAGTTGATCGACAACGAAGAGCGGTACCGCTCCGTAGGCCTCACGGATGCCGACCGCTTCTTGTCGCCGGCATGGACGGTTCGCAAGGGCAAGATACGTGCCGTCACCGCATTTCCTGCCAGCATCTCAAACAAGAAGACCTTTCTGGAGAGATTCCAATGAACACCGCCAGACGTATCGTACCGAGGTTCGCCACTGAGGCGGAAGAGGCGGACTGGTGGTACGAGAACCGCAAGCGGCATGACAAAGAACTTCTTGCCGCCGTAAAGAGCGGCGAAGCGCAGATTCTGACCAGGGAAAAGCTGCTG
Organism: Bryobacteraceae bacterium; assembly: GCA_052325345.1. Lineage (GTDB taxonomy): Bacteria > Acidobacteriota > Terriglobia > Bryobacterales > Bryobacteraceae > JBEKYD01. The sequence goes on from JBKQVG010000255.1 coordinate 19,281, forward strand.
GCGCGGCTCGAGGCATCCAAAAAGAAACCGGCGCCGGTAGTGGCTCTGCGGATTCCCGCCGCCGATCTGGCCTTGGCTCGAAAGCAGGCGGAACAGAAGGGGCTTCCCTATCAGACCTACATCAAATCGTTGCTGCACGAAGCGCTCGCCGGCAAGGAGAAGCGAAAGGCGGGGTAAAGTCGATATCCGTACCGGCTTTCAAAGCGGTCTACGACTTTTCGCGACATACCCGGAAAAGCCGAGCGCGATTTGAAGCGGCTGTTCGAAAGAATTTACCATGAAAACTTTACTAATCGGACTGATGGCCGTAGCGGCGGTTGGGCTGCCAGCGGCAGAGTTGGACTTGATCCAGCCGGGAGATCTGGCCGCGCGCCTGGCGAAAGGCGCGAGCCCGGTGATCTTTCACGTGGGCCCCAATGTACTTTATCGCGCGAAGCACATTACGGGGGCAATTTACGCCGGCTTCGCGGCCAGGCCCGAGGGGCTCGCAGAACTCAAGACCGCGGCTCAAAACCTTCCGCGCGACCGCGAAATCGTGATCTACTGCGGATGCTGCCCGTGGAGCCACTGCCCGAACGTGAAGCCCGCCTTCGAATTGCTGAAGCAAATGGGCTTCACGCGCGTGAAGGTCCTCTACATCGAAACCAACTTCGCCAAAGATTGGATCGATAAGGGGTACCCAGTGGAAAGCGGAAGGGCGCAATAAGGCGGGGCCGGCGACTACGCCGCCCGGATCTCAATGGCTTCCGCGACGCTGGTTGGCTCAGGCACTGGCTCACCGTGCAGGCGCATTCCTTCGATGTGAAACTCGATCGCTTCCGCGATCAGGCGGCGTGTTTCCTCGAGGGTACGGCCCGTGGTGACGCACCCAGGGAGGTCCGGCACGTAGGCGGCCCAGTTGTGAGCCGCCTTCTCAAAGACCACCGCGTACTTTTTCATTTCTTCAGCCCTGCCTTCTTCAGTATCGAGTTTAGCGTTCCGGCTGGCATGTCGTCGCCGGGGTGGCCGGGAACGGTGACCGTCCCAGCTTCCGGCCTCGCCGGATGGATATACTGCCGGTGGTCGCCACGTGCCCGGTCGAGCACCCAGCCGTCTCTATCCATCGCCTTGATTACGTCCCGCACCTTCATCGTTCAGTGTCCGCCAACCTACTTGCGCATCGGGCCCAAAAGGGGAGAGCCTCAGGCTGTCCCGAAACACTCACTCACGCTGCTTCCCAGCTTTCCCTTTCGCGAGCCTCCCCTGCGAAAGCTTACCAGCCCGAACGCCCACAGCCCGGCTGAACGCCCTTCGCCTTGAGGGGGCCTCGTCACAGGACAGGTTATCATTGCCAGAGGTAAACGTCATGAGCCGCTCCGCAATCGAGGAAAAACTGGAAACCGAGATGGCGAAAGGAATTACAACGGAGGTTCAAGTCATCTTCGTTATGGTCAAAATACGGAAGCTGCTTGAGCTAGACAATGCTGCCAAGCGTTACAGAACGGTGGACTTTTATTGCGACTGGGCGTTGCACTCCAAGATGGGGAAAGCTGGAGCGCTCGCGGTAATTGAAGAGTTCGACAGAGTCCAAGATGCCATTGCACATCAGGACAACGCACTGGAGTTCCGACTCTTGAACGATATCCAAGAGTTGGTAAACGCCGAGAAGTTTAGGTCCGAACTTGGGAAGTTGTTAGGGGAGCACGGGCTAAACACAGATCTCTGTGCGAACGACGAAAACTGGCGGGCATTTATGCACGAGTACAGCCTCGCGATTTCCGACACTCCTCTGGAGTTCACGCCTGCACCCATCAAACACGTTCGAAGAGTATCCATTCAGAGGTCGGAGGATTTTGCAGCAGGAATGAAATCAAAGTTTGTGTGGCACGTGGAGATGCTGGACGGTGTCGAAGCAATATACCCGTTCAGATTCTAGCAGCGACATTTCCCGTTTATGGGTACGTGGCCCGCCCGTCTTGCCGAGGCCAGTCTTGGCGATTCCACCCGAGGTCTGGAAAGAACACTCCCTGCACGCGTGAACGCGCCGTCGAGAACCGGGCGGCTGGCGAACGACAGACCACGTCGCCAACAATCTGGCGCGCTCCCCGGATAGGCGTTCTGGAAAACCACTCCTCCGACGTCCCCTTCCCCGCCACTTCCGAGCGCGCTGAACCAATCTTCACTGCTCTTCGAGATCGAAAGTGCCGGCCTTTCCGGAATGGTCCATACTGGATGAAGGCGCCCGTTATGGCCGCACCCATTCTGCCGCAAGAAGTTACCGAACATCTGGAGGCCGCGATCCAACTCGCCAACCGGCGGGTACACTTGCGTTTTCTGGATGAAGCGGAGTTGCTCCTTGAATTGAACGCTCCAACCCGGCCGTGGTAGTCGCGGGCGTTGTGCTGGAGGCGATCCTCTCAGGTCCGGCGGGGCAAGGTGGCCCCGAGGACCGAGAGCGTTTGGAAAAATGGTCTGAGCTGCGTAATGGCGTCGCTCACGGACAGTCGTCCGCCGTAACTCTGAGCCAGGCGAAAGAGATGGTTGAAGATGTCCGGGCGACCCTGAAGCGGGAGACCCGGTTCGGCCCACGCCTTGCCCCGCCGAAAGCCCCGGCCCAATCGCCTGGGCAGGTTCGGGGAAAATACACGTTCGTGCCTACCAGTGCCGCCGAGTTTATCCGTAGAAAGGCGGACGAGTTGCGCCTGGAACACGATGAACACCGCTAGCTGCGAGGTGGGGTGTGGCTGGCAGGCCTTCTCGCCGGGACCCCGTGGAGCATGCCCTCTACGCTGATGTCCTCGTCAATCTCAGGCCAGCGTATCCCGGAACCGCTGCCGATGATTTCGAACCGTGAACGCTGCTCGGGATCTGCCTCGGAGAGTCGCCAAGACCATGCCAACGGGACACTGATGGTCCGGCCGTCCATCAACTGAGCGGTAATCGTGTCCTCGGTAACCGAAACGGCTTGAATACGCGCCTCGATACTAGCAGCAATGCTCATGCCAAGCCTCCAAGATCGTCTCCAGGTTGAGTGCTGTCCGGGAACGGATCTGATTTAATTCTCGCACCGAAAAACCGTCGTTGCGGCTCAGCGCCAAAGGCGTGAGCCAGTACTTGCAGACCTTGCCCTCCCGTTGAACGTGTACGTGCTCGGGCTCGTTGCAGTCGAAGCTGTAAAAGAAATACCGGTACGGTCCGGGGATATTCTTGACGGTGGGCATTCTGTGTCCTCATAACCGCGCAGGATTCATCGTATCGCAGCGCCACCTCCTTTCGTGAGGACGCCAAACGCCGCTCCGTCTCGTGAAGTCCCGATCACTCAGTCTGGCGGCGCCAACCGAAAACTGGCCCACTCCCCCACCGGCAGTTATTCCTCCCGCAGCGCCGCATTCGGATCGAGCCCCGCTGCTCTTCGCGCAGGGATCCAGCTCGCTACGGCGGCAATCGCCAGGAACAACGCCGCCATGGCGACATAGGTCGGCGGGTCGCCGGGCCTGGTGCCTACCAGCATGCTCTTTATTAAGCGCGTCAGGAACATGGCGAACACGCAGCCGACGGCCACGCCCGCCAGGCTCAGGCGCATTCCCTGACCCACCACCAGGCGAAAGATGCGCGCCGGCGCGGCGCCCAGGGCCACGCGTACGCCGATTTCCGCGGTACGCTGCCGCACGACCGTAGCCAGCACGCCGTAAAGGCCCACTCCGGCCAATAGCGCCGCAAGGATTGCGAAGACGCCGATCAGCAGCAGCGAAAAACGTGTCTGCGATTGGGCTTTCTCCACCAGTAGGTCCATCGGCTGCAATTCGGTCAGCAGCAGTTTGCGGTCGATGGTGGCGATGGCGGCGCGCGCCGGGGCGGCTACGGAGAGCGGGTCGCCGGCGGTGCGCAGCACCCAGCGGAATGCCGCGCCGTAACTCATGAAGCCGTCGGTGAAATAAACCTGCTCGCGCCCCGGCTCCGCCAGCGAGGCGCCGCGGATGTGCCGCGCCACGCCGATGATCCGCACCCACTCCGGCTCGGGCGTGCGGATGCGAATCAGAATGCGTTTGCCCACCGCGCTTTCCGCGCCGAAAGCCTTGCGCGCCAGGAATTCGTCCACCACCACGTTCTGGTCGGGCGCATTGTCGGCCTCGGTGAAGGCGCGGCCCTCCAGAATCGGCGTGCGCATGGTCTGGAAATAGCCGGGCAGCACGATCAGGCTATCCACCGCCTGAAACTTGCTGGGATCGGCCAGGGCCGGTTCGAGGCCCCAGCGGATGGGATAGAAGTCGCCGCCTAAAGCCAGGGGGTTGGTGGCGGCGACCGCCGTCACGCCGGGCAGCGCGCGCAACCGTTCCGAAATCTGGCGGACGAGCGCGAGGCGCTGCCCCGGCTGGCGGCGGCCTTGCCCGCCGCCTACCAGGCTGAAGGTGAGCAAATGATGCGGGTCGAATCCGGGGTCGATGCGGCTCAGCGCCAGAAAGCTGCGGAACATGAGCCCCGAGCCGATCAGCAGCACGAAACACAGCGCCACTTCCGCCACCACCACGGCGTCGCGTAGCAGCCGGCCGCCGCCCAGGGCCGAGGTCCGCCCGCTCGAGCGCAGCACTTGCGCGATATCGGGCCGCGAAGCGCGCAGCGCCGGCGCCAGGCCAAACAGGGCCGCCGCGGCCAGCCCGGCCAGCGCCGAAAATGCCGTGACGGTGGGATCGATGCGGATGCTGTCCAGGCGCGGCAGGTTCTCCGGCCCGATAGCAGCCAACTCGCGCAACCCGAGCCACGCCAGGCCCACGCCCAGGGCGGTTCCCGCCATGGCCACCAGCAGCGCTTCCGCCAGAATCTGCCGCACCAGGCGCCAGCGGTTGCCGCCCAGCGCCGTGCGCACCGCCAATTCGCGCTCGCGCAGCGAAGCCCGCACCAGCATCAGGTTGGCCACGTTGGCGCAGGCGATCAGCAGCAGAAAGATCACCGCGCCCATCAGCGCCAGAATCGCCGGCCGCGAACGCTCCACCAGGTACTTCCGCATGGGCTCGATGCGGAGGTGATACCCGGCGGTTCGCTCGATCACGAAATCGCGCCGCGCCGCGTCGGCCACGTGCGAGGCCTCGGCCTGGGCGCGTTCCAGGGTCACGCCCTCGCGCAGCCTGCCGATGGGCTGGATCCAAAATGAGTTGCGCGTGGTGGGATCGTACCGTAACCGCACGGCCAGCCAGAAATCCGGCTTGGCCGTGGCGTTGAACTGGGGCGGCAGAAGCAGCTCGAAGCCGGGCTGCAACACGCCAATCACCATGCTGCCCTGAAAGGGATTTTGCAAAGGGCGGCCCAGGATGTCGCGACGGCCGCCGAACCGGCGCTGCCAGAATTCATAGCTCAAAATCACCATTTGGGGCACGGCGGGCGCGGCTCCGCCTTGGCCCGCGTCAGGCTGCGCGGCGGGCTGGCCATCCACCTCGGTAAAGTCGCGGCCCGCCACCATGCGCGCGCCCAGCAGGTGGAAAAAGTTGGGCGTAACGGCGCCGAAGTGAATCTGCTCGCTAGAGCCGTCGTCCCGTTCCAGCACGCCGCGCCCGGTAAACACCCCCGTAAGATCCTCAAACGCGCCGCGCGTGCCGTTGCGGAAATCCACGAAATCCGGCGTCGACATGGGGATATCCCGCACGTTGCGCTGGCGCATGTCCTCGCACGCCAGCACCAGCCGTTCCGGATTCTTATACGGCAGGGGCTGGAGCAGTACCGCGTGGGTTACGCTAAAAATCGCAGCGGCGGCGCCGATGCCCAAGGCGATCGTCGCCACCGCGGTAATGGTAAATACCGGGCTCTTGCGCAACGTGCGCGCCGCGTAGGACAAGTCCGCGAGAATTGCCACTGAATCTCCCCTCTCCGCCGCCCCTGGTTTGCAGCCTGAGGCCTACCGCCGCAGCCACACCACGGTTTCCAGATGATACGTCTGTGGAAACAAATCCACCAAAGTCATGCGGCCGATGGCATAGCCGCCGGCCGTCAGTCCCGCCAGGTCCCGAGCTAATGTAGACGGGTCGCACGATACGATGGTTAGCCTCGGCGGCGCAAGTTCCAGCAGGCGCCGCACCACGGTCTTGCCCAAACCGGCGCGGGGAGGGTCCAGCAGCACGAAATCGGGCGCGGTTTCGAGCGCGCCCAGATAGGATTCCACGCTGGCCCGCTCGGCCGTCACATTCGAAATCCCGGCGCGTTCGGCGTTAAACTCCAGGTCGCGCACGGCCGCTCCGCCGGCTTCCACCGCGACTACGCGTTCGAACCGCCGCGCCAGCGGCAGGGTGAACAAGCCCACCCCGGCGTATAGATCGAGCGCCGCCGAGCCCGCCGCTCTTTCCGATGCCGCATCCCCCAAGACCGTTGTCACCAGCTCATCGACCAGAAACCGGTTCACCTGAAAGAACGAATTGCGGCTCACCCGAAAGCGGCCCTGGTAATCCAGCGCGCCATCCGCCAGGCCGGGAATGCGCTCGCCGCACCACTCGAAAAACCGGCGTGAGACCGGCCGCGCGGTTTCAAGCACGTTCAACTGCACCCGTTCTTCATCGGTGAAAACCTCCAGGGAGCGCAGGAAGTTCGGCCACCGGCGGTCGCGGGCCATGGCGGCGAATGTGGCGACGACCTGGTTCAGCTTGGGCGATGCCACCGGGCATCGTTCGATGGCGCAGAGCCGGTGCGATCGCGCCTCGCGGTATCCCAGCGTGCCGCCGTCCACGTGCAACTGGACCCGGTTGCGGTAGCCGAACGGCTCGCTCATCACCAGGTCGACCTGCTCCGGCGGCTGCATCTTGCCGACGCGCTGAATCACTTCCGTCAGGATGGCGCGCTTGGCGGCGAGCTGTGCCGCGTAGGGCAGGTGCTGGTAATGGCAACCGCCGCAGCGGCCGAAATACGGGCACTCCGCCGCCACGCGCTCCGCCGCCGGCTGGACGATTTCGACGGTTCGCCCCTCCAGAAGCCCGCGCCGCTCGCGGTCCACCTCGACGCGCACGCGCTCGCCGGCCGCTACGTAGGGCGCCAGCACCACGCGGCCGTCCAGCCGCCCCAGCCCATTGCCGCCATACACCAGTTTCTCGATCAGGACTTCGATTTGGTTTTCGATTGCGCGCCGCCTTTCACCATCAAATCACGAATCGCGCGCGTTGAGTAGCCGCTTGACTCAGGCCGATCGGGCGGCGGAATCGTCAATGGGCGCCCGCGGCGGGCCGCGCTTGCCGCGCCCTCCGCATCAGCAGCACCAGCGGCACGATGGCGAGAAAGAGAAAGCCCATGACGCGAAACGCCTCGACGAAACTCAGCAGGGCCGCCTGTTGCTGGACCGTCCGGTACAGCAACGCCAGGCCTTGGCGGCCGGCCGTTTGATCGGAACCGCCGCGGAAAAACACGCCGTCGGCCTGCGCCAGGAACTGCCGCACTTGCTGGCTATACGGTGTGATGTGCGCGGCGAGGATCGCCTGATGGAACTGGGACCGCCGCGCCACAAAGGTCGTAACGAACGAAATGCCGACACTGGAGCCGATGTTCCGCATCACGCTATAAAGGCTGGTGGCATAGCCGGTTTCCGCCGTCGGGATTGGATCCATGGTCAGCGTGGTCAGCGGAACGAAGACGAAAGCCATGCCCACGCCCTGATTGATCTGGTGCCAAAAGATATCCCACGTTCCCGATTGCAGGTCCATGCGCGAATAGCCGAAGAACGCCATGCTGGCCACGACGAATCCGAAAATCAGCATCTTCCGCCCGTCCCAGCCCTTGCCCAAAAGATATCCGACCAGCGGCATGCAAATCGCCGTGCCGATCCCGCGCGGACTGGTCCAAATGCCGGCCGTGACCGCAGTCCAGCCCAGCAGCGTCTGCATGAACAACGGCAACAGCACGAGACTGCCGTAGAGCACGAATCCCAGAATCGTGACCAGCCCGATACCGGAGGCGAAGCTCCGATATTTCAGCAGCCGGAAGCGGACGATGGGTTGCTCCACCAGGAGCTCGCGAATCACAAAAGCCGGCAGCATGGTTCCCGCGATGAGCGCCAGCGTCACGATGAAATTAGAGCCTAGCCAGTCCTCTTCCTGGCCTTTATCCAGCATGATCTGAAGCGCTCCCATGCCGACGGCCAGCATGCCCAATCCCCAGAAATCCACCCGCATGCTCCCGCGGCGAATATAGGGCGGATCGTAAAGAAACAGCGAGATCATGATCAGGCTGGCGAGGCCGACGGGCAGGTTGATGTAAAACACCCAGCGCCACGAATAGGTGTCCGTCAGCCAGCCGCCCAGAGTCGGCCCGAGGATCGGCGCCGCCACGATGCCGAGTCCCCAGAAGGCCATGGCTTTGCCTCTTTCCTGCCCCGGAAACTCTTCCAGCAATACGGCTTGCGAGAGCGGCTGCAGACCCCCGCCCGTGGTGCCTTGAAGCACCCGAAAAAAGATCAGCGCGGAGAGACTCGGGGCCAGGCCGCAACAGATGCTCGATAGAGTGAATCCGGTCACCACCATCAGCAGGAGGCGCTTCCGGCCGATGTAGTTCGCCAGCCATCCGGTAATCGGGAGGACCACGGCATTCGCCACCAGGTAGGAGGTCAATACCCAGGTGGCTTCATCCACGCTGGCGGAAAGGCTCCCGGCTATGTGCGGCAAGCTGACATTGACGACGGAAGTATCCAGCACCTCCATGACGGCGCTGGACATGACGGCGACCGCAATCACCCAGCGGCTGACCTGTGGGCGGCTGAAACCAGGGTCCTCTCCGAGTTGGGAGCCGGTCAGCATGAGGCTCGGGTCCGCGCAGCGCCACTCCCATATTCCGTCGCGGCCGTCAACTTACGAAACATAAGTCCTCGCCGCTTCGTCTCTTCACGCCAATCGGCATTGTTTATCTGGAATTCATGGTAGTGCGCATGCGGGGAGGATTCCAAATGGCGTGAGGTTGTATTCGCTTGAATCCGCCCGCCGATCGTTTCATGCGGCGCGGCGTGAACCGGATCGCGTTCCCCGCACGCGTTACAATTCGTTAGAGATGCCCTTTCCGATTCACCGCCCGCGCCGATTGCGAGCCAGCGAGCGTCTGCGCAGCCTGGTGCGGGAAACGCGCCTCCATCCGGCTCAATTCATCCTCCCCTTATTTGCCTGTCCAGGCGAGGGAGTGCGGCGCGAAATCGGCGCCATGCCCGGCAATTACCAGTTGTCGGTGGATGAAATTGTCAAAGAGTGCGCCGAACTGAAGTCGCTGGGCATTGGCGGCACGATCCTGTTCGGCCTGCCGGAATCGAAAGACGACCGGGCCTCCGGCGCGTATGACGATGACGGCATCGTGCAGCGCGCCGTCCGCGCCATCCGCCGCGAGGCGCCCGGCCTGCTGGTGGTGACCGACGTCTGCAACTGCGAGTACACCAGCCACGGCCATTGCGGCTATATCCGGCCGGACGACAAGAACGGCGACGTGGATAACGACGTTACCCTGGAGTGGCTGGCTAAAACCTCGGTATCGCACGCCCGCGCCGGCGCCGACATGGTGGCTCCTTCCGACATGATGGATGGCCGCGTCGCCGCCATTCGCCGCGCGCTCGACGCCGCCGGCTTTCCGCAGATTCCCATCATGAGTTACGCCGCCAAGTTCGCCTCGGTGTTCTACGGACCCTTCCGCGAGGCCGCCGAATCCACGCCCCAGTTCGGCGACCGGCGCGGCTATCAAATGGACCCTGCCAACGCCCGCGAAGCCATGCACGAAATCTCGCTCGACCTGGAAGAGGGCGCCGACATTATTATGGTGAAGCCGGCCATGCCTTACCTGGATCTGATCGCCGAAGCCCGCCGGCGCTGGGACGTGCCCATCGCCGCCTACCAGGTGAGCGGCGAGTATTCCATGATCGCCGCCGCGGCCCGCAACGGCTGGCTCGATCACGATCGGGCCATGATGGAAAGCCTGACAGCGATTGCCCGCGCGGGAGCCTCCATCATTCTGACCTACTTTGCCAAACCCGCGGCCAGGCTGCTGGACTGAAGAACCATCCATGCCCGTCTCCCACGACTTGCTGGAAAGCTTCCTGGCGCAGGGGCAGGCATGCCACTGGATGCTGGACACGGACGGGGTCTTCCAATTTGTCTACGGCGATTCGGCGCCGTTGCTCGGCAAAGCGGCGAACGAGCTGGCGGGGCGGCAGATAGGCGAAGCGCTCGATCCGGAAACCGGCGGGATCTGGCGCGAGCGCCTGGCCAAGGTCCTCGGCGGCGAGTATTTGCAATTGCGCGAACGCCGCGGCGACGGGCTTTGGTACGTGTTCTGTTTTCCCATGCGCGTGGACGGCGAGATCCGCTATGCGGGAGCCGCGGGCCGCGAAGTCACGGCGCTGGCCACCGCCGACCGGGAGTTGCGGAACACGGTTCTCGGCGCTTTGCGCCAGCAGCAGTTCGAGCGCGGTTCCATCGCGCGTTTTCTACACGACGTGGTGGGGCAGAACCTGACCGCGCTGGGTCTGCAGATCGACCTGGTTCGCATGGATGTTCCCGATTCCATCCCGGAGCCGCTGGCGCGGCTGCGGGACGTGCAGAAGCTGCTGGAACGGATCATGGCGCAAGTGCGCGATTACAGCTACGAGCTGAACCCCTCGGCGGTGGAGCGCGCCGGCCTGCGCGCCGCCCTCGACCGCATGGGCGCGCGGCTCCGCGACCGCATTGCCGGCACGCTGCGCATCAACGTCGATCCGTCGCTCCGGATCGATCCCCATACCGCGGCGGCCTTGTATCATATCGCCGAGGAAGCCGTGGACAACGCCGTGCAGCACGCCGGTTGCTCTTTCATCGAAATCGCGGTAAAGTCCACACGTAATGGGGCTACTCTGGAGGTGCGCGACAACGGCCGGGGCTTCGATCCTTCCGACTTGCAGAATGGCAGCCGCGGGTTGGGGCTGCTGACCATGGAGCACCATGCCGCCGAGGCCGGGCTGGAACTCGAGATTCTGAGCAGCCGAGCCGCCGGAACAACCATAAGCGCTTTCTGTAATAAAGACCGCGGGAGGAGGAAATGACATTCGACATTGTTCTTGTCGATGATCACAAGCTGGTTCGCGACGGAATCAAAACCATCCTGGAGCGCGGCGCGGAGTTTCGCGTGGTGGGCGAGGCCGAGAACGGTTCCGACGCGGTGCAGCTTTGCCGCAAGGCCCAGCCCCACATGGTGCTGATGGATATCGGGCTGCCCGGCATGAATGGGATTGAAGCCACCACCGAATTGCTGCGCCACTGCCCCGGCATCAAGATCGTGATTCTGTCCATGTACGACGATGAGAACTCGGTGGTGAGCGCGATTCGCGGCGGCGCGCGGGCCTTCGTTCTGAAAACCGCGTCCTCCGCCGAACTGCTGGACGCCTTGCGCACGGTGGCGCGCGGCGGCTCGTACTTGAGCTCGTCGGTGTCGGACCGGCTGCTGCTGCGCATTCAGCGCGGCGACCTGGAAACGCACGATCGCAGCCCGCTCGAATCCCTCTCGCCGCGCGAGCTGCAGGTGCTGCGCCTGGTAGCGGAAGGCAAGACCAGCAAGGATATCGCCGTCATGCTCGATCTCGGCCTGCAAACCGTACGCAGCTACCGCAAGACCATGATGAAGAAACTGGGCGTCAACAACGTGGCCGGTCTCACCCAGCTTGCCCTGGCCACGGGCATCACCCAATGGAACAAACCGGATGTTGACCAGGTGGGGTGATCTCGCGGTCGCCGATGCCCACGTCCACGTCGATCTGCATCCGCAGGGGCGCGGGTGGTGCGGTTATTACGTAACGCGCCCTGAGCCGGCCTCCGGGTTTGTTTCCAGCGAGCGAAAACTTCCCTTGGACAGGTGTCCCACTCCGATTGGCAACCAGCGCATCGTTTCCCCGCCACCGGGATACGACAGGGCAGGAGGGCTGATTCTGTAACTATCTTTATTATCAACAGCAAATGGCTGTGACCGGTGAGGGTTACATCAATTTTCCGGGGCGGAAAGCCAATTCTGCGCCGGGAAGTCGCCGGGACGCATCAGGGATGGTTGAATTGGTTGGCGTGGGGGACCAGTTCCAGGTAGACCTGGGTGGGGAGTTGGGTTTGCCAGTGGCCCGACAGGCGGGCCCAGCCACAGACTCCTATAAAGAGGATCGCCAGACCTGCAGCTACAACCCAAGCCGGTGTGCTCCGGCGGGTGGGAGCAGACAGAAACAGCGCTCCGGCGGCGGGACACGCGGCGACGCATTCCAGGCACGCGGTGCATTCGGCGGAGCGGATCGAAACCAGGCGGTCCACCGGCAGCAACGAAGGGCACGCTTTGGCGCAACGGCCGCAATCGATGCACGCGGCGCAATCGCGGCGGATACGGAGCGGGCTGGCCAGCGCCGCGAGTCCCATCAGCGCGCCGTAAGGGCACAGATAGCGGCACCAGAAGTTTTGAACGAACAGCGAGGCGACAACCAGGGCCGCGATAAAGAGCCAGCCGGCCGCACCCAGGAAGCGGAAGAAGTTCAGCATTTTGACGTCGTCCACCATGCCGTAGGGGCCATCCAGGAAAGCGCGGATGGCCGCCACCGACATGGAGCCGACGGCCAGGAGAAACAAGCCCAGCAGCAAATACTTCAGGCTGCGCAGACCGGCATCGAGGCGCCGCGGCAGATGCAAATTGCGGCCGAAGATGCGGCGTCCGAGCCGCCACAGAGCTTCCGAAACGGTTCCCACCGGGCACAGCCAGCCGCAGAAGCTTTTGCGAAACATCCACGACGCCGCCAGGAAGGCGGCGAGCAGCAGCATTCCCGCCGGGTGGAGCCTGGGCATGCGGCCGGTGGCGGCGAATACCTTCCAATTCATGAGCGCCGCGATCGGCAGCCAGCCTTCCACGCCGGGCGGGCGCGCGGCCCACATGGACCGGCCGCCGGTTTCGCAAAAGCGCACGAAGAGGTAGAACTCCAGCCCGATCCAGGCGTTCAGCGCCAGGAAGACGAGTTGGACGGCGTGGCGCAACGCTTGCGAACGGTCGCGCGGCGCGCGCTTCACCAACTTCTTGCGCGGTTTCTGCAGCGGTACCGCCAGCACGCTCATGGCCTGCGCTCGCTTCAGCGCGCTCCTTCGAGAGCGATGGCGCGCGGGAACAAGATGTTGTTTTCCAGGTGGATGTGGCGGTGCAAATCGGCTTCAAAGGCGGCCAAGGCCCGATACAGGGTCAGAAAGCTGACGCAGGCATCGGCCGGGGCGGCGTAGTTGTTGCTGGCGCGGCGCAGGCTGCGAAGAGCCTCGCCGGCGCTGTCGTGCTCGTGGACCATCATGGCTACCGGATTGCGCACGCTGCCGAATGGCGATGGCGGGGCCGGCGCTCCCGCCGAGACGGCTTCCTCCAGGCGCACAATGTAGGGGAACAAGACCATCTCTTCTTTCATCAAGTGCGAGGACAGCTCTTCGGCCAGCGCGCCGAACGTCTGGCGCAACTCGGACAATTCGGGGTGGTTGGCGCCGTGCGCCTCGACCACCTTATCGAACAGCGGAGGGAGCCGCGCAATCTCACCGCGGACGTACTCATGGTGCGTGTTGCGAATGTGCGCGGCGAGTTCGGCGAGCGGCGCCGCTTGCCAGTCGCGATCGATGCGGCCCTGGTTGGCCGCCTGGCCGGCCGCCTCCAGGGACTCCAACACCCGCTCCAACGGCACCTTGGCCGCACAGCAGGCCTGTTCCAGAGTCTGGCCGCCGCCGCAGCAATAGTCGATGCCCAGTTGCTCGAAGACCTGGGTTGCCGCGGGGACCTCCAGGGCCAAGTCGCGAACCGTTTTTTCCGTCGTCACGCTCATGTTCTCACCTCGAAGACAGAGAGTAGCGCGGCGGGAATTCCAGGGCTATGACTTTAGTCACAGCGTAGGAGGAGCTTGACAAAATAAAAACTGACGTGTCATTCTTTATTTGACATGAAACGATTTCGTTGTCCGGCACAGGCGTTAAAATAACGGCCCAAAGTGGTCGTGGCGCAGGCGCCCCGCCTGCAGCGCCGAGACTCCGAACTCCTGATGTCGTGGAATTCGAGTGAGCCAGGGATTCGGTGATCCACCGGTGGGACAGACCGTCGTTTTTCGTGGTCTGTCGTGCCCTCGCCAGGCCACAACAGCCTGACAGACGACAGAAATACGATCGACTGTCCCACCCGCGGGACCAGATTCGGTTTCGAGCCGCGGTACCCCGGCCATCGACAACGGGCTAAAGGAGGCGCCGGTTGGCCTATAAGAAGAGCGAGAGGATGGTGGAGCGCAAGCAGGCCCGCCGCAAGCGGTTCCTGGACACGGCGATCCCGCTGTTTGGACGGCTGGGCTACCACCCGACCACGGTTCCCATGATTGTGGGGGAGGCGCAGAGTTCCACGGGCGCGTTCTATTTGTATTTCCGCAACAAGGAGGACGTGTACGCGGCCTCGCTGGAAGAGATCGGCAAGCGTCTCTCGGCCGCATTGAACGAGGCGATGGAGCGAGGGAGCACGCCAGGCGCGCAAATGAGCGCGGCCGTGGAAGGCCTGGTTCGGTGGCTTGCCGGCAACCCGGCGGAGGCTCGGATCCTGATGGAGGCCAAGACGCTGGGGGGCCGTCTGGAAGAAGCGCGGCGGGCGATCATCGAGAGTCACGTGCGATCGGTCGCCGCGGCTCTGGAATTGGCAGCGCCCTCGGTGGAGGCCCAAGATCGCAACATCGTGGCGCGATGTTGGGTCGGCGCCGTCCTCGAAGCGGCCATGGAATGGTTGGCCATGCCGGAAGGCAATCGCGCGGAGCCCGGGCATCTGGCCAGAGTCGTGGCGAGCTTCAATCTGCGGGGAGCGGAGGTGACGGCTGGGCGGCAGGCACCGCCATGACGCGGGTAGCGGGTCAGTCTGAAAATCGATGGTACCCGGCGCCCATTGCCGTGATTCCAGGTGAATTCGACACCGCGTCACGATTCGCCTTCTGATATAGTGTGGCCCATGAGCCCAAAACCGGAACAACAAAACAGCTTCGCCAACCAGTTGCTGGCAAGCAAGGAATTCTTCGAGCGCTCGACCCGGGTCCTCGATGAGGCCGACTCCGGGTTCCGTCCGCGGGAAGGGATGATGACGGTTGCGCAGCAGGTCGCGCACGCGGCGCAGACTCTCGACTGGTTCATCGAGGGCGCATCCCGGCCCGAAGGTTTCGACCTCGATTTCGAAAAGCACGCCAAGGCCCTCGCGAGTGTGACCTCGCTCACGGCAGCCCGGCAGACACTCGAATCCGCCTATGGGAACGCGATCCAGTTTCTCCGCTCCCGCAGCCTGGAGGATCTTGCCCGGCCGCTGCCGCCCGGCCCGGTGATGGGCGGCCAACCCATCGGCGACATCGTATGGGCCATGGTGGAGCACACCGCGCATCATCGCGGCGCTTTGACCGTCTACTCGCGCGAGCTGGGGAAAGTGCCCCCGATGCCGTACGGCGGCTGAAACCGAACTCTATAACCTGAGAACATCCGAATTCCCGAGGTTGTGGAATTTGGGTTGCGGCAGGTTTCAGGCGCGCCGAGAAAACAGCCCGCCTAGACCGATTGACAATCGGTCCGCAGGTTGCCAACCTGCCCCATAGAGCAGCGGCGCCGCAGCCAAAGGGCCCGGGCTATTTCCACGTTCGCAGAGAAGCATCGTGCGTTGAGCGAGAAAAGCGCCGGGATGAGTCCCGGCGTGGCAGACTGAGAGCCCGCTCCACGAAGTG
>JBKQVG010000256.1:0-7537 GCA_052325345.1 Bryobacteraceae bacterium
CCACGCCCCAGCGCGGCGCGATGCCGAGCCAGATAGGGAGCGGCACGGCCGAGAGGTATCCGAGGCCGGTGGTCAGCAGCACGCGAATCACGGCGAAGCGCAGCGGCGTGCGCGTATCCCGCAGGGCCCAGTAGGTGGAGGAATAGAGGCGGCCGAGGGTGGTGGCCAGCAGTCCCACCGAAGAGCCGGCCAGGATGCCCCACACATACACCGAATCGGCGCGGTGGAAGGCGCCGTTCTGGAACAGCGCGCCGGCCATCACATCGCCCAGCGCCAGAAAGCCGAGCGCGCAGGGCGCCACGAAGAACGCAATCCGCCGCAGGCCGCCATTGAGGCGCCGGCGCAAGTAGGCGGCCACTTCTTCGGTATTGCCCAAGGCGCTCGACATGGCCGGCAGTTCGGCCGCCGAAACGGCCATGCCGAACAGGCTCACGGGCAGCATGTTGAGGGTCTGGGCGTTGGTGAGCGCGGTTACCGGTCCGTCGCCCAAGACGCTGGCCAGGACCGTATCCACGAAGCCCGAGATCTGCACCACGCCGCGGCTCAGGAACACCGGGCCGAAGTTGCGCACCACCTCGCGAACGTGGCTCGATCGGGTATCGAGATGTACGCGCAAGCGGCGGGCCAGCTTCAGCACCGCCGGCAACTGCACGGCGAATTGCAGCCCGCTGCCCGCCACCGAGCCCCAGGCCAGCAGCGTCGCCAGGCGCAACTGGCCGCCACCGTGAAAGGCGACGAGGGAGGCGATCATGGCCGCGTTCCACACCACCGGGGCGGTGTAGGAAAGGAAGAAGCGGCGATGGCTGTTGAGAATCCCCAGGCACCAGGCCGAGAGCACCAGCATGGCCGTGCCGGGAAACAGAATGCGCGTCAGGTGGATGGTGAGATCGCGCTTGGCGCCGTGAAAACCCAGGGCGATGACATCCACCAGGTAGGGCGCGGCCAGCATGCCCAGCACCGTCAACAGCGAAGCCGTCAGCGCCAGCAGCGCGAACACCGCGCCGGCCACGCGGCCGGATTCCTCCTCGTCGCCCTCCGCCAGCAGATGCGCGTAGACCGGAATGAACGACGCCGAAAGCACTCCTTCGCCGAACAGGTTCTGCAGAAAATTGGGGATCTTGAAGGCCGCGTTGAAGGCATCGGCGATGGGATTGAGCTGCCCGAAGTAGCGGGCGAAGAAGTGCTGCCGCACCAGGCCGATCAGGCGCGCGAGCAAAATGCCGGCACCCACCAGGAAAGCGTGGCGGCCGGTGGCTTCGGAGTGCTTGTCGGCAGGCACTAAGGGGCAGCCTCGGACTTCTCGTGGAGTAGGCCTTTGGCCTGCATCCGAAGCCCAGTCCGGCGCAAGCGCAGGCCAAAAGGCCTACTCCACGCAGCGCCACGTCCCCCGGCCACGGGCACTAACCCAGTTTCTCCAGCACGGCGCCGGTTACGGCGGTGGTCGAAGCGTTGCCGCCCAAATCGGCGGGCAGCGTTTTGCCGTCGGCCAGCACGGCCGCTACGGCGGCTTCCACCTGCCGCGCGGCGGCGGCGAGTTCCAGGTGGTCCAGCATCATGGCGGCGCTCAGAATCGCGGCCAGCGGATTGGCCAGGCCTTTTCCGGCAATGTCGGGGGCCGATCCGTGCACCGGCTCGAACATTGAAGGAAAGCGGCGCAGGGGATCGAGATTGGCGCTGGCGGCCAGGCCCATGCTGCCGATGAGGATAGCCGAAAGGTCGCTCAGAATATCGGCGAACAGGTTCGAGCCCACCACCACGTCGAAGCTGGCCGGGCGCCGCACGAAGTTCATGGCCGCCGCGTCCACCAGCAGCGATTCGGTTTCGACACCCGGAAAATCCGCCGCCACGTCGCGGAACACGCGGTCCCACAGCACCATGCTGTAGCCTTGGGCGTTGGACTTGGTGACCGACGTCACGCGTTTCTTCTTGCCGCGCTTCACCGCCAGCTCGAAAGCGAAGCGCACGATGCGCTCCACGCCGCGGCGGGTAAAGACGGAGGTCTGGATGGCGATTTCCTCGGGCTGATCGTGATAGACGAATCCGCCCACCTGCGCATATTCGCCCTCGGTGTTTTCGCGAACCACCACGAAATCGATTTCGCCGCCATGGTAGCCGGCCAGCGGCGAGCGCACGCCCGGGTAGAGATACGCCGGGCGCACGTTGGCGTACTGGTCGAAGGCGCGGCGAATCGGCAGCAGCAGCCCATTCAGGGTGACATGGTCGGGGAGTTGAGGATGGCCGACGGCCCCCAGCAGGATGGCGTCGCACGGACGCAGCAATTCCAGCGCCCCGGCGGGCATCATGCGGCCCCAGCGGAAATAGTGTTCCGCGCCCCAATCGAAATCCTGAAACGCAAACGCCACGGAATGATGCTGCGCCACGCGTTCGAGCACGCGCCGCGCCTGGGGGACGACTTCGGTCCCGATGCCATCGCCGGCGATTACGGCAATCGTAAAAGTTTTCATCGGATTTGGTTTAAGACTTCTGAGTTTCGGCCGACAAATTCTCCACGTACAAGGTCCGGGTCGGGTACGGAATCCGGATGCCTTCGGCCCGCAGGCGGCGCAGCACGCGCTTGCGCAGCTCGTTGCGGACGGCATACTGTTGGCTGAACTCTTCCACTTGGTACCCCAGCGTAAAGCCTATCGCGAAATCGCCCACGCCGGGGTCGAAGAAAGCCGAAGGCGGCGGATCGGCCACCAGGCCGGGGATCTGGCCGGCCGCCTGCTGGCCCACTTCGTTGAGCAGCCGCTCCACCTGGTCCACGTCGCAATCGAGCGCCACATTCACCTGGATGGAAACGCCCATGCGCTTATCGGGCAGCCAGTAGTTGGTCACATTGGCCTGCGACAGCTTGGCATTGGGAACGAAGATCAGGTTCGAGGCCAGTGCGCGAATAGTGGTGGAGCGCCAACTGATGTCCACTACGTAGCCCTCTTCGCCGGTGCTCAGCTTGATGTAATCGCCCAGGCGCACCTGCCGCGAGACCGCCACGTAAAACCCGGCGAACAGGTTCGAGAGGGTATCCTG
This sequence comes from Bryobacteraceae bacterium, assembly GCA_052325345.1. Lineage (GTDB taxonomy): Bacteria > Acidobacteriota > Terriglobia > Bryobacterales > Bryobacteraceae > JBEKYD01. The sequence continues at coordinate 3,031 of JBKQVG010000256.1, forward strand.
CAACGCCAGCGCCACCGCCAGGCCGCCCACGCCGAGGGCGGTAAGAAGCGGCGTGATGTTGACGTGCTCCACCCCCAGCAGAACCACGATGCCGAGAATAATTACGGCGATTTGCGCCAGGGTCTCGGTAAGCGTGGTCACCGGCAGAATTGCCTGCGCCTGGTTGCCCCAGTGGCGCACCAGTTGGCCGGTGACGCGCCCCATCATCATGGTGAAGGAAATCACTACCAGCGCGACCAGCAGCCGGGGCGCCCAAACCGCCGAAACGACACGGGGCAGATCGGAACTCTCGATGGCCAGGTGGGTTGCCAATACCAGCATCCAGATGACGGTGGGCCCGCTCAGGGCTTCCGTCATGATTTCCCCGCCGCGGCTCCGCGTGCGCGCGGTCCAGGCGGACAGCGCGCGCAGCAGCAGACGCCGCGCCACCCAGCACACGGCCAGCGTGACCAGGAAGACCGCGGCTGGGGCGACCACCAGCCCGGGATGGTGTTCCAGCAACTTCATGAATTCGTATTCGCGCATGCCGCTTGTTCTAGGATCACACAGGAAGGGCGGCGTCGAAGCTTTCAGCGGTCCGCGAAACCGGAGCTGCACCCTACCAGCCCGACGCCCGCGGAAGACTTATGCGCCGGACGCGGCTACAATAGCTCTAAGGTCCGCATGCCCAATTCCACCCTCGAAGCTTCGCGGCCCGGGCTGCTGCGCCAGCTCGGCTTCTTCAGCGCCACGGCCCTGGTCATCTCCAACATGGTGGGGCTGGGCATTTTTGCCAGCACCGGTTTTATGGCGGGCGACCTCGGTTCGGCGTGGCTGATCATGCTCTGCTGGGCCGTGGGCGCGGCCTTCGCCCTCGCCGGGGCGCTCAGCTATTCCGAACTGGGCATCAACTTCCCCAGCTCCGGCGGCGAATACGTGTATTTGACGCGAGCTTACGGGCGGGAGTGGGGGTTCATGACCGGGTGGGTTTCGTTCTTCGCCGGCTTTTCGGCGCCCATCGCGGCGGCGGCGCTGGCGTTCTCCGATTATCTGGGCCACTTCTGGCCCGCGCTCAAGCAGTCCAACGCTCCCATTCAGATCGGCTCCGGCGATTTTTCGCTGCGTCTCGGCCCCGGACAGGTGCTGGCGTCGTCGCTGATCGCGGCCTTGACCGTGCTGAACTGTTTCGGCGTGGGGCTCACCGCCAAAGTGCAAAATGTGCTCACCGCCGTCAAACTGACGGTGATTCTGAGTTTCGTGGCGCTGGGCTTCGGGATCGGCGCCGGCAGTTGGGGGCACTTCTCGGAAACCGCCGTGCGCACCTCCACGGTGCCCGTTCCGGAGCAGTTCTTCATCAGCCTGCTGTGGGTCATGGTGGCTTACAGCGGGTGGAACGCGGCCACCTACGTGGCCGAGGAAGTGCGCCGTCCGGAGCGCACCCTGCCGGCCGCGCTGGCGGTGGGCTGCGGGTTGGTATCGGTGGCGTATCTGGCCCTCAACCTGGTTTTTGTGTACTCGACGCCGCTGGAAAAAATGAAGAATGTGGTGGCGATCGGCGCGCTTTCGGCCTCCAACCTGTTCGGCCCGGGCATCGCGGGCGCATTTTCCGCGCTGATGGCGCTGGCCATCGTGGCCACCGTCAACGCGGAAGTCACCATCGGCCCGCGGGTGTATTTCGCCATGGCCAAGAACCGCGCCTTTTTCCCTTCCGCGGCTAAAGTTCACCCGCGGTTTCACACCCCGGTGTTCGCCATTCTGAGCCAGGGTTTGTGCGCCATGTTGATGACCCTGACCCCATTCCGCGAGCTGGTGCTGTATATCGGCATGAGCCTGACGCTGTTTACCGTGCTGGCGGTGGCCTCGGTTTTCGTGTTCCGGCGCAGGCAACCGGGCTGGCAGCGCCTGCGCGCGGTGAATTTTGCTTTCCCTTTGATTCCCGCTTCCTATATCCTGGTAGGCGCCGCCATGATGGTATTCGGCGTAATCTTGCACCCGCAGGCCTCGTTGACTGCGTTCGGCACGGTGGGCGCGGGCGCGCTGGTGTATCGTTTTGGCGTGCATACGCGAGGCGCCGAATGAATTGTTCGCGACGCGATTTCGGCCGGGTGGCGCTGGCCGCCCTGCCGGTGGCGGCCCTGGCCGCGGGCAAGAAGATCCATTCCCGCATTCACGGCGTCCAGATTGGGGCGCAATCTTATAGTTTCCGCGACATGAGTCTCGACGCCGCCATCGACGCCATGAAGACCATCGGCCTGGGCGAGTGCGAGCTCTCCCAGGGCCACGTGGAGCCCCTCGGGCAGAATCTGCACGAATGGCGCATGTCCGCGCCCCTCGATTTGTTCACCGGCATCCGGAAGAAGTTCGACCAGGCCGGCATCTTTCTTCTGGCCTACAACCTGAGTTTCAACGACAGCTTCAGCGACGAGGAGATCGATCGCGGCTTTCAAATGGCCCGCGCCCTGGGCGTCGGCCTGATCACCGCTTCCTCCACTTTGACGGCGGCCAGGCGCGTGGCGCCGGTGGCGGAAAAGTACGAGATCCGCGTGGCCATGCACGGCCACGACCATACCGAGGATCCCAACCAGTTCGCCACTCCCGAAAGCTTCGCCGCGGCCATGGCTCTAACCCCGCTGTTCTGGGTAAATCTGGATATCGGTCACTTCACCGCCGCCGGCTACGACCCGGTGGCCTACATTCGGGAACACCACGAGCGCATCGCCGTGCTGCATATCAAGGACCGCAAGAAGAACCACGGCCCCAACATGCCGTTGGGCGAAGGCGATACGCCCATCGAGGCCGTGCTGCAGCTCCTCAAGAAGAAGAAGTATCCCATCCCCGCCAATATCGAATATGAATACGGCAAGCCGGGAATGGACACCATCGCCGAAGTTCGCAAGTGTTTTGAATATTGCAAACGGTGTTTGGCCTGAGGCGCGCGGTGTAACGGCCCGCCAGGTAAGCGGAAATGGGGGATTCTTCGGAAATGGCGGGTCAGGCTACGATCGTGGCGGTGCGTCCCACGCGCGTCCGTTACTGGGTGGTAATATTTGCCGTCGCCCTGGCGGTGGTCACCTACGTCGACCGGGTTGCGATCTCCTATACCGGCCCGCTCATTCGCCACGATCTGGGCCTGAGCGCGGTTCAACTGGGCTGGGCTTTCGCCGCTTTCGGTTGGGCTTATGCCCTGCTGGACATGCCAAAGGGCTTCTTGGGCGATTGGATAGGCCCGCGCAAAGTGTTGATGACCATCGTGCTGTGGTGGTCGTTTTTCACCGCCGCAACCGGTTGGGCGTGGAGCTTCGTGTCCCTCGTGACCACCCGCGCCCTGTTTGGCGCCGGTGAAGCCGGCTGTTTTCCCAACCTCACCAAGACCTTTACCGTCTGGCTGCCCGAGCGCGAGAAAGTGCGCGCCCAGGGTGTCATGTGGATGGCGGCGCGATGGGGCGGGGCGTTCACGCCGCTGCTGGTGAAGTGGGTGGTCGACCGGGTAGGCTGGCGCCATGCGTTCGGGGTTTTCGGCGGGCTGGGGGTGGTGTGGGCGGTGATCTTCTATATTTGGTACCGCGACCATCCGCGCGACAACCCGCACCTGAATGCCGCCGAACGCCAACTGCTGGCCCCCAACGAAAATCTCGCCGAGGGCCACAGTCGCGTCCCCTGGAGCCGGTGGTTTCGCAGGCCCAGCTTCTGGATGCTGTGCGCTCAGTATTTTTCGCTGAGCTACGGCTGGTATTTTTACATCACCTGGCTGCCCACCTACCTGCGCGAGGCGCGCGGCCTGGCGCTCGGCTCTACCGCCATGCTGAGCACCCTGCCCCTGTTTTTCGGCGGACTGGGCAATTCAATTTCCGCCCTGGCCTCGGGTTGGCTGGTGCGCCGCACCGGCAACGTTGCCCGCGCGCGGCGCTCCATCTGCTATATCGGCTTCCTGGGCGCGGCCGCATTCCTGCTGCTTTCCACCCGCGTTCACAACCCGGTTTACGCCATGCTGGCCATCGCCATGGCGAGTTTCTCCAACGACCTGACCATGCCCGCCTCCTGGGGCGCCGCCATGGACATGGGCGGCGAGTACGCCGGCACCCTGTCCGGCGCCATGAATATGGCCGGCAATATCGGCGGCGCCATGTGCCCCATGGCCATCGGCTACCTGCTCACCTGGACCGGCAACAACTGGGATATGACGTTCTATGTTTCCGCGGCCGTGTATCTGACCGGCGTGGTGTTCTGGAGGTTCTTGGACCCGGTGACCAAACTGTAACCCGTGGCGCAGCCACTCCTGGCTGCAGTGCCGGGATTCGTCTCTTCTCGACACTTCTTCCCCGTCACCAGCCGAGAGCAGCCCCGGCCTTAGCTGACCGCTCAGAGCTGATTTCGTGGCGCGGGCATTCTTGCCTGCCGTGTCGAGATTCCGAACTCCTGATGTCGCCCCGGCATTCCGCGTGGCCAGGGAAAATGACCCGACCCAGAGGTGGGACAGACGATCGTCGTTTGTCGTCTGTCAGGCTGTTACGCCTTGGCGAGGGCCCGA
>JBKQVG010000257.1:0-28755 GCA_052325345.1 Bryobacteraceae bacterium
CACCAGCATCTCCTCCGCCGGTCTTGGTTGTCCCTTGGGGAGGTAGTTGCTGAACCCGTCTGCCGCCGGCTCCAGTACGGCGAAGGAGTGCACATCGGTCTGCTCCTGCGACGCGTCCGTGCGCCCCGGCGAGAAGGGAACCTTCACGTCGTGGCCGGCCTTCTTGGCCGCTGCCTCGACGGCTGCGCAGCCGCCCAGAACGATCAGGTCGGCAAGCGAGACCTTCTTCCCACCGGACTGCGCGCCGTTGAAATCCTTCTGGATCGCCTCCAGCTTCTGGAGGACCTTAGCCAATTCGGCTGGCTGATTCACTTCCCAATCCATTTGCGGCGCGAGGCGAATGCGCGCCCCGTTAGCCCCCCCGCGCTTGTCACTGCCGCGGAATGTTGCCGCCGACGCCCAGGCCGTCGTGACCAGTTGGGAAATGGAAAGTCCGGATGCGAGGATCTTAGCCTTCAGGGCAGTCATGTCCTGCTCGCCGATCGGTTCGTGATCCACCGCGGGAATGGGGTCCTGCCAGAGTTGGGGCTCGGCGGGAACGAGCGAGCCGAGGTACCGCGAGATAGGCCCCATGTCGCGGTGCGTCAGCTTGAACCACGCCTTGGCAAAGGCATTGGCGAATTCCTGCGGATGCTCGAGAAAGCGCTTCGAGATCTTCGCATAGCTCGGGTCCACTCTCAGGGAGATGTCCGTCGTGAACATTATGGGGGCGTGCTTCTTCGACGGGTCGTGCGCATCCGGCACGGTACCCGCTGCGGATGCGTCTTTCGGCGTCCATTGGTACGCACCCGCGGGGCTCTTCGTGAGCTCCCATTCATAGCCCAACAGGTTTTCCAGGTAGTTGTTGTCCCACTTCACCGGATTGGTGGTCCATGCGCCCTCCAACCCGCTGCCGATCGTGTCGGCGCCTTTGCCGCTGCCAAAGCTGTTTTTCCAGCCGAGGCCCTGCTCTTCGATGCCGGCGCCCTCGGGTTCGGGACCGACGTACTTGCTCGGATTGGCAGCGCCATGAGCTTTGCCGAACGTGTGTCCGCCGGCGATGAGCGCAACCGTCTCCTCGTCATTCATCGCCATGCGGGCGAAGGTCTCCCGAATATCCTGTACCGCGGCCGCTGGATCCGGCTTGCCATTGGGTCCTTCCGGATTCACATAGATCAGGCCCATTTGTACAGCGGCGAGAGGATTGTCGAGTTGACGGTCGCCGCTGTAGCGTTCGTCTCCCAGCCACTTGCCCTCGGATCCCCAGTAAATGCTTTCTTCCGGTTCCCAGATGTCCTCGCGCCCGCCGCCGAAACCGAAGGTCTTCAATCCCATCGACTCCAGTGCCACCGTGCCGGCAAGAACAATCAGGTCGGCCCAGGAAAGTTTCCGGCCGTACTTCTGCTTGATCGGCCAGATCAACCGACGCGCCTTGTCGAGGCTCACGTTGTCCGGCCAACTGTTGAGGGGCGCAAATCGCTGCGCTCCAGCACCCGCGCCGCCGCGGCCATCGGCGATACGGTACGTGCCTGCGCTATGCCACGCCATACGGATGAAGAACGGCCCATAGTGCCCGTAGTCCGCGGGCCACCAGTCCTGCGATGTGGTCATCAAGGCACGCAGGTCCTTGATCACGGCTTCCAAGTCGAGGCTCTTGAACTCCTCGGCGTAATGGAACGCCTCGCCCATTGGGTTGGACAGCGGGCAGTGTTGGTTCAAGATCTTCAGGTTCAGTTGATTGGGCCACCAGTCTGCGTTCGTTGAGGCCCCAGCCATTGTGTGTTTGCGAGCGCCGCCCGAGACCGGGCACTTGCTTTCGCCTGACAAGTTTTGCTCCTGATTCCCGGAGACGGGCGTCCCCGCTGCACTGGTGAGTTTTTGATCCATATGATCCTCTTCCTTCGAATTAGTCGAAAAATTAGTCGAAAAAACTGTGCCAAACTACGAAAGCGTTTCTGGCTTTCGCGCCATCGGCGCTGGCCGCGTTTGCCGGCTCGCGCCGTTTATCCGATATCCGCGCGCCTGCCCTGCTTAACGGGAAGCCTGCCGCGGCGCGCACTTCGTGCAGAGCCCCCGGAAAATGAGTTCGCATTCGCGAAAAATCCGCTTGCCGAGGGAGCCCGAGGCAGGACCGGGCACGTCGTACCACTCAATGTCCTCAACCTTGCCGCAGCAGTCGCAGATGAAGTGGTGATGCCGCATGCCTTTCGCCTCGAATCGCGCGCCGCGGCCTTCGACGGCCACTTCACGCACCAAACCCGCCCGCACCAAGTCCCGCAGATTGTTATAAGTCGTGGCCCTTGAAGAGCGCGGATCCACGCGATTCACGGCTTCGAAGATTTCCGCGGCCGTGGAATGCCTGTTGTGTTCCATCAGGAACGCCATCACGGCGTAGCGCTGAGGAGTGCACCGCAACCCGCTGCCTTCCAAGGCCCGTTTGATCGCCTCGGCGTCCATCAATGATTTAGACTATATCTAAAGTGATATTTTGTCAAGACTCATGCTACTGCTGCGAGCGGAAAACCGGCGGATATCGTGTTGAGTATCCTCATCGAGTGGCCGCCCTGTTCCTCTTAAAGAACCAGGCTCACGCCGCGGTTTAGTTCACCGCGCGGTTTACACACTTCCGCGGCGCTCGGGCGGCGCATCTTTTCCGGGCTTTCGGCGCCGCGGAATTGAGTAAACCTTTTTCAGTCACAAATTTCTCAAAATTTTCTAAGTCTTCTTTTCAATCACTTAGGGCGAAGCCGGGGTGGACGCCGAGGGAGCCGATGATAGTGTTGAATCAGGAAGAAGAAGGCTGTGGGCCTCGCCGAAATGGCGAGGCCTTTTTTGTTGGGCGACACAACTATGAAAGGTAAAGGCAAGAGCGATACAGCCGCTACGACAGGCCGCGAAGAAGAGTCGCAGCCGCGAGAAACGCCGGATGGGCGTACGCTGTCGGAGTTCCTCACCACTCTGCGCACAAATATTGAAGACAGGCTTAAGAAAGAAGAGGTGAAGCCGTCGATTGGCGATTACTTGAAGTTGGTGCAGCTCGAAAAAGAGCTCAAGAATCAGGAGCCGAGGGAGATTCAAGTATCGTGGGTCGAACCAAGAGAATCTGTCATAGAGAAATAGCTTACCAGCCACTGCCCGCACAACAAGCGTTTCACGATTCAACAGCGCGGTTCAAAGGCTTCTCCGGGCCGATCGGGAGCGGAAAGAGTCAAGCGCTCTGCCAGGAGGCGATCCGCCTGACGTATTTGAATCAAGGCAGGATGGGGCTGATCGGCTCTCCCACTTATCCCATGTTACGGGACTCGACCCAAACAGCGATGTTGGAGATTCTGGACTTCAACCACATTCCATACGAGTCGATCAAAGCCGAAAACGCGCTGCTGTTGAGCGATACGCAGTCACGGATCGTATTTCGCGCACTGGAAGACTTCGAGCGGCTACGCGGGACGAATCTAGCCTGGTTCGGAGTAGACGAGCTGACTTATACACAGGAAGAGGCGTGGCTGCGACTGGAAGGGCGCCTACGGGATCCGAAGGCGAAACGCCTGTGCGGTTTTGGGGTATGGACGCCCAAAGGATACGACTGGGTTTACCGGAAATTCGTACGGGACCAAGCGGCGGGGTACGACTGCATCAAAGCGCCTCCGAGCGAGAACCGGCACGTGCTGGACCGTGTACCGGACTTCTACAAGCGGTTGAAACTCAGCTACGACGACCGTTTTTACCGCCAGGAGGTACTGGGCGAGTACGTGAACATGGCGGGGAGCCGGGTTTACACGTCGTTCTCGCCAGACAGCCACGTCACCAAGCTGGCGGTGAATTCATGGGAACGCTTGCACTGGGCGCTGGACTTCAACGTGGACCCGATGAGTTCGGTGGTCGCGCAGGTTGTCGAAGGTCAAATCCGGGTGCTGGATGAAATCGTCCTGCGCAGGGCTACTACGCAGGAGGCGTGCGCCGAATTCCTGCAACGGTATCCCCGGCACGACGTCGGGGTGGTGATCTGCGGCGACGCATCGGGAAACCACCAGCAGACGACCGGATCGACAGATTACGACGTCGTCAAAGAGTACCTTGAAACCTACTCCAACTTGAAGGTGGAGTACCGGATAGCGAAGTGCAACCCAGCGGTGAGGGAGCGGGTGAATCTGGTTAACGCAAAGCTGCGCTCGGCCTCGGGCGCGATCGGACTGCTGATTGACGACAAATGCAAAGAGCTTATACAGGACTTTGAACAAGTGACTTATAAAACGGACGGTTACCAAATCGACAAAGAGCGAAACCGGATGCGGACGCACGCTTCGGACGCGCTGGGTTACTTGGTATGGCAGGAAATGAAGCCGGCGACGCCAATTGGCGAGAAATCGGGGCGACTCATATGACTATCGACACGATCGACCGAGAACACCCGGAGTATACGGCCAACAAAGGCATGTGGCGGCGCTACCGGGACCTTTACGTCGGCGGCGAGCAATTGCGGAGGCGCGCGGTAGATTACCTAGTGCGCCGTCACAAGGAACCGGGCGATATCTATCTGGAGCGCCTGGCGCGAGTCTTCTACCAGAACTACATCGGTTCGATTATCGATTGGTACGCGGCCACGTTGATGCACACGGCACCGACGGTTTTGCTGGACGGCGGCGACAGCGCCGCGCAAGGTTATTACAGCGTGCTGAGCAACGACTGCGACCTGAAGGGGACGTGCCTGACGGAATTCCTTCGGCGGCGATTCGTGGATGCACTGGTTTGCGGGAAGAGCTACATGGTAGTGGACTTTCCGCGCACGGCGGGGAAAGCACGGACCAGAGCGGAGGAAGACGCACTGGGGCAGTCACGAGCGTACCTGACAGACTACAGCGCCGAGGAAGTCATCAACTGGTCATACGACAGCGACGGTTCTCTGGACTGGGTGACGATACGGACAAGTTGTTTGAAACAGGTACCAGGATCGGCGGCACAGTGGGCAGAAGAAACACGGTGGCTCCACTACGACCGCGAGCGGTACGCGGTATTCAGCCGGGCGAGCGAGGCAGGGCCGATCGAACTCGCCGATGAAGGGCAGCACGGGCTGTCGACGTTACGAAGAGTGCCGGTGTTTCAGATGCGGGTAAGCGAAGGGCTTTGGCTGATGAACAAAGCGGCATTGCTTCAACTGGAGCACTTCAACAAATCGAACGCGCTTTCGTGGGCGCTGACGATGGGACTGTTCGCGATGCCGGTGGTGTACTCGGACCGGCCGTGGGCGCAAATGGTGGGCGAGTCCTACTACATTCAACTCGGGCAGGGCGACAGGTTTGGCTGGACGGAGCCGGAGGGGAAAGTCTATCAGATCGCGGCGGACAACCTAGTGCAGTTGAAGGACGAAATCTACCGCGTTTGCTATCTCATGAGTCAGGCGACGAGCGGAAACACTCAACAGTCGGGACTGAGCAAACAACTGGACTTCGCCACGACGGACGAGGTTCTAGGGGCCTACGGGGCCATGGTCCGGCAGAGCATGAAGCAGGTGCTGGCGGCGATCGCGGCGGCGCGGCAGGACGGCGTGATGCCCGACGTGACGGGCATGGACGAGTTCGATATCGACGATTTCGGGACGTCGCTCGAGAACGGGGCGAAGCTGCTCGCATTAGGGGCGCCATCCGACACGCTGCGCAAGCAGGTATTCAAGCGGCTGGCATTCCAGTACCTGGCGGACGCACGGCAGGAAGTACGCAACCGGGTAGCGCAGGAGATCGACAGCGGAACGAAGGCAGGGAGCTAACCAGAAGTTGAGGAGAGTGCATGGAAGAGACCGACGTTCAGGCGATCGTCAGGCAGGCGATCGACGAATTTACGAAGACGGAACAGGCTAAGAGCGAACCGGCTTACAAAGCGGAATTGCAAGAAGAGCGAAGACGGCGCGAGCAATTGGAAAGGAGGGTAAACGAGTTAGTGGAGGAGAACCGCAGAAGCCAGAAGGTTGCCGAAGAAGCGGAACGCGGCTCCGCAGTACGGAGCGAGTTACAGCGACTGGGGGTAACCAAGGTCGATTTGGCGTTCAAGGCGGTTCAGGACGACATCGTTCGGACCGGCGACGGGCGATTCGTGGGACGAACGGAGGCAGGGGAAGTTCCGGTGCGGGAGTATCTGGCGGCATTTGTGAACGACAACCCGGAGTTTCTACCCGCGCGCATCACCGGAGGCACGGGAATGACGGCGACGCAGAAGGCGGGAATTCCCTCGGCGGGCGAAATCCGTCTCGACCGCATCCGGCCGGGGATGCGGCCGGAAGAAATGCAGCGTGTGCGAGAAGAGATCGTGCGCGTCGCTACTCAGACATTGAAAGGCGCCTAACAGTTCATAGAGCCGAACCAGACGGCTCTGTCGACGAAGGCAAATGCAAACCTGAGCACCAGAGGCAGCGGAAGGGCTCATGTTTCCGAGACAACAATTCAGACAACTTAAGGATACAGAATGGGATCTATTACTTCGACGAACGTCGCGAATGCGATTGTAAAACTGGTGGCGGCGGACGCTTTGCCGGTACTGGTGGGAAATTTGGTGATGGGCAACCTGGTAAACCGGGACTACGAACCGGTGCTGGCGAACGCGGGCGACACGGTGAACATCCCCATTCCGCCAACGATGGTAGCCAACAACATCGCGGCCGGCGGGACGGTCACTCCGCAAAACCCGAGCTTGGGCAATGCGCAAATCGTGCTGAATACGCACGTAGAGGCGACCTTTCAGATTCCGGACGTGACCAAGGTGCTGGCAGTGCCGGATCTGCTGAAGATCTATATGCAGCCGGCGGTGGCAGCGATCGCGGAAAGCATCGAAACAAATCTGTTGAGCCTGTACGCCGGGTTCACAACGAATACCGCAGTGGGCACGCCGGGTACGGCATTGACGGAAGCGACAGTGGATGCGGCAGAAACGGCCTTATTCCTGGCGAAGATACCGCCGTCGGCACAAAAGTTCATCGTGGTGGATGCCAACGCGTACTCGGCATGGCGGCAGATTCCGCTGTTCGAGGAATTTCAGACAGCCGGAGCAGCCGGCCTGACGGCGTTGGTGGACGGGACGATCGGCAAGTACAAAGACTTCTTTGTGTTCCGCTCTCAGTTCGTCCCGAAGACCGGCAGCAGCCCGTTGACGACGCACAACCTGGCGTTTACGCGGGACGCAATCGGCCTCGTGATTCGGCGTTTGCCGCAGCCTTTGCCGGGAACGGGCGCAATTGCGGAATATGCCGAGCTCGGCAATTTCGGGATGCGGGTGGTAATGAGCTACCAGCCGAACACGCTGGCCCAGCAATTCACGGTGGATGTGCTGTACGGGTGCGGCGTGCTGCGGAACGCCGCGGGCGTGCAGGTGAACACTTAGCAGTTTGCGGTGAGGGTCATAGCAATACAAGCAGAAGGCCGGGCGGGGAACATACCCGCCCGGCGTCACTTCGTGGAGGAGATGAATGGATCTAAGAATCTATTACCAAAAGATTCGCGACGCGCAAGGGAAGCTTAGCGATCCGTACCCGGTGATCGTGAGCCGCGAAACACCGGACGGGGGCAAGGAAGGAATGCTCACAGAGGTACCGGCCGGGATCGCGGCGAAGATGGTAGTGGACGGCGCGGCGCGCCTGGCGACGGCCGAAGAAACACAAACGTACCGTCAAGCCCAAGCGGAAGCCAAGCGACTTGCGGACCAGGCGGAAGCCGCTCGCAAGATACAAGTTACGGTAGTAAGTTCGTCGGAGTTCGAAAGGCTCCGGGGCGGACAAAAGTCCAGTAAGGGGTAGGCGGGCATGGCGCTATTCGTAGATGGACCTCCTGCCGGGCTCGACGAGCTGTCGGCGCAGGATTCTCAACTGCTAGCGGTCGCAAACCTGGAAGGAATTGACGTGTCCCAGAAGGCACGCCTCGCTCATGAAGAACTGGGAATTGAGCTGGACGTTCTATTGCGCCGGCTGAGTTACTCGGGAACGTCCGCGTGGTCCACCGCGGCGCCTTGTCTGGGGCAGGTGGTGGTCACGCCGCCGTTGCGGCTGTGGCACGTCTACCGGACGATTGAGCTGGTGTACACGGACGCGTACCACAGCCAATTGAACGACCGGTACGCCGAGAAGCAAGCACAATTTCACCAGCTTGCATGGTGGGCAAGCGATAAGCTGATTCATGCCGGGCTGGGAGTGGTGGCACTACCTCTTAGACGGGGCGAACCACCAACCGTTACGAGCACGGGGGGGAGCCTTGCAAGCGGCACTTACTACGTCTCAACGGGGTGGGTGAACCGGCGCGGCGAGGAGAGCCCGGCGACGGCGCCGACTACGCTCGCGGTAATGAGCACCAGCCTCATGGTGCAACCGTCTCGTCCGCCGGACCTGGCGACGGGCTGGCATGTGTATTTGGGGACTTCACCGGACAGCTTGATCCGGCAAAACGGGGCGCCGATCGATCTCAATGCGGCATGGATGCAGCCAGACGTTTTCCTTACAGCAGGGGCGACGCCGAGCCGGGGGCAGGAGCCGAACTACATCCAACCGATGCCGCGCGTGTTGGAGAGAGGCTAATGACAGGGAGTGTAGCGGGCACCACCACGAGTAAGGTTATGCAACTCATTACGTCGGAAACAGGCGTCAATGCGACGCTACTGTCCGCGAGTATGCCAGGGCCGTTACCGGTGGAACTAATCGGCACGCAGCAGGTGAGCGCGCAAAACGTGTCGGTCGAGATCAGCGACCGGAGCCTGACCCAGCGCTATCCCGTTCTGCAGGTTTACTGCGAGAAGGTGACCAATCTGCTGGAAGAGAAGTTTCGGACCTTTTCGGGAAACGCCCAGATGGCGATAGAGATCCGGCATTCCCAGGACCGCATCGATGGATTGGAGCAAGCCCTCGGGTATTACGCGGACGCGATGATGCAGGTGCTGGACTTCAGCCGTGGAGACTGGGGGGAGGGGATGTATTACGCGGGCGGCTATCAAGTGGCATTCAGCGCGGTGAAACACGGAGGCAAGAATTTCGTGCAGTCCGCAAAGGTGATTTTCGAGATTGGAGTGAGTATTAACTAGTATGTCGTACATATCTTCCAATGCGAACCGGTTCTACACGGCGCTGGAGACCGCTTTTGGCAGCTTGGCCACGGTTTCCGCCAGCAACCGGATTCCTGCCGTGAAGTTGACGGTTAAGCAGAAACTGGCGGTCACCGAGCGGAAAGACAAGACGGGAAGCCGCACTTTCACAGGTTTGCCCGCCGGTGGCCAAAAACAGACGAGTTTCGAATTAAAGACCTACCTGACGAACTGGGCCAGCGGGGCCGGAAGCCCATCCTACGGGCCGCTGTTTCAGGCGGCGTTGGGAGCGTCTCCGGTATCGGCGACGCCCGGCCTAGTAAGTTCCGTGGCCGGCGCGACACTCGTGTTTTCGGCGCCGCACGGCCTTAGCGCCGGCCAGGCAGTGGCTACGGCGGTGGAAATCCGGTTTGTGACCGCCGTGACCGATCTGAACACGGTACAGATCAACGCGCCATTTACCAGCGGGCCGCAGCCCGGGGCAGCACTGGCGACGGCGGTCACTTACCTGCCGGCGACCGAACTGCCGAGCGTGACACTGTACGATTATTGGAGCCCGGGCACAGCGACACAGCGATTTCTGGCGGGGGCAGCCGTGGACCAAATGACGCTCGAGGTGAACGGCGACTTCCACGAATTCAGCTTCAAGGGAATCGCACAAGACGTTCAGGACAGCGTGAGTTTCGCGACGGGCAACTACGCGCTGGAGAGTTATCCAGTGGAGCCGGCGATCGGCAGCTTCGACTATTCAATCGTGCCGGGAAACCTGGGGCAAGCCTGGCTGGGGCCGGCGCCGAGCCAGTTCTTCACGGTTACAGACGCGTCCATCGGACTGAAGAACGACCTGGATGCGCGCATGAACGAGTTCGGGTCGAGCGTGCCGCAGGCGATTGCGCCGGGGCAACGAAAGGTGGCAGCGACACTTTCTCTGTACAGCCAGGACGACAGCGCGACGCAGGCGCTGTATACGGCGGCACGACAGCAATCGCCGATCAGTGTGATGTTTCAGTTGGGAGAGGCGCAGGGACAAATGATGGGCGTATACATGAGCGGGGTGGTGCCGGTGGTGCCGGACTTTGACGACACAAAGAACCGCTTGCAGTGGAGCTTTCAGCCCTCACGCGCGCAGGGTACGGTGGACAACGAACTCGCGGTGGCGTTTGCGTAGCCATGACATACGAGAGCGAAAGAGTAGTGGAATCGAAAATCGCCGCCGGAGTGAAGTTTCGAGTAGCGCGGATTTCGTTCGGCCGGCGCATGGAACTGATGCGCGAGGTGCGGGAGTTGGCGCGGCGCAAGGACTTTCTGGAGAGCGGGCAGGACGTAGAGGAGCAGATGGACGGGGCGCTGCTGCAGGGCGAGATCGACCGTCTGTTCGTAAAGTGGGGTCTGCGAGCGGTGGAAGGTCTGAGTTTGGACGGAGAAGCGGCGACACCGGAGTTACTGGCGCAGGCAGGCCCTGAGGGCCTGTTTCGGGAGGCGCTCGAAGCAGTAAGAGCAGAGGTGGGGCTGACTCCAGACGAACGAAAAAACTGATCGCCGCCTTCCATTTTTACCTGTCGAACCAGGCCGGGTGGAAGTGCGGCGCGTGCAGAAAGGCCGGCCTGGAAAAAAAGCGGCGATGCGGCTGGCTTTCTTCAGCAGAGTCGCTGGACGGCGACGCTCCGAGTGCGCAAGAGGCACGGCCCGTGTGGGCACGCGGGGGAGTAGTTCTACACGTTTGTCCGACGTGGCTTATCACGGCAGAGAGTACAGAACTGGTGCAGGAATTTTTTGTACGAAAGCGACTGAGCGGGTTTGACCTGTCCAGGTTGAGCGCCCGGCAGGTGGAAGCATTCACGATTCTAGAGAACGCGTGGATAGAAGAGGTAAGCGATGGCCAGCAAAACACAAGATGAACTGCTGAATACGTTTGTGGCCGTAACGGGCGACCAGTCTCGAAGCCTGAACGATACGATGCAAACACTGACCAGCTACGGGGCGACAAGCGGGATTTCCGCTGCAACTTCGGGCGGTCAGAATGTGGAGGGCGGACCGCTCACCCAAACTTCGAGCAGCGGGGCCGGAAGCACTGTGGAATCCGTCGCGACAAGCGTGCTGGCGTCGGGCTTCGGAATTGTGCCGCTCGTCAGCGGATTGCTGGGGCTGTTCGGCGGCGGGTCGCCGAGTACTTCCCCGCCTCTGAAATACCAGATGCCGGCACCGATCTCATTCACAAGCGCCGATACCGGCGGCGGTCTCGCGGCGATGGACTACGACCAAACGGGGCTACCACGGCTATACGATCCGACCGCAGGCAACCAGCCAGGCGCAACGGGGGCGCAGGACAGCGGAAATGCGGTGCAAAGCGGAGCCAGCACGCAAGTTTCGACCGGATGGTCTCCCCAAGTTACAGTCAGCGTTCAAGCGATGGACGCGCAGTCGTTCATGGACTACAGCGGGCAAATTGCAAACGCCGTGCGCAGCGCCATGCTCAACATGAACTCGCTGAACGATGTCGTCAACAACTTGTGATATGCCAACCTTTCCAACGCTGAAGACCGGGGCAGCGGCGCAGTATCCAGCGCAGCGCCGGCTGCAGTTTCAAAACCAGGCGCTGCGGTTTGTGGACGGCAGCGAACAACGATACCAGGATTCGGCGACCGCGCTGCATCAGTGGGTGATCCAACTCAGCCTGCTGGACGAAGGTGAGATGGCGGCAATCGAGACGTTCTTTCTGGCCAATCAAGGGCGCTTTTCAAGTTTCGCGTTTACCGACCCGTGGGACGGCACCGCGTACCCAACGTGCCAGCTTGGAAGCGACAGCGCGGCGTTGACGTCGGTCGACACGATGAAGGGCAAGACAACGATTACGATTGTGGAAGTCCGGAGCTGACGATGCTCATATACCCGCAACTCACCAGCGGCGCGCTGACTCAGTACCAAATCGTCAAGATGCGGCAAGAGCGGACGATTCAGAACACGCTGGCAGACGGGAGCGTGATCCGGGTGGCCGATCCGGCGGGCGCGGCAGTGCAATGGAAGTTGCAATACACAGCGCTCAGCGAGGCAGAACGGCAGGCGCTGGAGCAATTCTTTGCGGCGGCGGCGGGAACGCTGAACGCGTTCACATTCCTGGACCCCGCAGCCAATCTGCTGGCCTGGAGCGAGGATCTGGGCAACGCCGTGTGGAGCGCAGCTCCGCAACTGGCAGTGACGGGCGAAATTCAAGATCCCAAAGGCGGCACCACGGCGTGGCAACTAAGGAACACGGGCGCCGGCGCCCAGACCCTGACACAGGTGCTCAATGTACCGACTACATATACCTACACCTTCAGCGTCTATCTGAGCGCGGCACAGGCGACAACCGCAACGCTCCTGCTAGGCGGTGCGACGGCGACCGTCGCCCTGTCCAATACATGGAGGCGGTATCAGATCACCGGAAGCGGCAACGCAACAGCGACATACATAACTCTTGGCGTCGAGGTTCCAGCGGGCGCGGTGGTAAGTATGTTTGGACCACAGGCAGAAGCACAGCAAACGGCTTCCATCTATCAGACGGCTACCAATGGCGGGGTCTATGAACATGCACGGCTGCGAGACGATCTCCTGGCGATCACGACGACCGGCGTCAATCGACACTCGGCAACCGTGAACGTTGTTTACTATGCAAACAATCTCTGAACTGAAAGAACAGGCAGTCACCGAAACGCCGCTGGTGCTGTTCGATTGCACGCTAGCGAATGGAACCTTGGAACACTGGAGCACCCACGCCGTGACAGTAAACGGGACTGCGTACGCTGCGCGGGTGATTCGACACAGCGGGTTTAACATTCAAACAGCCTCCGACCAGGGTGTCGATGGCAGCCCTACCATCACGGTGTTACTGGCTAACGCGGACTCACACTTTTCCGAACTGCAGGTCGCGGTAGGATGGCGAGGGGCGACGCTGACTGTGAATTTCGTGTTTTACGACTTAGTGAATAATGCTCCGGTCACGGACGCGGCGGTCGTCTTCCAGGGGATTTGCAATCCACCCGACCAGATTCAGGAATCGACCTTCCGATTGTCGGCGACGAACCGGATGAGTCTACAGCGGGCGTGGCTGCCGGAAGTCCGAATTCAGACGAGGTGCCCCTGGACATTTCCTTCCACGCCGGCGCAACAACTGGACGCTGTGGACGGCGGCGCCGACGGGCAGTATTCGATGTTCTACCGGTGTGGATATTCAGCGGGTCAACCCGGCGGCACGGGAAATCTGAACAACGGGGCGCCGTTCACCTCATGCGGCTACGTGATGACGGACTGCCAGGCGCGCGGCATGCAGACACGATTCGGCGGCCTGGATTATGTGCCGCCGGCGATCGAAGTGCGCCCGTACGGAAAGAACACGGAGACGTCGGCGCTATCCGTCAATCAGGCCCGGTATAACGACTACGTTCCCATGGTATACGGGACAGCCTGGTACTACCCACTAGTCACTTTCGCGCGAAACGATGGAAATCTCACGCGCATGGAGGTGTTGCTGGGCATCGGACAGATGCAGGGCGTGGTCACGGTGCTGGTGAATGGGATCCAGATACCGCTGGGCGTATCCGGAGCAAACATGACGGGCACGGGGTGGTATAACGTCATGACACTGGGGACACGGGACGGCGGTTTCGATCCGAACTTTACAAGCGCGAACGGTCAACCGGCAGGCGACCCGTACGGAAGCATGGCGTACCTTTCAGTGGTAGTGCCCAACAGCATCAGCGACGGCAACTCGCTTCCAACGATAGAAGTGCTAGTGCAGGGGCTGTTAATACCGGTATATGCGCCCGACGGGACTTTTGTGAGCAACGCGTTCAGCGCCAATCCGGCCTGGATACTACTGGATGTTCTGAGGCGCAGTGGATGGGCAGCCGATGAAATCGATCTAGTGAGCTTCGCAACCGTGGCGGCTTATTGCGACGAGCAGATCAACACGGCCGATCTGAATGGGAATGCTATCACGATCCCGCGGTTCCAATGCAATCTCGTATTACAACACCGCAGGAGCGCCGGAGATGTGATTAGAGGAATTCGCAACGGGGCGCGGCTCTACCTCACTTATGGGCCGGCCGGGGTCCTCCAGTTAGCGGTGGAAAACACGGTGGCCCTGCAGCAGCCCACACAGTCGCCCACTTCCAATAGCACAACGCAGTTGAACGGGGGTTGGCCGGCCTACGAATTCGGCGACGGCAGCACGGGGATTTCCGGCATCCTGAGGCGCCAGACGGGAGCGCCAAGCGTCGCGGTCACGTCACGAAGCATCGCCGACACGCCGAACTGCTACACCGTAGAATTTCAGGACGCGCTCAACGGTTACCAGCAGGACAGCTACACGGTTATGGATACGGATGACGTTGCGCTGACCGGGCAACAGACCACTGCTAATCTGTTGGCGCTAGGCCTTCCCAACTATGACCAAGCCGCGAGGATGTTGCAGTTCACTCTCGACAAGACCCTTAAGGGAAACACTTATATACAGTTCGATACCAGCGTCAAGGCGTTCGGCATTCGGCCTGGAGATATCATCACCGTTACCTATCAAAAAGAAGGCTTCAACCGGCAACCATTTCGTGTATCCACCATCTCGCCTGCAACCAACTATCGGACGGCGACTATCCTCGCGCAGATCCAAGATGATGCCTGGTACTTAGACACCAACGGCCAAAGTTCCGCGGCACCGGGCACAACAAACTCACCCGACGCCAGCATTGGTTTACCGAGACCGCTTATGGGCGCGGTGCTGGATGCCTACGGCGATGTTGAATTCGGAGTGGCGGAAACGGACACGGTCGCAAGCGATGGCAGCACGCAAGTGAACCTAAAGTTGACTTTCGATGCACCGACGGCGAATCTAGCGAGTGGCCCGGGAACACCTCTGGTTAGCTTCGCCGCAACGCTAGGCAGCGGCGGGACATTGAAGAGCGGAGAAATCCTGTACTATGCCGTTTCCGGTGTGGATGGTTCAGGCAACGAGGGGGGCCTCTCATTCGTGGTTACGGCGGTCGTCCTGCAGGACAACAGCAGCGTTACCCTGTCGAGCTTGAGCTTCACCGCGGGAACGGCATCCTTCAACGTGTATCGAGGCGCTACGCCGGCAAACCTGTTTCGCATTGCGACGACAGAGCCGCTGGCAACGAGCTTTACCGATACCGGGCTAAGCCCTCAACTAGTGCCTCCACCGGACCCAAGCTTCGGTCACGCGAACTTCTACTGGCGAATGGAACTCCAGCCGGAAACCGCGGCGACGATCTACACGAATTACACTGTTGGGAATGGCACCCTCGAGATGCCTGTGAACCAATACCGGGGGTTGACGGCACGAATCACCCGGGGCACGGGAGCTGGGCAGGAACAGAGCATTGCCGCTAACGATGCCACCAGCATCACGACAACAGCGCCCTGGTGCATAACCCCGGACGCCAGCAGTTACTTTGTCGTGGCAGAAAGCGGCTGGCATTTCGGTGCGGTTACGCAGAGCAGCCCCGTTTCCTTCCAGGTCCCCAATCTGGGCGGAGAGACCATCCACTTGACGGGCCGCGCCGCGAACGTGTTGAACCAGGAGCAGGATACGACACTGGCCATCGTGACCCGGTGGCAGATTGGCGGTTCAGAAGGCGGAGATTCCGCGGTTCCTTCAATACCGTCATTTGCGTTGAACGCCACCTCAGGCGGCGCAGTAGTGCTGAGTGGCATCGGATTCACGAGTCTGGAAGACACGGCCTCGGTCTCGTCGGCAACTTTGACGCTGCACTATTGGAACGAGCTCAGTCCGACGCCAGGTACGACGCTTGCCAGCACAATGGCCGCCACGGACGCAGTCCTGAACCTAACGGCCGCGGGTAGCGCGGCGCAGGGAAGCGTCCTACAAATCGATGGAGAAGTTCTGGCGGTCACGGGGGTCACCAATAACGGAACGCAGTACGGCGTGACGCGCGGGTTGGATGGAAGCCCGGCAGCGGCACACAATGCCCAGACCGTTGTCTACCAACTCAGCAGCATGACGGTGGTTGTACCTTTCCCCGACGGATTCTTCGGAAGCCCCTATTGCGGAAACTGGAGTTACCCGATTCTATTGCCGGACGCGAGAATCGCCGGCGCCGAGCTGTGGGTCACGAACGGGATTGGCAATAGCCCGACTGCGAACGCCTACTTCACCAACACGGTCGATGAGGGGTTGCGCACATTGAGCGGCGGTCAATACTCCATACAGGTGGCTGGTTTCCTGGCTGTCGATCAGTTCGCCGCGCCGGCCCTGGTGGTTGACGCATCGCACTCTGTCCGGGATGTTTTCGCGATTCTCGGTACCGCCGCGGACGCCGCCGTGAACCTGCAACTCAATCTCAACGGCGCTTCCTGGTGCCAACTCAACTTTAGCGCCGGAGCAATTGTATCGGGCACCGTAGACGGATTTGGCCTTCCGGCGCTGACGGCGGGTGCGCAGATCACGCTTTCGGTGTTGTCAGTCGGGCAGACCTATCCAGGCGCGGACCTGACCGTGCTCATTCGACTCTAATGGGCGAAACACTTTTCAAACTGCTGCCGAACCACGATCTCCAGTGCTACTTTCAGGAGCCCACGGCGATTGCGGCGCTGAGCCAGACCAGCGCTACAGGATTCACGGTATCCGGATGCTGGCGACAACAATTCGACTGGGCGGTGGTGGAGTGGAACCGCGACAACGTGTTCGAGCACCCAGCCCTCCGTAACCTGCCGGACGGCGATCTCAGCGGTCTGGTGCTGACATACCAGGAGACGCGAACCAACTGTATCGCCATGGATTCCACCTGGTATCCGACGGTGGACTGGCCGTACCTCCGAATCTGGGCGGACGTGGGAGGAACGGAAGCCGTCTATAAGGTGCCGCTGATCAACTATGCCACAGCGGTTGGCAGCGATACGGCGGCCACAACTCAAGTTACCCTCCAAGGCATCGTGACCGCGGGCGACTACATTGAGCTTGCGTGGTTGGATCAGCATTTCAATTATCAGGTAACGGCAAGCGACGATTTGAGCAGCGCGGCGACACAGCTCGCCGCAACTATCAACGGCTTCTATCAAAGCGGAGCATCTCAGGTGGACGCTGCCGCGGAGGGGACGGTCATCACCTTGACCTACCACGGTTCGGCGGGCGCGAATGGTAACAGGGTAGGCGTCTACGGCACCGTTCACGGCGCTGGAACCGAGACGTGGAGCCCTGGTTCCGCGCTGTTCAGCGGAGGGGTATCGCCCCAGAGCTGGCGAGTGGAACTGACTTTCAACGGCCTCCAGGGATACCAAGTCAATTCCGACGGTTCGCTGACAGCGGTGTCCCAGATCCCAACCACGAACGTACGGAAGCTGCGCTGGACCTGGGCGGCCGATGTTCAAACGACGAGTTTCGAAAGAAACGAATTCTCGGTGGTAGTGACGAATTGGACTGTCAGTGGAACCAGTCTCACGTACAGTGTGGCCGGTCCGGGCAGCCGCCGGATCGAGGACGATTCACCGGAACTCGTCTATACGGGATCGTGGGTAAAGTCGAACGGGAATTTCTCCGGCGGCTCGATTCATTACGCAACCGGAGCGCAGAATTCCGTGGAATGCCAGTATACCGCCAGCGCCACGCATACGTTGTATTTGGGCACGCGAATGGCGGGCAGCGTAGGAGGCGCGACCGTGGAGATCGACGCCGGCGCCCCGATCGCTCTGAATCTGGAACTGGCGGGAGAGGACGTGTTGGTGCGAGTGGCACTTGGTCAATACGCGGCTGGAAGCCATACGATCACGATCACGACTACGGGCGCCAGCGGGTCGTACTTTTATGTCGACTTTCTAGAGCTCGCAATTCCCGCTGAGACGCTGCCAAGCTTCACCCCGATTCCAAAGACCACGGCGGCGACAGACTGGGACACCAACCACTCTCTAGCACTAGCCCCGGAGCGCACGGCATGGTTGATCGACACGCTGGGATTTCAGGGCCGAGCGAACCACTATGCCGGCGCGCTCCGGTTCTACGAGTTGGTGTGCCCCGCGAATCGGTACGCCACCGGCACGGTCCAGTTCGCCGGTGCTCCGACGTTCGGGAACACTACGGAACTGGTGCTGGATGGGACTACAATCAGCCATTTGAATTTGATTGGGGACACCGCGGCGAGTATTGCCACCTGTTTCGCACTGCTGATCAATGAGGGATCGACGGCAGTATGGGCCGCAGCCAGTAGTACGGCTCTTACCATCACGGCGCGGGCGCCGGGAAGCGCGGGCAACAGCTTGAGTCTCTATGCCGGCACGGGAGACTCCGCCTTTACCGCCACCGCCAACTCGACGACATTGACCGGCGGGACAGACGGCAGTTGGCTGACGGACCTGACAGTAATGCCGAGATTGAACCGGGCCGCGCGGGACTGGACGAGCAGCTTTCTGATGGCCCTGCAGGGGTACGGGATCACTTCAACTGTTTCTTTCAGTATGGAACTAGGAAACGGCGACGATACGCCGGCCGCCGGCATCGCCCAATGCTATCCAGATGGAACCGCGGTGTGGGTAAACACGCCCGCGCTACAGACCAACTTCAGCCCGGCGAGCCTGACGTTCTGGCAGCAGGTATACCTGGACATGGCTAACCTGATGGCCGCGGCCGGAGTGACTCCCTATCTGCAATTCGGCGAGGTCGAGTGGTGGTATTTTGCATCGGCCGCGGGCATGCCGTTTTACGATGCCTACACCACCAGTACGTTCCAATCGACCTACGGCAAGGCTATGGGCATTATCACGAGTCAGAATGCCGATGCCGCACAGTATCCGGACGAGTGCCAGTTTCTGCCGAACCTGATCGGTACATTCACCAGCTCGATCCGAGCGTTCGTTCGTCAGACCCAAACTGGAACGAAGTTTGAGGTACTGTATCCCCCGGACACCAACGATACGGCGCTCAACGCGATTGTTAATTTTCCGGTCAACGACTGGACGCCGGCAAATCTATCTTGTCTCAAGACGGAGAACTTTACGTATACCGGAGACCGGGATCTGAACGCCGCCCGAACCTCGATCAACCTGCCGGGGGTAAACGGATTCTCGCCGGCGCAGAGCAGCCACCTGATCGGCATCAGCGACTACACGACGCCTTGGCAGCGGGAGTGGAGCCTGACGCTGGCTGCCGGCGATGAATCCGCGGTATTATTCGCGCTGGACCAGTTCTGCCTCATCGGATACAGTCTGCCCATCAGGGTACCCTCGCGGCGTTCGCGGTATCTAGGCGGTTAGTTCGCACTTGGCCGCAATACTGGCTCAATCCATGGCTAGGCCGGGCTCTAAAGCTAGATAGCCGCAGGCCAAGACCACCAGAAACATCGTCAGCACCTCCGAGTCGCCCAGATTGTATTCAACAACGCCCTCGACCATGGTGGCTAGGATTACAGCCACGGCTCCATGGAGCAGAAAGCGCCGGTTGGCGGGCGAGCGCGGGAGTTTGTGAAGGCCGCGGCTAAAGTCGAGCAATGCTTGGATGAGGACCCACATCATCATCAACATGGTGGGAATTCCCCGGTCGGCCGCATATTGCAGATAGATGTTATGGAGGTGGCCATAGAAACCGTCCGGCAGCGGGCGCGGGATGTCGGCGGGTACGGAATCGCGAAAGCGAAGTTTCACGACATCGGGGCCGAGGCCGAGCAGGGGGTGCTGCTCGACGAGACGGATCCCGGTGCGCCAGGCCACCAGCCGAAAGCCGTTGGAATCGTTCTTGCCCGGGTGCACCACGCTTTCCTCACGCTCGCGAATGTCAGCCGGTGAAATCAGGAAGGCTACGAACGCCAATACAGGCACCGCCAACGTCAACTTCCGGTTCCAGGACCATAACAGATACAATCCAGCCACCGCGGTTGCAATCCAAACGCCGCGTGTTTCGGCAAGACAAAGCGCCAGAGCCATTAGGGCCGCGGCAGTTGCGGGCAGCCACCAGCGACGGCGGCCGCCGGGAGCGAACAGAACGAATGCCGAAAGCATGATCAGCGCGAACATCTGTTCGGCGGAGTAGGTATTCCAATGGCTCGTGAACCCGGTGATGCGCCGGGCAACGTAGTAGTCGTAGAAGGTCTGCCCCAGGCGATGAGCCTCTTGAACCTTGGCGGCGAACTGTATCGCACCCAAGGTTGCGGTGATGGCGCCGAATCCCGCCCAAACCAGAAAGACTCGGCGAATCCATTGGATGTCCCGCAAGAGGGAAAACACGATCAGCAACTCGCCAAACACGTAGAATTTCTTAATCTGCGGGATGCCGACCGCAAATTGGCCATTCGCCAGCCAGGAGACGACAGTGCCGAGCATGAAGAGCGCCAGCGGCAGCCAGATTCGTGGAAGGCGCAGCTTCTCCCCGGAAAGAAACAGCGCGGCGAGGGCCAACCCAAGCAGGATCTGCGACGCGGCAATGGAAAAGAGAATGGCCACCGCGGAAGCGAACGTCAGCCATCGCGCGGCCCGGGCCAAAAAAGATCGCGGCAAGCTCATGGGAACCGAGATTTCAGTATGGCAGAGCCTGCCGGACCCAGGCGTGCGTCGAGGTCGAAACTTTAGTCAGGCTTTGCGGCCGCTAGGGGGCGTTCACCGCTTGCACCGGCACCATCTCAATTCTGCCGTCGGTGCCGACGCGCAGTCCCAAGGCGAGCACAGACCCGGACCCACCGACTACGAGCGTACCTTTGCTGCCGCCGAACCCGGCGGCGGACTTCGACATAGGAATGGCGCCTTGCTGTCCGGCGGGTATCGTAATCTGGCCGGATCCCAAAGCTTTTCCGGTGTTGTCGTAAATAGCCAGGGGCAGCGTGACAGAACCGCTGGCGCCGGGATTATAGAAGTATGCCGTGGTAGTAGCGCCGGAGGTGGCGTCGAACGGAATCACGAACGGTGGCGCCAGGGTAGCGGAGGGTGCGACTTCATCGGCGCCGACTTGTGCCATGATTGCCAGCTTCTTGGTGGCGTCACCCGATTGCAGGACCGCGAAACCCTGTTTTGCAGGGCTGGAGGTTCCGGAAGTGACCACCACGGTTGCACCGTTGGCCGGAAGAACCAGGTTTTGCCAAGCCGCAGTCGACGCGCCGACAGGCACTAGAAGAGGGGTGCCGTTGCCGGAGAAGAAGGCAATGGATGCGTTGGTGGCGGTAGCGTGGGGATTCAGAATCGTGAGCGTAGTGCTCACGCCGCCGCCATCGGCTACGAACGGCACCACTATGATCGGACCGCCGGACACCGGCGCCGGAGCGCTGACGACTACGGTCACCCCGACCGAGGCGCTGGCCGAACCCGCACTGACACTGATCGTACCGCTATAGGTACCGGCCACACTGAAAGCCTGCGTGTTGTAGGTAACGCCGAACGTAGCGGGCTTACCCTGCGCGGCGCTGGCGCTGGCGGCGGAGAGAGTGATCCAGGTCTGGCTGGCTTTGAGCGAGAAGACCGTCGCCGCGGAAGCGGTGGTCGTCAGCGTGACTGTCTGCATGGATGGAGCGGCCGCCCCCGTGGTCCAAGCGGCTGTTAACGCCGTGGGGGAAACACTCACCGAAACCGCCGGCGCCGGACTGGAGCCCGAGTTGCCCGAGCCGGTTCCGCTGGAACTGCCCACAGTGCTGCCCCCTGCCGGAGCAAGGTATTGGCTCAGTTGGGGATATGCCACGGAAAAGCGGGCGTACCCGGCGGTGAACGGAGAAATCGAGCAGGCGTTTCCGGACGGCGCATAGGTCAGGGTGGCGACGATCAACTGATCGGAGGTGAACAGCGGCGATCCCGACGAGCCCGGCTCCACGCGCCCCTGGGTTTCCTGGATCTGGTAATACATGGCCGCGGGTGCGATGTCGGTCCCGATCTGCTCCGCGGCATCCGGCGTTCGCACGCCGAACGAGATGCGCGTGTAATCCGCCTGAGGATGGTGGATGCCCGTCACCGCCGCGGAGGTTGGCGTCCCGCCCGTGGTGGACGAAAGCGGGAGAACGCTCGTGCTGGCGTTCCACCCCAGAAATACCAGGTTAATGTTGGGGATCGAAGACAGCCGAATCAAGCTGTAGTCGCCGGCCTCAATGGTCCCGCTGGCGAGATAGGTCGCACCCAGACTTGTGGGAAGGCTGGACAAGCTGGGTGGAGTCCCGTTGCAGGTGGAAGTCTGGTCTTTCCAGTAGACTTCGGCCGTGCTGGCCGCGGCCGCGCTGGAAATGCAATGGCCGGCAGTCAGGAAATAGGGTTTGGCGTCGTTGTTGGTATTGTTCACCAACGATCCGCTGCAGGCGTACGTGGCTCCGCCGGATTCAAAAATGTACAGGCCCACGGACGCCCCGACGGATGTCCAAGTCGCGTAGCAACTCACGTCCAGTTCGCAGGCGCCCGCGGACATCAGTTGCTCGACGGCGTTGAGATGCGCGATGCCGGCTATGGTGAACGGCGGCGCATCGCTGGGCCTATCGGTCTCGTATTCGACGACAACCGAATCCGAGAAGATCGTATTACTCCAGAACGAGCCGCTCCCGTCGATGCCCGCGCCGCTATAGGGGCCTGCGGACTGCGAACGGTCGGCGGCGTAAATCCAGACATTGCCGTGGTCCAGATGGAAGTTCGAGAACTGGATGCGAATCCCCTGCGCGCCCTCCGAGCGCAACGCCAGACGCCAGACCGATTGGCCCGATGCGAGCGTATCCCAGGTCCCTTCGCCTTCCCATGCGAACTGAGGGTGACGTTCCACGCCGATCATCGGAAGACGCGGGTTGCGCCCAACCGCGGCGGTTTCGTCCTGGCGCAGTTGACCCAAATCGAGCCGCGGAGGCGCAGCTATGGATGCCCCCCAACTCAGCGGACGCGCGATTTCGCCGGACACATCCGTCACCCGATGGCGCACCAGAGGACCGAGTTGATTCGTCTGAGCATTCAACGCCAGTGGCAGGAAAGACAATACGGCGGCAACCCCGCCTGCGAGCGTTCGGCAAGAATTGGTCATACGCAAAAGCTCATCGGATCGCCGCGCTTTCCCAGATACTTACGCGCACTCGGCATTATGCTGAGTTATTGGCCTGATTATCCGTAGCTGTCGAGTAGCGAAGCGTCCCGCCGAAGGTGAGGAGTCGAACGCGTATTGGTACAATCAGTACCTGACAAATCAGATTTACCGTAATACACTCGGGACACGGCATGTTGTCGGCAAAAGCCCATTCCGCGCTTCTGGAGCGCCACTTCGAACGGGAAGCCGCTTTCTGGCGAGACATTTACGCCCAATCTACGCTATATGGCGAGCTTTACCGGCAGCGGATGGCGACGGTGTTGCATCTCGTCTCCTCTATTTGTTTGCCGGCGGGCGGACGCGCCGCCGAGATCGGTTGCGGAGCGGGCATGGTGACCGTTGCATTGGCCAAGCGCGGCTGGCGCGTGGAAGCCGTGGATATTGCCCCGCGGATGGTGGCCCAGACCCGGAGCCAAGTGGAATCGGAAGGAGTCGCCGATCTGGTCCGGGTGCGGCAGGGCAACGTCAACCGCCTGGATCTTCCGCTCCGATCCTTCGACCTCGTTGTGGCCGTAGGCGTACTGGAATGGATGCCGCGGTTAGACGAGCCGCTGGCCGCGCTGGCGGCGATCCTGAAACCCGGTGGCCACCTGATCGTCAATATCGATAATTCGCGTGCCCTGCACTGCTGGCTGGATCCGCGCCTGATGCCGCCGGCCGGCCCGGCAAAGCGCCTGGCATTGTCCGCCGCTCGCCGTTTCGGCTGGATCGGCGCGGAACCGCGCCCCGCCACCTGCTCTCGCCCCCGTCTGCGGCGGGCCTTGCACACCGCGGGATTCTCTATGGTAGTGGACCAAACCATCGGTTTTGGCCCATTCACGTTCCTGGGCCATCCGCTTTTCTCCGAGGCGCACGGACTGCTCCTCGACCGGCGATTGCAAGCGCTCGCCGACCGCGGCGTGCCGCTGCTCCAGCGCGCCGGATCGACCTCGGTCGTGCTGGCTCGGAGGACAGCCGATCGTGTTTGACCGCTCGACTCCGGTATTGGTGGTCCGCTGCTCGCGTCCCGGAGGATTGGCGGTCACGCGGACTCTCGGCCGGCTGGGTGTGCCGGTTTTCCACCTGGACGCGCATCGCACCGCTCCCGCGTTTTATTCCCGCTACTCGCACGGCCGCTTCCATTGGGACCTCGAAGCGCATCCGCCGCAGGAATCGTTGCGATTCCTGGCGCGTGCCGCGAAGACCATAGGGCGCCGGGCGATTCTGATCCCCACCTCCGACGGGACCGCGGTTTTCGCGGCGCGCTACGCCGCGGCGCTGGAGGAGCACTTCGAACTTTGCTGCCCCGCCGCCGAGTTGGCCGAGACGCTCACCGATAAGCGCCGCATGCAGGTGCTGGCGTCAGCCGCCGGTCTTCCTACCGCGCTCACCATGTTCCCGCGTTCGCTGGAAGAAGCGCTGACCCACCTAGATCATGTCCGCTTGCCGTTGCTGTTCAAAGGCGTTACCGGACGCAGTTTGGCTCCCGCCGGCGGGCGGCGGATGTTCCTGGTCGGGAGCCGCGAGCAACTGGTCGCGCTCTATCGCGCGCACCGCCCCGGCGAGCGAAACCTCATGCTCCAGCAATACATTCCCGGCGGCGAAGACGGCAACTGGATGTTCAACGGTTACTTCGACAGGGCGGGGCGGTGCCGCATCGGCTTCACCGGCCGGAAGCTGCGCCAATATCCGGCCTACTGCGGGCTCACCAGTTTAGGTGTCCTGGCCGACAATCCAACCGTGCGCGATATGGCTGTCAACTTCCTCACGGGAATCGGCTATCAAGGTCCGGTGGATATGGATTTTCGCTTCGACGGGCGCGACGGCACCTACAAGCTCCTGGACGTAAATCCGCGCATGGGCGCCACCTTTCGCCTGTTTGTGGATGATAACGGCAACGACGTGATTCGGGCGATGTATCTGGATATGACCGGGCAAGACATCCGCTCCGCCGCGCCGTGCCATGGCCGCAAGCTGCTGATCGAGGATTCCGACTTGGTCTCGTCGGCGCGCTATTTCCTGGATGGCCGGCTCAGCCTGAGGGAATGGTTCCGCTCGCACCGCGGCGTCGACGAGCGCGGCATCTTTGCCGCCGACGATCCGGTGCCCGCATTCTGGACGGCGCTGCGAAACCTGGGAGCGCTTTGCCGCAAGCCATTCCGGACCGGAGCCCAAAATGCCGGTTCGCAAGCTCCGGGCTTCACGCGCAACGAAGTCTGAACCGGCCGGGCTGCGAGTCCCTTTCCAGCTTGTGCGCGTTTCCGAAAACCGCGGCCCCGGCCCGCATGGGCGCTAAAATGGCCAAAGGTCTTTATGCTGGATATGCTCAAGCAAGCCCGCGCGGCGTTTTCGCTCCTCAATCCGCAGGAAGTGCTGCACCGCGCGCAGATACCGGTGCGGATTGGGCTGGTGGCGGCCGACCCGTCAGGCTATGCGCAATTGGAGGATTTCCTGGGGAGCCAGCCGGGAGATTCCAACGTGTTTCGCGCCTCCGATCCGGTGATTCCCGACGATGTGGAAGTGGTGCTGTGCGCGCCGGGCATCGACGCTCCGCGCGGCGCATTCGGGCTTCACCCAGAGGCCCCTACTGCCACCGTAGTCGAGATTCTCAGCCAGCGCGAAGAGTTCGAGCTGGCTTTGGCGCGCCAGTTCCCGGTGTTCCGTAAAGCGGTAGTGGACGGAATCGTACACGCCGTGGCCAAGGAAAACGCGCTGTTCGCCGTTACCACCGCCCTGCCCGACGTTTTGCCCAGCCTGATCGAGCTGCCCTGGGCGATGGGAGAGTGGGCTTCGGATACGGCGTTCCTCACTGTCAACCAGGTGCGCATGGCGTTTCAAATTGCCGCCGCCAGCGGCCGCGAGGTCGGTTTCCAGCACCAGAAAACCGAAATTCTGTCGATTGCCGCCGGCGCTTTCGGGTGGCGGGCCATCGCCCGCGAGCTGGTCGGGAAGATCCCTTTTGGCGGCGGATTGATTCCCAAGGGCGCGGTCGCCTATGCGGGCACGTACGCGGTCGGCAAGGGTCTCGAGAGACTCTACAATGGCGGCCGCGGGTTGACGCGGGGCCAGTTCCGCGACCTGTACCGCAACGCCCTGGATCGGGGCCACCATGTGGCCGGCAAACTGCTCGGCGGCGCCCACCGGCCTGAAACATTGGCGTAAACCGGCCGCCGGGGCGGCGCGTCGTACAATGAGAGAGACCCCGGGGGAGATTTATGCGCCTGCTACATCTGCTGATAGGCTTGGCCCTGGCGACCGCCGCTTTCGCCGACGTCATCACGCTCAAGAACGGCCGCGTTATCAACGGCACCTATCTGGGTGGTTCGCCTCGCCAGGTGAAAATCGAAGTGGGCGACCAGATCATGACACTGGATGTGTCGGAAATTGCCCGCATCGAGTTCAGCGGAATCGGCAACACCTCGAGCGCGCCGGCGTATGGCGGCAGCCAGCCCACTTTGCGGCGGGCCCAGCCCCAGCCTCAGTCCTATCCGACCGATAGCGGTCAGCCGACCCTTCGCCGCGCGGAGACGGCGCCGTCGTCGTCTACTTCTTCAGCCGACTCCGACGATCCCGACCGTCCCATTCTCAAGCGGAGCACGACCATCCTGCGCCCGGACGACGATAATTCCGTCTCGTCGCCCTCCAACGCGCCCGCGCCGCCGCGCGCTCCGGTGGAACTTCCCGCCGGCACCGACATCTCGGTGCGCATGATCGACGCAGTGGATTCGAGCCAGGCGGCCGTCGGACAGACTTTTCGCGCCAGCATTTCCGACCCGCTCACGTATAACGGCATGACGCTGATCCCGCGCGGCGCCGATGCGGTGGTCAAGCTGGTGGACGCGCACGATTCCGGCAAGCTCACCGGAAAGGCCGACGTCACGCTGGCCCTCTGGTCCGTGAAGGTGGATGGCAAGACGGTAAACGTCGATACCCAAACTATCTCCAAGCAGAGCGATTCGGGGAAGGGCACGAAGACGGGAACCATGGCCGGCGGCGGAGCCGTGGCGGGAGCCATCATCGGAGCCATCGCCGGGGGCGGTAAAGGCGCCGCCATCGGCGCCGGCGCGGGAGCAGCCGCCGGCACCGGCGTGTCGGCGGTCACCAAAGGCCCGACGGTGAAAGTGCCGTCGGAAACCGTGCTGACTTTCTCGCTCGAAAACGCCGTCACGATTTAGTTCTTCCGTCTTCCGGCTGCCGACTTGCGAATGATGTGGCGCAATAACGTCGAGGAACAGGCCGCACTGGCGGCGCCAGGACCGCCGCTTCACCCGCACGGCGCATTATCAGAAGGAGGGAAGCGATGTTCCGATTCGCGTTCGTGCTGATGATATGCGTGAGCGCGCGCGGCTTTCAACGGGAGACCGGTCCGACGGTTTCCGATCGGGAGAAAGACGTTTACGCGATCTACTCCCTGATGCTGACCAGCCCCCAAACCAGCCATGGGCCGGACGATAACGAGCGATACCTGATTGCGGCGACCACCGCCCGCGGCCAGCCGCAACAACCCTGCGTGCAACCGCCGAAGGAGCGCGAGGCGGACTTCCGGGAGACGCTGAACGATTACGAACGGCGCAAGGATACACCACGGCAACTCCGGCGATGGCTGTCGATCCCGAAGCCGTACGTGTTGCTGAATGCGGACGGGATCCGGGAGTTCATGGCGGCACGCTCCGCGCCCGGGAACGGCTCGACAGCGGCCCTGGACCGGTTCCGGGGCGTGACCGATGTATTTACCCTCGCAGACGTATACTTCAATCAACGTCGCACGCTGGCGCTGACCGCTATCTCCTCCTGGTGCGGGACTCTTTGCGCGCTGTATCAGTGGAAGGTATTCGAAAAATCGGATACCGGCAAGTGGGAGGAACGGCAATGGGTCGGATGCGCGACGATAGCCACCGGCACAAGACGTTCGAGCCCCTCCAGCCGCATTCCCGCTGCGTTATACGCCCGCTCCCATCCCCTCCGGCGGCGTGCCGTTTACTCTCCCGGACACCATTTACGGTTTGACGCCCGGCCTGAGGTGGGTAACACCGACGACTTACGACTGGAATATAACAATTGAACACCAGTTGCTGCCCGACACATTACTCGACGTTTCCTATGTGGGACTTCGCGGCACACATCTTCGCCAGGATATCGACTTGAACCCCAGGGCGGCCGGTGTAGGAACGGATGCCAGCCGGCAATATCAGGGATATCTGGAGATTTACGAAAACGCCAATAGCGGACTGTCCAACTATAACGCTCTGCAAACCAACGTCGACACGGGGATCGACAAGAATTTCTATCTGAGGAAGTCGAACGAAAGCATGCACTCCCGGCTTCGCGGGGAGTTCTTTAACGTTCTCAACCACACCCAATTCAACGATCCCGATGTGACCGTAAACGACGCAAACTTCGGAGGCATTTACGGAGCGGCCGACCCCAGAATTATCCAGTTGGCGCTGAAGTTCTTCTACTGAGAAAGCGAAAAACTTCGGTCTCATATCGGGACGCAAAGACCGCCAGGGGAACACCAAGAAGGTTTGGAGATCGAAGCGAATACGCTCGACCCGGGGCGAGGTCCATATCGCCCTCTATGGTAGCCGATGGCCGCGGAAGGTGGACCGGGCGTCTTCGCCGGGCGGGAGCTGCCGTCACGACTCCCGCCACGGCTCTGGGACACAACCCCGCGCGCTATGATGACAGTCACGCTCCATGTCTAACGCCTCTCCCTCAAGCCG
>JBKQVG010000258.1:0-14095 GCA_052325345.1 Bryobacteraceae bacterium
CGTATGCGCGGCCTGGCCCAAATTCGGGACGGGAAAATTCTTCGCGGTACCATCTGGAGTCGGAGCCGCGACCGCCAGGGAGCGGTTGCCGGGTTGAACACGGGAGACTCCCCAAAACGGTTAAGCACCCTTGGGGATGGCAAGACGGGTCTGGACTGAGTTGTCGGCAGCGCAGGTTGCGGCAGCCAGTCATCGTGGACGTACGATTCACAATCAGGATCTTCCCGATAAGTGAGACTTGCTATGTATCTTCCAGCACGGATGGCATAACTGGTGGTTTGATACAATCACTTCGTTGACGCGCAAACGGCCATCGTGCTGCCGCATGAAAACTACCTCCAGCAATTGACTATGGAGAGCAATGGCAAGCACCTGACGGTGAGTGGCGCGCTGGGTGCATCCAAACGGCGTGCCGGCCACGAACGGCGGGGCCCATTGTTATCGACTTATCCACCCCGGTGGCTCGGGGCCATACCTTAGGTTCAAGCACGACAGCTCGAACAATGCACTCATTCGGCATTACGGAACGTATTCAGCCGGACAAAACGGTATTGATAAGGAGGGATCCGGAACATGCAGATTGGAATGATCGGACTAGGCAGGATGGGCGCCAACATGGTCCGCCGCCTGATGCGAGGCGGTCATCAGTGCGTGGTCTTCGACACGAACCAGGATAGCGTGAGGGACTTGGCCAAGGATGGCGCGGTTGGAGCCACGTCGCTCGCCGACTTGGTGGCAAAACTAGAACCTCCGCGCGCGGCGTGGCTGATGGTGCCCGCGGCGGCGGTCGACGGCACGCTCGACGCCCTCCGCACTCTAGTGCAGAAGGGCGACACGATCGTCGATGGAGGCAATTCTTACTATGTCGACGACATCCGGCGCGCCACCGAACTCGAGCCGCGAGGCGTTCATTATATCGACGCCGGAACCAGCGGTGGCGTGTGGGGGCTCGAACGCGGTTTCTGCCTCATGATCGGAGGCGAGGCTGAGCCTGTCCGGCGCCTGGATCCAATCTTCAAAACGCTGGCGCCGGGACGCGGCGATATCGAGCGCACGCCGGGACGCGAAAAGTCGGCCGGCACGGCGGAGGAGGGCTACCTGTATTGCGGGCCTTCCGGAGCCGGCCATTTCGTCAAGATGGTTCACAACGGCATCGAATACGGCATCATGGAGTCATACGCCGAGGGGCTGAACATACTACGCCATGCCAACGTTGGCAAGCGCGGCCGGAGCGTCGATGCCGAAACGACGCCCCTGCGCAATCCGGAGCTTTATCAATACGACTTCAACCTGGCCGATGTCTCCGAAGTTTGGCGTCGCGGCAGCGTGATCGCCTCCTGGTTGCTGGACCTGACCGCCATGGCATTGTTCGGGCAGCACGATCTCTCCAAGTTTTCCGGCCGCGTGTCCGATTCCGGGGAAGGCCGGTGGACGATTGCCGCCGCCATCGACGAAGGCGCGCCGGCGCCGGTCCTGAGCGCCGCGCTCTATCAGCGGTTCGAGTCGAGAGGCGAAGAGGATTTCGCCGACAAGTTACTCTCCGCGATGCGCTTTGGGTTCGGCGGCCACCTGGAGAAAAAGTCATGAGAGCCGAGACCTGGAAAGGAGTTGACCGATGACCGAATCCCATTCGGACGCGCTGGTGCTCTTCGGTGTGACGGGCGATCTGGCCCACAAGATGATCTTCCCGGCACTCTCTTCGATGGTGAAACGAGGGACCCTCAAGGTCCCGGTAATCGGCGTCGCCCTCCCCCAGTGGAGTCTGGAGCGCCTGCACAAACGCGCGACGGACAGCATAGAGCGATCGGGCGGCGTCGATAACCGGCGCGCCTTCCAGCATCTTTTGTCTCTGCTCCGGTACGTGAGCGGGGATTACCAAGACTCGAACACGTTCGCCGCGATAAAGAAGGCGCTCGGAAACGCCCGGCGCCCGGCATACTACCTCGCGATTCCGCCCTCGCTTTTCGAGACCGTGCTCGAAGGACTCGGCGCCGCGAACCTGGCGGAGCACGCGCGCGTCATTGTGGAAAAGCCGTTTGGACGCGACCTGGCCTCCGCCAGGGAGCTCAACCAGGTCGCGCGGAAGGTGTTCCCGGAGGATTCAATCTTCCGCATCGACCACTTCCTCGGCAAGGAAGCGATCATGAATATCCTCTATTTCCGCTTCGCCAATTCGTTTCTGGAGCCGATCTGGAACCGCAACTACGTGGCCAGCGTACAAATAACCTTATCCGAGAATTTCGGCGTCAAAGGCCGGGGGTCGTTTTATGAAAGCGCCGGCTGTCTGCGCGACGTCATCCAGAACCACCTTTTCCAGGTCGTGGCGCTGCTGGCCATGGAACCCCCGGCCGGGAGGGACTATGGGGCCGTCCAAAGAGAGAAAGCCAAGATCTTCTGCGCCATGCGCCCGCTCAAGCGCGACGACTTAGTGCGCGGCCAGTACGCCGGCTACCGGAAGGAGCCGGGCGTGGCCAAGAACTCCGACGTCGAGACATTCTGCGCCCTGAGGCTTTTCATTGATTCGTGGCGCTGGGAGGGGGTGCCCTGGTACCTGCGCTCCGGCAAGTGCCTTCCCGAAACCGCGACCGAGGTCCTGGTGGAGCTGAAGCCGCCGCCACAGCGGCTTTTCGCGGACTCGGAGCCTGCGACGGGCCGGGCAAACTACGTGCGCTTCCGGCTCTCGCCCAGCTCGGCCGTGGCCCTCGCCGCGCGCGTCA
Organism: Bryobacteraceae bacterium; assembly: GCA_052325345.1. Lineage (GTDB taxonomy): Bacteria > Acidobacteriota > Terriglobia > Bryobacterales > Bryobacteraceae > JBEKYD01. The sequence goes on from JBKQVG010000258.1 coordinate 2,718, forward strand.
AACGCGCAGGGAAGGAGTTTGTCGGGGACCAGCGGGAACTCTACTTGTGCGAAGAACAGCCGGGAGAGGAGGAACCCTACGAACGGCTCTTGAGCGACGCCATGGCCGGAGATGGAGCGCTCTTCACGCGCGAGGACGCGGTAGAGGCCGCCTGGGCGGTGGTCGAACCGGTCCTTAAGGCCCACCCCCGGGCCCGCCCCTACCGGCGCAACAGTTGGGGCCCGAAGGAGGCTGACACGCTAATCGCTTCAGATGGCGGCTGGTACAACCCCACACCCAAGCATGCATCCGAATGATGGGCCGGCGCCGCTCTTCCCTGCCTCAAGCCTCCAGCATCTTACGCAGAAACATCAACTGCCCCAGGTGGTAAGCGTTGTGGTCCGCCACCAGCAGGGCCTCGCGCAGCAGCGTTTGCCCCTGGCCGTGCGGGATCGCCGCCAGCAGGTCGTGTTTCGTGTCGGCGACGAGTGCCTGCATCTCCTTTAGGTCGCTTTGAAACTGCTCTACGCTGGTGTCCCAGGCCTCTTCGCTTGGGGGTGAGTCCGCGGCCGGCCAGTAGTCGTCGGGGAACTTCTTCTCCCGGTACGCCGGATTGCGGCTGAAGTCCAGAATGTCTTCCTGCGCGAGGCGCATGTGCTCGAGCAGTTGCCACGCCGAATGCGGGGCGCCCGGCGGCTTCACTCCCCGCAGGTGCACGGGGAAATCGGCGACCGCGGCGTGGAAGGTGAGGTGCGCGCCTTTCATGCGGAGCAGGTTGGCCAGGTGCTGGCGCAGCGAGGTGGTGGGTTGCTTGGGCATGCTCCCAGTCTCGCACCACATGGCGCCCGCCTGGCCGGGAACATCGAGCCTCTCGCGAGTTTCCCGTCGTGGCAAACTGATGTATGATGCTAGCCACTCGCCCGCGGCGCCATCTATCGGAATTGCTTCGAACTTGGATCGGGTTGGGGTGGGGGGCGACGTGTATTTTCCTGTCGAATAAATTACGCTCTGGCCGATATGGAATGATATGAGCCCCGAAAGCAGGTTGTTGGCCCTCGTCTGGAAACTCGCACCCTCCAGGAACGGCCCATGACAACTTTGGCCACCGCCACCTGCACCCGTTTGAAAACCGAAGTGCGCGCGTTCCGGCCAGTCGCCCTGCAACTATTGCGGCTGATGGGCGACCCTTCCGTCCCGTTCGGAAAAGTCGCCGACCTGGTCCAGACCGATCCCGTATTGTCGATGGAACTGCTGCGAATTGCCAATTCCCCCCTCTTTACGGTACGCATGGAGATCACCCGGGTTCTACAGGCGATCGTCTTCCTGGGCTCCGACATGGTCAGCGCCCTGGTGGTGACCACCTGCCTCAAGGCGCTGGCGGATAAGCCTTCCAGCCGCATCCTCGTGGACTGCTGGCGCCATAGCCTGGCTACCGCCCTGATCTGCCAGCGCCTGTCCGAGGCGTGGGGGATAACGGAGTCGAACGGCTATACCGCCGGCCTGATCCACGATATCGGGCGACTGGCGCTGCTAAACGTGTTTCCGGCCTATGAGACGGCCCTGGTTTCCGCCGGCGAACGCGGAACCCATTTCCTCGATGTCGAACGGGAAATGTTCGGCCTGGATCACGGCGAGGCCGGGCGATGGCTGCTGGCCCAGTGGGGGTGTCCGCTGGAACTGCAGGACGTCGCGGCCAAACACGAAAATCCCCCCCAGGCACAGGCGCGGGAAGGGAACCTGGTCCGGTTGGTCCACGGCGCATCCGCGATGGCCGACCTGATGGGCATGTCGGTGCTGGAGTCGGACCAACGCGAGGATCTCTCCCAAATCGCCGCCCTGCTTCCCGAGGCCGGTCCGGAGCTTACCGCGGAGGGCTTTCTGGAGCTTAGCCAAAGCGTCATGATCAAAATCAACGGCGTGGAAATCAGCCTTGGTTTCAGCCCAACCGCTGAGCGCGTGTGAGCTTTCGGAAGTGAGCGGATTTACCCCTGCTGCTAGTTACGCTATAGTAAGATCCACATGTGGCGTTTTTGGGCCTGTTTTCTTAGCATTTTTAATACTTTACCGCTGCTCGCCGCAACCTTCGGAACGGTCACGCCGCACACGGCGCCGCTGGGCGATATCGTGCTCGATGAAACCCGGTCGCGGCTCTACGTGCTCAATACCACGGCATCGCCTCCGCTGGTCGAGATCTACACCACCACCACCAATCCGGCCAGCCCGGCTTTGGGCGCGCCCCGGATCGCGGTAGACAGCGAGCCGCTGGCCATGGCCATGTCGCCGGACGCGAAGTACCTGTACGTGGCCTGCTACGGGGCCTCGGCGGTGGACGTCATCGATCTGACCAAGATGACGAACTCCGGCACGATCTCGCTCAGTTCCAATCCCGAAGCGGTAGCGGTAGGCTACGACGGCAAGGTGCTGATCTCGACCATTGGCGGCACGGGCAAAGCGGTGCTGGCGATTTACAATCCGAACGCGGCATCCACCGCCAATCCGCTGACGGCGGTAGCGGTGGCCCCCACGGCTCCCACCACGCCCACCTTCCCGGCGCCCAGCAACATGGAGCCGCTGGCCGGGGCGGCGCGGCTGGTGGCGACGCCGGACGGCCGAACCATCGTCGGGGTTCACAAGTCTTCCACCACGGTGCGGACGGTGTTCGTCTACGACGTGGCGTCGGCCACGGTGCTGCGCTCGCGCACGCTGACCACGACTTCGGCTTCGAACGTTCTGGCCGTGTCCGCGGACGGCTCGAAGCTGCTCTCCGGGGCGGTGCTGTTCGATACCGGCACGCTGGCGGTGCTGGCGCAGCAAAGCACCATCAATTCGCCCTTCACGTTCGTAAGCACGGCGAACTTCATCACTCAGACCAACGAGGGCGGCGCGGTCTTCTCGCCCGACGGCACGAAACTCTACACCGCCTACAACATTCTGCCCAACCTGAGCCCGGCGCCACAGTCGAACTATTCGCAGTTGCTGGTGAATACGCCGGGCAGCCTGCTGATCACGATGGGATTGATGCTACCGGAGAATCTGAGCGGCAAGATGGCGATCAGCTCGGACGGAGGAACGATCTGGGCGGTTTCGCAATCCGGCTTTATCAAGCTGCCGCTCAACACGCTCACCTCCACCGCGCCGGTAGCCGTGCCGAGCTCAAACGTGGCGCTGGTGGTGCACGATCAGTGCGGCGTATACAGCGCGCAGAACAGCACCACCATCGCGGTGACCAACGGCGGCGGCGGATCGCGCATGACGATCACCGCGGCGCTGCTGGCGACCGCTTCCACTTCGGCCACGATCAAGGCCAGTTCCACCACCGGCGGAGGTTCGGTGGTCGCGACGTTCAACAGCACCAACAACAATACTCCCGGCACGGTCGCTCCCGACCAGATCCTGATTCAATCCCAGGAAGCGGTCAATATTATTCCGAACGTGCGCGTGTACCAGAACAACCGGAATTCCGAGGCGGCAGGGACACTGGTGCCGATCGATATCGGCGCCTCCACCACCGGCCTGACCGACCTTCTGGCCGACCCCGGGCGCCATCTGCTGTATATCGCCAATCCGGGATTGAATCGCATCGAGGTGTACGATACCCAGGCCAAACAACTGCTGACGCCCATCAGCGTAGGCCAATTGCCGAAATCGATGGCGTTCGGGGACGATACCAACACGTTGTACGTGGCCAATAGCGGGGGCGAGACGCTTTCGGTCGTAAACCTGAATACCCAAACCGTGACCGGCTTGGTTTACCCGCCGCCGTTTTCGTTCAACTCCACGGCGGCGGTCGTTACGCCCACGGTGGTAGCCTCCAGCCAGCAAGGGCCGCAGGTGCTGTTGGCCAATACCACCACCAGCGGCGCGGCATCCACCACCGGGACGCTGTGGTACATCTCCGGCAACAACCTGGTGCCGCGCACGCTCAACCCGCTGATCTTCGGCGCCACCACCACGCTTACCCTGCCGGTGAGCATGGTTTCGACCGGCGACAACAGTTCCGTATTCGTGCTGGGCGGGAGCGGCACGGGATACCTGTACAGCGCCGCGGCCGACAATTTTGTCGAAACGCAAACCGTGGTGACTTCCCTGCTCGGCTACTTTGGCGCTGTGGCCGCCGGGCCGGCGGGTCAATATTATGTGGCCGGACCCAACCTGCTGAATTCGTCGTTGACGCTGATCGACAGCACGGCCACCGGCACCACCACCACCACGCCCACGCCGATAGGGCCTGGCTTCCCCGGGCCCATCGGGCCCACCTCCAGTTCCACTTCGCGCCCGGTGGCGGCGGTGGCGGCAGCCACGGCAACCTCCTTCCTGCGGTTCAGCATGCCGGTGCGCGCTTCGGCCACCGCGGCGCCCAGCGACGCCGGCTTGATCGAGCTGGTGGACACGGCGTCGTTCAGCGCCACGGCGTCGGCGAACGCGCTCGAAGGACCGTTGGCCACGGTGCTCTCCACCCAACGGACCAACATTGGCGGCCGCACCATGGCGCTCGATTCCACTTCCAACACGGTTTACGTTCTGACGGCCACCGGCCTGAGCGTGATTCCGCTCGCCGGCGCGGCACGATCGTCCACTCCCAGCGTGAGCCCTAGCGGGGTGGTCAACAGCGCCAATTTCCGCACCGGGATTGCGCCGGGCGGGTTGGTTTCCATCATGGGACAGAACCTGGCCGCCAGCGCCAGCGCCGGATCGACTCCGCTGCCTACCATGCTGGGGGGCAGTTGCGTCACCCTCAGCAACACGCCGCTTCCGCTGCTGGCGACAGCGCCGGGACAGATCAACGCCCAGATCCCGTTCACGCTGGCGGCGGGCGCCTATACCCTGGTGGTGCGCTCCACGGCCAATCAGGCGGCGTCTTCCTCGGTGAGCGTCACGGTATCCAAATACGCGCCCGCGATCTTCGTGGATTCCACTGGGCCGGCGATCTACCACGTGAACAGCGGCCAGCAGGTCGACCAGGCGCATCCGGCCACGCGCGACGAGCCGCTGGTGATTTACGCCACCGGCCTGGGCGCCACCACGGGGGGAAAGGTGACCGCCGGCAGCCCATCGCCATCCAGCCCGCTGGCAGTGACGGCGGCGGTGGCGCTGTACTTCGGCAACCCGCTGATCAGCAACACCGCCGTGATCGTAAACTGGAGCGGTTTACAAGCCGGCACCATGGGTATCTACCAGATCAACTGCACCATTCCGGGCAACCACTACAATGGCAACGCGCTGCCGGTGACGCTGCGCATCGGCGGCGTGAGCACACCCACCACCGGGGCCAATGTGGCGGTCGTGTACGTGGATTAAATACTAGTACCTATAAAACCTATGCTTGCTGCCGAGGTCATGGCGCCCGGCGGCCAACTTGGCTTAAATTAGTAAAGGGTGTTCGTGGAGCATAAAATGCGGTGGTTTTACGTGGTTTTGATCTCCGTTCTGGGTCTGGTTTCCTGCAGCCGCGATCCAAACTTCGTCAAGAAACGTTACCTGGACCGCGGCAACGTCTATTTTGAGCGGGGCAAGTACAAAGAAGCCGCAATTCTGTACAAGGACGCCCTGCAGAAAGACCAGCGCTATGGCGCGGCCCACTACAAGCTGGCTCTGACCTATTTGAAGGAAGGCCAGATGGGCGGCGTGGTTTCGGAACTCCGCAAGTCGGTGGAGTTGTTGCCGAAGAGCGATCCCGACCATTGGGACGCGGTGGTAAAGCTCTCGGAGATCTATATCGCCGAGGCGTCTAAAGACAAGATTTTCATGCAGGAAGTCCAGGACTATATCCACGAGTTGTTGGCCCGCGACCCGAATTCCTACGATGGGCACCGGCTGAGCGGAGACTACGATTTCTCGCAGGCCTTCCTCGCCTTCAGCACGGCCAACACCGACCAGGGCCGCAAGCTGGTAGCGCAGGCGCAGGAGGAGTATCAAAAGGCCTACGCCATCCGCCCCAAGCAAAAGGAATTGCAGATGCAAATGGCGCGAGCGCTCTGGGCGGAGAACAAGCTGCCGGAAGCGGAGAAATACTATTGGGACGTGATTGGCGAGGACAAGACCTACCAGATCGCCTACGAGGAACTGACCAAAATTCAGATTTTGCAGAACCAGCTTCCGGACGCCGAAAAGACCCTCAAGCTGGCCTTCCAGAATAATCCCAAGCAGTACCGATTTCTGACCCAACTGGCGGGGTTCTATTCGAGCTTGAATCAGCGGGACAAGATGATCGGCGTGCTGAACCAGATCAAGGCCCACGCCGGCGATTTTCCCAACGCCTACCTGGTGGTGGGCGATTTCTACTACCGGAAGAACGAGTTCGACAAAGCGGAGAAGGAATATCGGGAAGGCATGGCCGCCGATTCCAAGCGTAAGGCGGATTACCAGAAACGAATCATCGAAGTGTTGCTGGTCCAGGGCAAAAAGACCGAAGCCGTCGAAATCATGAACGCGATTCTGAAGGACAACCCCAAGGACGATTACGCCAGGGGGTTGCAGGCTTCCATGATGCTCGACAGCGGCGAAATAAACAAAGCCATGGAGCAACTACAGGCGGTGGTGAACCAGGCGCCGCAGAACCCGGTGACGCACTATAACCTGGCGCGCGCTCACCTGCTGCGAGGCGAGATCGAACAGGCCCGCCAGGAGCTGGAAAAGGCTCTCGAAATCCGCCCCGATTACATCTTGGCGCGCACCAAGCTGGCGCAGATCGAGATTGCCCGCAACGAGTGGGACAGTGCCATGAAGTCCGCCGGGCAAATTCTGGCCGTCGACCACAACAGCCTCACCGCGCGCATGATTCAGGCCGGGGCATTGATCGGCCAACAGAAGTACACCGACGCGCGCGCGCTGCTCGAAAACATGCTCAAGCTCTACCCGAGTTCGCCCGACGTGCTGCTCGAACTCGGCCAGCTCGACGTTCAGGAAAAGAAGTACAAGGAGGCGATGGACACCTTCCGCCACTCCTACCAGCTCAATCCGGGCGACACGCGCAGCCTGGTGAGCATGGTCCAGGTCGACATGCTCCAGGGCAAGGGCGACGATGCGGTGGCCATGCTGCAGAGCGAATCGGCCAAGGCTCCCACCCGCATCGACTACAAGATACTGCTGGGCAGCGCCGCGGTGCAGGACGGCAAGTACGACCTGGCGATTCCGGTTTTTCAAAAAGTGCTGGATTCCATGGATCCGAAGTCGAAGGCCCGCTCCGAGATTTACATGCGGCTGGGCGAGGCGTATCGCAAGAAGGGCGATTTGCAGGACGCGCTGATCGCGACCCAAAAAGCCCGCGAATTGACGCCCGAGAACACCATCGTGCTGGCGACTCTTGGAGTGATTCTGGATTCGGCCGGCCGTTGGACCGAGGCCAAACAGGTATACGATGCCACGCTGCGCCTTCACCCCGACGACGGGCAGGCGCTCAACAACGACGCCTACCTGATGGCCGAGCACGGCGGCGACCTGGACCAGGCGCTGACCTACGCTTCGCGCGCCAAACAGTTGCTGCCGGACAACGCCGAAGTTTCCGACACGCTGGCCTGGATCTACATCAAAAAGCAGATGAGCCAGAATGCCGTGGATATCCTGTCGGACCTGGTGCAGAAGCAGCCCAACGCTTCCACCTATCACTACCATCTGGCTATGGCCCTGGCCCAGAAGGGCGACAAGCCGCGCGCGCTCAAAGAAGCCCAGGAAGCCCTGAAACACAGCCCCACCGCGGAAGAGCGGCAAAGGATTCAGGACCTGATGGCCAAGGTGAGCTGAAAGACGCGGCTTCCGAAGTTGGCTGCTTCTGTGTTCGATAGCGGCCGCCGGCTGGAACCGGCCGCCAGGCGGCTCGCCGTGCCATTAGCTGAAATTACCGCCCATCGCTGACTGTCTTCGCCTCCGCCACTCGAACAGCACCACCCCCGCCGCCACCGACACGTTGAGCGACGAGATCTTCCCCGCCATGGGGATACGCACCAGCAGATCGCAGTGTTTTCCCACCTGCTCGTGCAGTCCTTTGCCCTCGCCGCCCAGCACCATCGCGCACGGCGAGCCGTACTCCACCTGGTCGTACGCTTCCGTGCCGCGTTCGTCCAGCCCGTAGATCCAGTAGCCGCGCTCTTTGAGATCTTCCAGCGCGCGGTTCAGGTTGGTCACGCGCGCCACCGGCACGTGTTCCAGTGCGCCCGCCGCGGCTTTGGCCACTACGTCGGTCAGGCTGGCGGCCCGGCGCTCCGGGATAACGACCGCGCCCGCGCCGGCGGCGTGCGCCGTGCGAATGATGGCGCCCAGGTTGTGCGGGTCTTCCACCCCGTCCAGCAGCACCAGCAATTCGGCGCCGGCCACCTGGTCGAGATCGGCATACTGCCGCGCCGCTCCCAGCGCCACCACGCCCTGGTGCGCCGGGCTGCCCGCAACCCGGTCGAGCGATGCCCGCGGTTCGAAGCGAACCGGCACCCCCGCGCGCCGCGCCAGGTCGATGATCTCCTGCAGGCGCGGCCCGCCGGCGCCCTGCGCCACCATCACGCGCTCCAGTATCCGCCCCGCTCCAAGCGCCTCGCGAACCGGATGAATTCCGCTTAAAATAGCCATGGGCAAGCTTACTTAACGAGTATAGGCGCTTGCTCTCGGTGTTGAGGAGTCAGGAGTCGGAAGCCGGAATGTATCGCATCGGCGCCGCGGACATTCCGGCTCCCGGCCTCCGCGACTCCCACATTCCGCGCGGATATCAAGGGCGAAGCCCTTGCCGGCAGACCTCGCGCAGGAAGCGCTCATCCCCCGCCACGAACGAGTATTCGCGCAGGCGCTCCAGCCGCTCCCAGCGCATCTCGGAATAGTTGAGGTGTTGCGGTTCGCCTTCCCAGGAGCGCACGCGCAAGAAAATCAAAATTATCGGCGGCCGGTCCGGATACGAGTATTCGTAGCGTAGAATTTCCTCGCCCGCCCCGCTGCGGATGCCAAGCTCCTCTTCCAACTCCCGCGCCAGCGCCTGTTCGGGAGTTTCGCCCGGCTCGACTTTCCCACCCGGAAATTCCCACTCGAGCGCGTGCGATTGCCCCGCCCGCCGCTGCCCGATCAGAATCCTCCCGTCACGCTCCAGAACCCCCGCCACCACCTGACGCATGCGCCGATTGTAGCGCGGAGCGGTCTCTCCTCTTCGCATTTCAGCATTTCGGATTCTGCGAAACGCCCGAGCTGCTTGCTGATCGATTTTTCCCTGGCGGGTCGCCAGGTGCACAAAGCGATAGTAGCCGGATGCGAGGCCGCGGTCTATGCAGCCGGTACCCATCCGCAAACCCGGTCACAGCATCAGCAAATTTTTCTTCCCGCCACAAAATGAATCACTTACCCTCACTTTGACTGCTCTGGGCGCCGGCTCTTCCGGGACGCCGATTTAGCATGGGGGCAGCGGGAGAGCCCTTCGGTCCGCAAGCCTCCGGGGCCCTTTCCAATCCAAACGAGAAAAGGTTTCATTCATGCAGTCAGTCACTCATCCCAACGTCCATGAGCCGTGGCGCCCGTGGTCGGAGTCGCAAACGCTTTATGTGGCCACCGCGTACAGCAATCCGGTGCGATGGCGGTCGCGCCGCGCGCTCATGAACGATTTCCGCCAGCACATGGCGGCCAGCCCGAACGTGGCTCTGTACGTGGGCGAAATCCAGTACGGCGAGCGCCCCTTCGAAGTGACCGACGCCGCCAATCCACTCGATCTGCAATTGCGCACCTCGGACGAGATGTGGCACAAGGAGAACCTGCTGAACCTGGTGGTGCAGCGTTTTCCGGCGGACTGGAAGTACGGCGCCATCATCGACGGCGATTTTCACATGACACGCCCGGACTGGGCCATGGAAGCCATCCACCAGTTGCAGCACTACGAATTCGCGCAGCTCTTCAGCAGTTACGCGCCGCTGGCGGCCGATCACCGGCCCACCTCCATCACCCCCGGTTTTGCCTACGCGTACCTCACTACACGCCAGGCGCCGGCGGCCAACCTGCCCTCCCACGTCGGCGCTCCGGGCGGCGCCTGGGCATTCCGGCGCGAGGCCTTCGACCAGGTCGGCGGCATGCTGGATACCTGCATCCTGGGATCGGCCGACTGGCACATGGCGATGGCGCTCGCCGGAGAGCCCGACCGGCACTGGGAAGTCCGCGAATGCGGCGACCCCTACGTGCGCAAGATCGCCGCGTGGGGCAAGCGCGCCGAGGCCATCAAGGGCAACATCGGCTACGTCGAGAATCACGCCATCCACCACTTCCACGGCCCCATGTCGAAACGCGGCTATGGGTCGCGCTCCCGCATCCTGCGCGACCATCGTTTCGATCCCGATATCGATCTGCGCCGGGACTGGCAGGGCCTGTGGCGGTTCGCCGGCAACAAGCCCCGCCTGCGCGACGACATCCGCGCCTATTTCCGCGAGCGCAACGAAGACTCGGTCGATCTGGGCCCGCGCGAACGGCATTTGGTGTGAGGGAAGGATCAGCCACCGAGGGACTCAAAACGAGGGTAAGAACTACACTTGCTTCACCTCTTGCTGTGCGGTACTCTCGGTACGTCGGTTAAGACCAAGTGCCGTTTTGTGCAAATAGTGTATTTTGAGTGGTATACGCGTCGGTAGGGGGTGGGCATTTGCGTAAAGGTATGCAAATCAAGAAGATACACTTGCAAGAGACGCTTAATTCATGCCATAATCTAATTGCCGCTGCGTCCACACCACTGCTCTGCTTTGAAAGGCAAGCGGCAAAGAAGAGTGGGCTGAAGCGCAAGCTCGGATCCCACCAGAACATAGGTTTGGTAAAGTGCTTTTTTCCTTTTAGGCTGAGGAGAGACCCCGTGTGCACAGCCTTCCCGAACGTCCGGGCTGCATCTTCGCCGTTGCGCTTAGAGGCAAATCTTAATTATTGCGGCCACGCGCGATCTCCAATATTCGAGGAGGGCTTGCTTGAGAAAGGCCCCTAGAAAGACAGCGTCTGTACTGAGGGCGGAAGCTGACAGGCAAGCTCCCACGGGAAAAGCGAACGAGCAAGCTCAAGAAGCAGTCCATTTAAATAGAGGCTAATGATGACCGGTACGCTGGTGCGCATTGAAGGAAACTTGCATTGGGGCTGTCTCAGGACACAATCCGGGGAATGGGTTGCTGTCTGCGATCCGTTAAAGCTGACCTTGCAATCCGACACGTTCGCCAATTTGATGGAAGACATAAGCCTCACAATTAACGATGTCTTCAAGGATCTGCTGGCGTCAAACGAACTGGATCGGTTTCTGCAAGATAGGGGATGGCATGCGGTTAACGAGATTCCTAGAGATCCTGTGAATGTCAGATTTGATATGCCGTTCTTCCCAGCGATGATGGGATCTCGTGACGCGCAGACAAACTTTCATCAATAAGATTCACGAATTGGGCTACAGGTACAAGACAACGCAGAAGCGCACATAC
>JBKQVG010000259.1:0-4482 GCA_052325345.1 Bryobacteraceae bacterium
GGATTGTCGACGTATTTTTCCTTCTTCACGTCATCGTGCAGCGACAACCGGTAGGTGTATTTGGCGATGCCGAGATCCTTGTAGGCCTGCTCTACCAACTGCATCACTTTGGTGAACTCTTCTTTGATCTGGTCCGGGCGGCAGAAAATGTGCGCGTCGTTCAGGGTCATGGCGCGCACGCGGCTGAGCCCGCTCAAGGCGCCCGAGCGTTCATAGCGGTACATGGTGCCCAGCTCGGCGATCCTGACCGGAAGATCGCGATAGCTGCGCTGCTTGGATTCGTAGACCAGGATGTGGTGCGGGCAGTTCATGGGCCGGAGGACCATCTGCTCGGTTTCCAGGTCCATCGGCGGGAACATATCGTCTTTATAATGCTCCCAGTGGCCGGAGCGTTTGTAGAGATCGACTTTGGCCAGGTCGGGCGTATAAACGTGCTGGTAGCCGGTGGCGCGCTCCTTTTCCAGAATGTAGTCTTCGAGCAGCCGGCGGATGGTCGCGCCCTTGGGCAGCCAGAGCGGCAGCCCGGCGCCCACGGCCTCGTTCACGGTGAATAGTTCGAGCTCCTTGCCAAGTTTGCGGTGGTCGCGCTTCCTGGCTTCTTCCAGACGGTTGAGGTACTCGTCCAGTTCTTTCTGGGTGAAGAAGGCGGTGCCGTAGATGCGCTGCAACTGCCTGTTGTGCTCGTCGCCTTTCCAATAGGCGCCGGCGATGGAGAGCAGCTTGAATGCTTTGATTTTCGACGTGTCGGGCAGGTGGGGGCCGCGGCAGAAATCGATGAACGCGGGCCCCAGGGTGTATTCCGTAAAGATGTCGCCGGCGCGCTCGGCGATCAGCTCGCACTTCATCCAGGCCTCGGAATACTTCTTCAGCCCCTCTTCCTTGCGGGTATAAACGCGCCCGTAAGGGAGATGACGCTTCTGGATCTCCCACATTTTCTTCTCGATCTTTTCCAGGTCCTCGGGGGTGAACGCGGTGGGACGGTCGAAATCGTAGTAGAAGCCGTTTTCGATAGGCGGGCCGATGCCGAGCTTGGTCTCCGGATACAATTCGAGCACGGCGGCGGCCAACAGATGCGCGGTGGAATGGCGATAGACGTACAGGGCTTCGGGATTCCTGGCGGTCAGAATCTCCAGGCGCGCATTCTTCTCGATCGGCTGGTCCAGGTCCGCCAGTTCGCCGTCCAGTTTGGCCGCCAGGGCGGCGTCGGCCAGCCGGGGGCTGATGGAGCGCGCTACGTCGATGGGGCGCGTACCCGCTTCAACCGCCTGCCGGCTGCCGTCGGGCAGAGTGATCTCGATTTGACTCATAGGGAAATTTCAGCGTATCAGCTTTCGGGACGTCGCGGTCGGCAGCGAGTCAGAACTTAAGTTGGGCGGCGCCTTCCACACCGGCCGCCAGCTCGAGAAACCGCCGCAGGCCCTGGTATTCCCGCTCCCCCAGTTCGTGGACGATATTGCGAGTCAGGTATTCGCGCGCCAGATCCGGTGCAAGGCCGCGCAGCGGCGCTTCCTCGCGGACAATCTCTTCGATACGCTCGCGGCCGTATCGGCAGGAGGACAGGAATGCCTCCGCGATTTGCGGCCCGGTCACGCCTTCGCGTCCGGCCCAGACCGCGAACACCATGGGCAGTCCGGTCAATTCGGTCCACTCGGCGCCCAGGTCGTACACGCGATACGGAAGCGTGGCGGGGTCGAGGTGCAAGGCCGGATCGCCGATCACGAGCGCCGCATCGGCCCGTTGGAGCATCGCCCCCAGTTGCGGGGGATGCGGCGCCGTCACCGGCTCGGCGCCGAACTTCCGCTTCAGAATGACGCGGGCCAGTTGCACCGACGTCCGCGAGCTCGCGTCGGTCGCCAGGCTGCGGATTTCGCCGGCGGGAACTTTGGAGACCAGCAAAATGCTGCGCACGGCTCCATGAGAAGCGATACCGGCGCCCGGGACGATGCGCAAATCCTGGCGGCTCAACTCGAACGACGGCACAATTCCGATGTCGGCCCGGCCCGCGGCCAGCTCGTCGGCGCACTCCGCCGGAATGCGAAACTCCAGGTCGAACAGCCCACTTTGGGGTCCGTGGAGCATTCCCCAAACCAGGGGAGATGTATTGAGGAAACTGACGGCGCAAACCCTGAGCCGTCCGGAAGTGGTGAGGTCCAACTTTCAGTGTACCCGGTGTCGGGCGCGGCTGCCGGGCTCCGGTGGTACTAACCGTGACGGCTAAGCGGAATCCTGGTGACCCGGGTGCTGCTTAAGACACCATCGCAAGTGGCGGTTGGAATAAGCATTGACAGTGCCAGGGCATTTGGGGTACAAACGTAAGCAACAGGAGGGGAAAGCGGCGGTCGCTTGTTCTTGGCCGCTTCTGCCTCATACCCAGAAAATGAGACTTAAGAACGGAACTGGCAGGGTGGAAGTGTGCTACGCGTTGCGTCAACCGGTTGTTGTCGGCTTTGCAGCCTTAGCCTTTATGGCACTTGGACCTTCCGCCAAAGCGGACGGCATTGACCTGGTCCAGAATGGCTCCTTCGAAACGACCACCTTAACCGGCTCGGGCCCCTTCATTAACTCCGGCACCGGTACCGCGGATCCCTCCAATGAGAGCAACTGGACTGTAGACTGCGCCGCCACCTATTCGAACAACTGCACTGGTACCATTCTTACAGTGGTTTTTCCCGGCACGGGCACAACCGACTTTGGCTATAGCGGGCAGGCGCTGTACGGACCGATGCCGGCGACGAGCCCCGATGGTGGAAATTTTGTGGCGGCAGACGGCGATCCTACTTATAACGCCGCCTTTTCGCAGACGATCACCGGACTTACCCCAGGGCAGTCTTACCTGCTGTCGTTCTATCAGGCGGCCGCACAGGAGGTCGGTAAGAGCGGGGCGACCACGGAACAGTGGGAGGTCACCTTCGGCAGCCAGACCTTGTACTCGACTGTGATGGACAACCCGAGCCAGGGCTTTACGCCCTGGACTCAGCAGGATTTGGTTTTCCAGGCGACATCCACGACCGAAGTGCTTACGTTCCTGTCCATTGGCACTCCGGGAGGAGCCCCTCCAGTTGCGCTGCTGGACGGTGTTTCCCTCGAAGTGACAACTCCGGAACCTTGTTCCCTGGCACTCGTGGGCGTCGGAGTGCTGGGGCTTTTCGCCGTTCGCAGGCATCGGAAAAAGCGCACTTAGTCATTCTCAGGTGCAACAGCATCTTCTTTCATTCTCGCTCGATTTCTTCCGGCTGTTTATCTGGCTGGTGTTGCTCGCGGTTATTTTTGTCCCGTTGGAAAGAATCTTCGCGCTGCACCCGCAGAAGGTCTTCCGCAGAGCATTTCTTCCCGACCTGGCCTATTACTTTCTGAGTAGTCTCTCGCCCAAGCTGCTTTTAATTTTGCCGATGGCGATCGTCGTCTGGGCGCTGCATCTCCTGCTGCCTGGCGGGCTCGAAGGGCGGGTGGCGGCCATGCCGCTGGGGGTCCGCTTTGCGGCGTCGATGATCGTGGGGGAAGTCGGATTCTATTGGGGGCATCGCTGGTCGCACGAAATCCCGTTCTTGTGGCGTTTCCATGCGATCCATCACAGCGCGGAGGAAATGGATTGGCTGGTCAATACGCGGGCGCATCCGGTGGACCTGACTTTTACGCGCCTGTGCGGGTTCGTTCCCATGTACGTGCTGGGTCTGGCTCAGCCGGCGGCGCGGACGCTCGATGTGGCGCCATTGCTGGTGATCCTGACCGGCACCATCTGGGGCTTCTTCATCCACTCGAACCTGAACTGGCGCCTGGGGCCGCTGGAGTGGCTGATCTCCACCCCGGCTTTCCACCATTGGCATCACACATACGAGGAGCCGCTCAACAAGAACTACTCCCCGATGCTGCCGTGGATGGACCGGCTTTTCGGGACCTATCATGTGCCGAAGGCACAGTGGCCGCCGAGATACGGAACCGAGGCGCCGGTACCATCCGGTTTGGCGGCGCAGTTGATACAACCGCTGATGCCGCCGCACCATGAGAGAGGCGCAGAGTTGAACCAGGCGCGAAAAGCAGTGACCGCGGCGATTCCGGCGCAAAAATAGCGCGGCATCGCGAGCATCGGGCGAGAATCGACGGGCCGGTTTTTCCCCAACTCGAATTGTCTCATTCTTCGACGTAACACGCCGGTTACAATGAGAACGTGCCTCGCTTTGTGCCCGGGGCGCTCGCGATGCTGGCCGTTTCGCTCGCGGCGCAAACGCCGTTCCTGTCCGTGAAGGATATCCGTGCGGGCATGCACGGCACCGGGCGCACGGTTTTTTCCGGCACCCGCATCGATGAGTTTCAGGTGGAAATCCTGGGCGTACTGGAAAATGTCGGCCCCAAGGAATCGCTGATTCTGGCCAGGCTTTCGGGCGGACCGCTGGAACAGACCGGGGTGATGGAAGGCATGAGCGGCAGCCCGGTCTATATCGACGGCAAGCTGGTGGGCGCGGTGGCGATGGCGTTTCCTTTCTC
>JBKQVG010000260.1:0-12714 GCA_052325345.1 Bryobacteraceae bacterium
CGGCAGCGTGCCGCCAGTGATTGCGCTGGCATTCACGCGCACGTTGGTGATACGGTACTCACGCTGGTAATTGGTAGTGGACGGAGCCAGAATCGGGACGCCGTTGAACGTCACCGAATTCCCGCTGACCACGCCAAAGAACTCGTTGGGAGCAACCGTGGAGCCACCCGAGGTCGTGACAGGGATTGTATCGGGATTGGTGTTGTACGTGATCCCAGAGGCATAGGCAACGCAGCCGGAGAGCGGCGTCGCGCACGGGATGATATTCTGCGCTGCACCCCAAGTCAACACCGAGGTGCCGGAAATCGTCTCCCCGGAACCCGGGTCGTCGATCAGCAGTATGGCTTCGGACGCGGTTCCGTTGGTGCCGCTCAAAAGCCGGCTCGTAACCGTCGTATTCGTATACACCACGAAGTTAGACTGCGGAATGAAACTACCGACGGCTGTCGGCGCTCCGCCGGAGCAATTGAGAACGATGTCACCCATCAATTCCGTCACGCCTTCGGACCGGACCTGGGTGGGAACCGTGGTCGCATTGCACGTCATTGTCTGCGCACCCGCTAGCCCGGCACACAGGGCCAGCACGGCGAGCGCAAGAGCTATTCTGCGAAAATCTGCCATTACCTTCTCCTTGTTAAATTTGCAAATGTTGAATCGGTAGAAGTTTACTTCCAACCTGAGCCTCTTCATGCAACTTCCAAACCGTTCAGACCGCCGGAAACGGCCTCCGTGTCGGGCGGAGGTTGAGCAGCCACCAAGCTTGGCTGCTGTTCCCGTTTATGCTACTCGCACTGCTGAACCCGTATTTGGCTGCCCGTGGCCTTTATTTTACTTATCTTCCGGGCAACTCAGATGAAGTACACAAATGCACACTACCCACTGACGCGGTAAACTCCATAGTGAACTGTTCGCCCGCCTGCTGTCAAGAAAAATTCGTTGCAGCTAACACTATATCGGCCGCTAACCGCCATTCGGAACACCATGCACACACTAAAATCGACTCGCATTACATCACGATTCCAGCGGCGAGTCAAGAGTTTCACACCGAATGATCTCATTTCTTTTTTTTAATTCCGCCACTCATTGAATCGCAACCGAAACCGTATTGCTTTCAACAGTTCCCTGCTGCAGCGCGAGCGAAATACCGGCCCCGGGCGGGGTATTGGCCGGAATTAGGATGTTCACCTGATATAAGCCGACGTATCCGGGGGTGAGCCCGGCATAAGCCGGCGAAATCGGCACTCCGTTCAACAGCGCCGTGACCGGGGTTACCGCCGGGGCCAGCGTTCCCTGGGCGGCAGTGGCCCCCAATCCCGTAACGTATGCGACCAGGGTCTGTCCCCGCGGGAGCGGATTAGCAACTGAATTGATGCTGCCATCCTGGTTCTCGATGGCGCCCTGGGTGTCGCTCAGCATAAAGATCGCCGGGGCGACGGAAGAGACCACCACCGGCGCCTGCGCCGAGCCGTAAGCCGACGAAACCACCAAGGTATGAACCCCAGGCGTTATGGTAGCAGGAATCTGCGCGTTGACCTGGAAGGGAGTAGCCGCCAGGACGGCGGCTGCGATTCCATCGAAACTCAGCGTGGTCGCGGCCGCCGCTCCGTACAAGCCGCTCCCAAAGACCGCCACCAAGCCCCCAGGGGCGATTCCGGCGGTAAAACTGGCGGCATTCACCACCCCGGAAGCGCCGATAGCGGCGGTCTCCGGCCCCACCACCAAGTTCAGCGTGGGGCGGGTTGCGCTGTAACTCGCCGGGGAGTTGCCAGAAACGTTATATACGCCGCCCTGTTGCGCCAGATCGGTCACAAATGCCTGAAACGCGGCCGCTGCCCCAATATCGACCTGGTACTGAGGCAACAACCCGTCGCAGACAAGCAGCCGGGTGACCAGCGCACCTGCAGCCGGGGCGTTGCCGCTGGAATCGACCGTATCCCATAGCGTCAGCGCCTGCCCGCAGGCGCCCGAAGGCGAGATTACGTCTAAGGCAAACGCCTGCATCACCGCCTGGGGCTGCGAGACCGCACCCGCCATGAAACGCCGCGAGCTGGGCGCCGTTGTGGTAAATTTCGCCACCCCCAGAATCGTACCCTTCCAGGCGCCGCCCGGCCCGGCAAAACCGTTGAGATAGGAATTCAGGTTCGATATCGCGAAAGCCGGGTTGGGATCTTGAATCACGATCGAGCCGTCCGCAGCCACGCCCGTCGCCACCACGAAGTTCCCGCCCACGGCGGCGCCGTTGAGCGAGAGGCCCAGCGAAACCAGCACCGGAGCGCCGACGCCGAGGCAATCGGCAATGGCCGCAAGGCTGGGCGTCTCCACGGTTACGTCCATGCCGGCAAACTGCGCGGCGCGCCACGGGTTCACCACCTGCTGGCCCGCGGGCGAACCGGAAAGGAACCCGTCGCAGTCGGAATTCCCGCCGGCATCCACGCTGCAGTACGAGGCCAGAAACTGGTTGAGCGCCGCCGGTGTGGCGGAGCCGCCCGACACCGAAATCTGCCCCAGGTTCTGATAGTAAGAAAAGATCGACGCCACGGCCGTGAGCAGGGCGCCTTGCTGGGCGATGGTGGCCGAGCCGTTGCCCAGCGCCGCCGTTCCGGCTTCGGTCAGCGCCGGGAAATTCGAGAGCGTGGCGGCCCTTGCCGTGGCTCCAAAAGTCACCGGCGTTTGGGTGGCGGCCGGCGCATTGGCGGTTACCAGGGCGATTCCGGCCGCCGAAGGCAGCCGCAAATAGGTAGACGCATGGCCATTGGAGTCCGTCACCGCGCTGGCCACGGTCACCGCCGCCCCGGGCGAAGCTTGGAATGTTACCGCCGCGTTGGCCACGGGCGACCCCGACGAATCGGTCAGCGCGACCACCAGCGGCAGCGGCAGCAACGCCCCTGGCAACCCGCTCTGGTTATCGCCGCCGGTTTTGGTGAAATAGGCGCCGCTGGCTGCCAGCGCCTTCACGGTCAGCGTGGCGCTGGCGCTGGACGAGGCCTGCCTGGCCGTAATCGTAATGCTTCCGCTGGCGGCCGCAGGAGCCACAAATTGGCTCCAACTGTAAGCCCCGTTCGCGCTGGTGAACGAGAAGCTTGCCGCGCCAGTGACCGAGACCGTCACCGCACTCGACGGGGAAAATCCATAGATCGCGATCAGCGCGCTCGATCCGGCCGTAACGGTGGCAGGATAAACCGCCGCGGTGGGCACGCTGGCCGAGGCTTTGGCGGTGGCCGCAGCCGCGCCGGAGGCGTACCCAATGGCGCCTCCTTCGAAGTTCTGCTGCGTCAACCCGCCGCTGGCGGCCTGGTCGCCCAACGGCATGCCGAAGTTCCCGCCGATGCCGCCATTGGCCGTATACGCCGCCAGAATCAGGCCGGTAACAAACCAGGACTGGCCGGAGGTAGGGCCGCCGGTCGAAGCATAAATCGACCCGTTGGCAAAGCTCTGCGCGGCGCCCGAGCTCCCGGTGAACGTGGTGAACGAATACGCGGCCCCGGCCGGAGCCCCCGCGCTTCCTGTCTCGTAGCCCAGCGCCGCCCACTTCGCCAGCACGTTCCCGCTCACCAGTTGCACCGGATTGCCCGCCAGGGCGCCGTCCGCGAACATCTGCCTGCCACCCGCGGTCGCATCCGACGCGGGATAACCCACCGGGCCGGCCGGGCCGCCGAGAGCCAGGTATGCCGCCAGCAGGGCGCCGCTCACCACGTAAGCCGTACTGGCGCCGTCCGCCATGGCCAGCAGGTACGACGCGCCGCCGGCGGTGACGGTCTGGACGTAACCGCTGCCGGCGCGCGAGGCGGCATCCGCCACCGGGGTGGCGGCCACCAGGTGGTTCCGGGTCAGAGCTGCCTGAAAGGCCGCGGCGACGGTAGTGGGCGCGCCTTCCCCTACCGCGCAACAAACCGCGTTCACGATTATCCTTATGGCCGTGCTGGTGACACCGCCGGCGGTCGCAGTGATGGTGGCGGCGCCGCCGCTCAGCGCGGTAATCACGGCACTCGCGCCGCTGGCGGTGACGGAGGCAACCTGGCCGTTGCTGGTGCCCCAGGTCACCGCGCGGCCCGTGGCCACGGCGCCCGAGGTGTCGTAAGGCGTCGCCGTCAAGCTCAGCGTCTGGCCTACGTTCAGAGTGGCGGTATTGCCAGCCGGGGCCCCGCCGATCGCCACCGAGACAATCGGCAGCAGCACCGTGCCGCCATTGGCCGTAGTCAAGGTCCCCGCTTCGAAGGTTTGCGAATAGCCGCCGGAAGAGAGCGCCACCGCGTTGGCCGTGGGCAGCCCCAGCGTGCCCGACGGCCCGCCGTTGTTTACGTACAAATCGTAAAGCGGTTCGGTGACGGAAAAGTACGCGTTTTTGTTTGTACCCGAAGTAATGTTGTAAATGGCGCCGGCGGCAAACGTCTGCACCGTGGCCGTAGTGGAGGTCGAGGCAACGATCGCGGTGGCGGCGGACAGGGGCGGACCCAAATTCGTGTTTCCGCCCAGCGTGTTCCAGGTGGTGTAGAAGGTCGCCGTTATGTCAAAGTCGGCGCCCGCCGCGAGCGCCGGATTGTAGGCAAACAGGGCGTAGCCCTTATCGAAAACCTGGTACGTGCAGAGGTTGCCGGAGCTCGCCGCGGGGCAACCCTGGGTATCGCCGAGAGGATATCCCACCGTGCTTACGCCGAGCGAACTGAAATACGAGTATATGTCGGCCCAGATCTGCGCCACCGAGACGCTCGAGGTGGCGGTTGTGGAGCTGGCCGTGGCCAGAGCCAGCTTGTTGGACGAGTTCGTCGCGCTTTGAAACGTCTGGATGTATCCGGAGGAGCCCAGCGCGGTGACGCCGGTCAACGGCGGCAGGTTCACCAGCGACGCGAAATTGCCCCTTTGGTAGGCATTGACGAACTGCTCCTGCAAGTAACCGGTGGGCGCGCCCACCCCAACCGACAGGATGGTATTCAGGCTCACCGTGGCGGTGCCCGTGACCGTCGACAACACGGTGCTGGTGGCGGTGACGGTCACCGTCGTTGTGGAGCCGATCAGGGCGGGAGCGGTATATAGCCCACCGCTCGAGATGCTTCCCACCTGCGGGTTGATGGACCAGGTCACGGTAGTGACGGCCAGGTTTAAAACCGTCGCCTTGAATTGCTGGGTCTGGCTGTTGGTCAAGGAAACCGTGCCGGGGCTGATCGCAATCGATGGCGTGCTGGGATTGAGCTGGATCGCGACCGAAGCCGATTGCGTGGTATCGGCCGCGCTGGTAGCCGTGATGGTGACGGTTTGCGCGGTGGCGATATTTGCGGGCGCGGTATAGAGGTTGGTGGTGATTCCGCCCGAACCCGTGGCGCCATTCGTCGATGCCAGCGATCCGACCGCCGGACTGAGCGACCACGTGACGCTGGTATTGCTCGTGCCGGTGACCAGGGCCGTGAGCGCGGCCGTGCCGCCGCCTTGCAACGTGTTGGCCGTGGTGCTCAGCGAAATAACGACGGCCGCCCTGGCCGGCAGCGCAGTCAAGGCGAGCGTCGCGACCGAGACCGCGGTTAAGAAAGTTAAGGCGAAAAACCGGTGGCGCCGCACGAGTACCTGCTATAGTATCGCGCTTAAAATGTCAAAATTGAAAATACACGAAGGGCACCGGCCGGTCCGTAAAACCGATCAATTCGAGGCATAACAGGCACGCCGCGATGGCGCCCGAATAGACCCAGGCGGGCGTTTCCGGCAGGCGCTCGAACCACTCGAAGCGTTCCTCGGCCACCGCCAGGACAAGACTCGATACGGCAATCCAAAGCTGCCAGTGCGGCCAGATCAGGTGGCCGACCGGTCCATGAAACATGCGCCATAGAATCTCCAGGCTCGCGTGCAGGGTGCGGGCGCGAAAAAAGATCCACCCGATCGAGGCCAAAGCGAAAGTAGGCAGAACCCGCAACGGATTCAAACTTGGTTTGGGTTTCAACCCGAGCGCGCGTTCGGCGGCGAGAAGGCCGCCATGATAGCCGCCCCAGATGACGAAGTTCCAACTGGCGCCGTGCCAGAGCCCGCCGAGCAGCATGGTCAGCATCAGATTGCGATAGGTTTTTGGGAGCCCGTGGCGGTTTCCGCCGAGCGGAACATAAAGGTAGTCGCGCAGCCAGGTGGAAAGCGAGATGTGCCAGCGCCGCCAGAAATCGGTAATGCTCGAAGCCAGGTACGGACGGCGGAAATTTTCGGGGAAGCGGAAGCCCAGCAGGTGAGCCAGACCGATGGCCATGTCGGTATAGCCGGAGAAATCGAAGAAGATCTGGATCGAAAAGGCCACCACGCCGCTCCAGGCGGCCAGCCAGCCGGGATATGCGGCGGGGGTTGCGAAGTAGGCATCCGCCAGGCGCGCAAACTGGTCGGCGACGACGAGTTTCTTCACCAACCCGAAAACCACCAGCCAAACGCCGAGCAATTGCTCGCCCGCATCCGGCGCGCGCCAATCATAGAGGTCCCGAAAGAAGTTGTGCGCGCGCACGATCGGGCCGGCCACCAGTTGCGGGAAGAACGCGATGTACAGCGCATAGTCGACGATGTTGGCGATGGGCTCCTGCTCGCCGCGATACACGTCGATCACGTACGACATGCTCTGGAAGGTGTGGAAGCTGATGCCCATGGGCAGAATAATGGCGAGGGCCCACGCTTCGGCCGGCTTTCCAAACGCGAGCGCCAGGTTCGACGCCAGGAAATTGTAGTACTTGAAGAAGCCCAGGAAACTCAGGTTGGCGGCCAGGCTGGTAACCAGCGCGGCCTTTCGCCGCGAGCCGGTGGCCGCGCGCCGGATCCACAGCGCGGCGGTGTAGTCGATGGCCGTGAGCACCAGAATCAGGAGGATAAATTTGGCATTCCAGCACATATAAAAGAAGTAGCTGGCCGCCAGCAGAATATATTTGCGGAGGGGCCGGGGCGAGCCATAGAACAGGGTCGCTACCACCACGAAGAAGAGAAAAAACTGCGGCGTATGAAACAGCATTACCGGGCGGGCTCCCGGACCGGTCCGAGCCACTTCTCGACGAGTTGGGCGAGCATGCGGGAAAACTCGATGCCGCCGGCTTCGTTCAGGTGCATGCCATCGCCGAACAACTCCGGCCGCTCCAGCGAGTCGAAGGCGCGCTCGTCGGCCAGCACCACGCCGGGCCTCCGAGCCAACTGGCGCACCGAGCTATCGGCGTCCTCGGGCAGGCCGGGCCGCACCACCGGGCCGCGCGGCAGGCGATAGAAGACGATCCGCGTTCGGGCGCCGCGGTAGCGATCCACGATGGCGCCGATCCAGCGCAGCCGATAGGCGGCGTACGAAGGCGTGATGGGCGGAACCGGCCGCAGCAGCTCGTCTTCGATCTGGCGCCGCTTGGCCGCGTCCGGCCAGCCGGGCAGGGTCACTCGGTTGGCGGCCCAATCCACCTTAATGCCTTCCAGGTTGTGACGCTCCCAGACGGAATTGTAAATCCAGGTCGCGCCCATCCGGTGTACCAGAGCCACGTTTTCCTCGCGGGCGTGGCGATGCGCCAGGTAGGCCTGAAAGTCCTGCTGAAACGCCATCCCCTTGAGCAGCACGGTTCGCGCCGCCAGAGCGCGAAGCGGCCATTGGGTGTAGGACATGGAGAAGCTCCACAGGTCGCTCAGGCGAAGCAGGGGCGCCAGGTAGTGGAGATCGAGCTCGCGGTCGGCCACGGGCTCGAATTCGCGGTCGTTGTAAGTATCGAACGGTATTAGGATGGCCGCATAGCGGTGGCGGTCAGGGTCCACCTCGCGCAACATGTAATACCAGCAGCGCGGCGTGGTGCCGGGCACGGCAATGGTGGCCAGCATGTACCCGGTTTCAGGCGTGAACAGGTTCGCCACGCGGGTCTTCAACCCCACCCGCGAGTCTCCCACCGCCAGCACCTGGTTCGGCCCGTCGAACGGACGATGAATCTCGTTCCACACAAACTGCTCCAAGTATCCGGCGGTGGAATTCGGCTCGAGGATGGAGGTATAGCCGGTGCGAAAGGCCAGCGAATCGAGCGCCAAAAAGAAGATGAGAGCGAGGCCGAGCCGCAGCGGAAGCTGAAGGCGAGTCACCAGCCGCCATTATAGCGGGCGGCGAATTCGTGGCGCACGCTGGTGCGCGCAGCGTCGGCACTGTGAACCAGGTGGGACTGGCGATCGTTTCTTGTCGTCCGTCAGGCTGTGGTGGCCTGGCGGGGGCCGACAGACCACGAGAAACGATGGTCTGTCCCACCTCCGGATCGCCGAAACACGTCTCAACCTGAATTCCACGAGATCAGGAGTTCGGAGACCAGTCAGTCTCGACGCGGCACGCAGGAGCGCGCGCGTCACGTTAGGCTGGCGCGTCCCTCCCCATAGCGACAACGGCCTGCCCCGCTTCGCCCGGAATCATGCGGGACCGGGCCACGCCGCACAGCGCCAGCGTAAGCAACGACGCCGCCCACGTGAATGCCATCGAGTGGAAAAGCAACGTGCCGTACCTGCATGCCGCAATCCAGAAGATGGTAACCAGCGCGCCTCCCGCCAGGACCTGTTTCCATTCGGGCCGCGACCGGAGTGCGCGCGGCGCGCACGCCGCCTGGAGCGCCAAAGCGTAAGGAATTGCGGCCACCAGGTCGACCACGTAGTGCTCCCCCAGTCCGATGGTCGCCAGAGCGGTGAGCGCCAGGTAGACGGCCGAGCCAACATAGAGCCAGCCTGAAATCCGGCGGCAGTTCCAGAAGATCAAAAGCGCGCACGCGATGTGCATGGATGGGATGGCGTTGCGCGCGACATCCCCCAGCCGGACCAGGTGCAGCCCCGGCGCGGCCGGCAGGTGGTGGGGAAATGCCGAGCCGAACACATAGTATGGCCCCGCGGCCGGCAGGATGTTATACAGCAGGTAGACCGCTACCCCGCCGCCGAGGAACGCCGGTAGAACGCGGATTCCCAGGAGTTTCGAGCCGCTCCTTTGATAGGCATAGAGCAGGCTCACGGCCAGCGGCAAGGACCCGTAAACGACGGCGCAAACCTTGAAGAGCGCCGGCTGACCGCCCAGAAATCCGCCGACCCAGGCGCAAATGGGAATGCCATATCCCCGGTCCGCGGCATACAAGTAGAGGTCGTAGGTCTGGGGGTGCAGCTTGGTGGTGTAGTTGAGAATGAAAGCGATGAATAGCGCGCTGTAGCCGAACACGCTTCCCGCGCAGAGGGTGTTCAGCTTGTCGTCGCGCTGGCCGCCCCGCAACCGCAGAACCTGCACCGCAAGTACGCTGAGGCTGGCCAATCCCGTGAACGCCAGGCAGGCGAGGAAGCCGCCCCAAGTGGGGCGAAATTTTCCGCTGAACAGCACGAAGCAAGCGATGGAGATAGCCGCAACCGAAAATGTGGCCAGCCGTTCGCGGCGGCCGGGACGGGTTGCCATATGAATGGCGAACGCGCCCAACAGGCAGTAGGGAAGAAACGGATCTTGCAGTATATTGGCGAAACCGCGGCTGAACGCGAGATAGGCCTGCCCCGCCAGAACGGACAGGGCGAACAATGCCGGGACCGCCTGGAAGCCGGCCTCGGAAGGCGCGACCGGCCGGTCTCTTTCGGAAACCTGCGCGACCGGGGAGTCCGCCGCTCCACCCGTTGAGGCTGCTGGTCCCCCAGGCAACTCATCCACAGTATCGCCAGAGTAGCATGATTGCCCGGCGCGAGCCCGCGCTGCGCCGAGGGAGCAACCCGTCTTACGCTAGTCCTTGGGCGAGGCTGGCGTGTTCGAGCTGACTTCTTTCAAGGAATCCTTGAAGCTGCGAATGCCTTGGGCCAGTCCCTTGCCCAGCTCGGGGAGTTTTTGCGGCCCGAAAAACAGAATGGCGATGCCCAGGATCACAATCAGGTGCCTGGGTTGTAGTAAATCTTCAATCATATTGGCTCTCATCGAGCGTAACACCATTTAGGCCTTGGAGTCTTCGACCAGGGATCGTGGACAAAACTACCCCGACTTTCTTGACGGCGAGGGCCTGGCGGCGAATCGGCTCACCTCACCCTCGCCTCACGCCTTATCACTCTCTTGGCCCGATTTGCATATAATCAAGAAGAACGTGTATTTGGGAGTACGCTCCCGTACACTCAGAGGACTCCGCATGTCAACTCTAGAGGTCTCCCCGGTCGAGCCTTCTTCGGGGCCAACCGGCCCTATGATCGTCAACGATTTCAGCCTTCAGGTCGCAACCGTCAACGGTTCCGGCAGCCAGACCGCGAACAGCGTGCTGATGCGCGCCATCTTTCAGATGGGAGTTCCGGTTTCCGGCAAGAACATGTTCCCTTCGAACATCGCCGGCCTGCCCACCTGGTTCACCATACGAGCTTCCAAGCACGGCTATATCGGCCGCCGCAAGGAGATCGATTTTCTGGTGGCCATGAATCCCGAAACGGCGCAGGAGGACGTGCGCAAGCTCGACCCCGGCGCCGCCGTGGTTTACGACGAGCCGCTCAAGCTCAACCAGGTCCGCTCCGATCTGCACTTTTACCCGGTGCCCTTCGACAAGCTGGTGGGGCCGGTCTGCCCCGAGCCCAAGCTGCGCAAGCTGGTGCGCAACATGCTCTACGACGGCGTGGTGGCGTATCTTCTCTCCATCGAAATGGAAGAGGTGCGCCAGGCCCTGGTGAAACAGTTCGGCCCCAAAAAGGCCAAGGCGGCCGATCTCAACTGGCGCGCCGCCCAAACCGGCTTCGATTACGCCGCCAAAACCTTCACCAAGACCGACGCCTATCGGGTGGAGCGCTCCAATCAGACCACTGGCAAGATCATCATCGATGGCAACGCGGCGTGCGCCCTGGGGGCCATGTTCGCCGGCGTATCGTTTGTGGCGTGGTATCCCATCACCCCGTCTTCCTCGCTGATTGAAACTCTGATCGGCTATATGCACCGCTTCCGGACCGACCCGGAAACCGGCAAAGCGACCTACGCCATCGTGCAGGCGGAAGACGAGCTGGCGTCGATCGGCATGTGCCTGGGAGCCGGCTGGGCCGGGGCGCGCTCCATGACCGCCACGTCGGGTCCCGGCGTCTCGCTGATGTCGGAATTGGTCGGCCTCGGCTATTACGCCGAGACGCCGGCCGTAATCATCGACGTGGAACGGGTCGGCCCCTCCACCGGATTGCCCACCCGCACCCAGCAGGGCGACGTGCTGACCACTGCCGTGCTTTCGCACGGCGATACCAAGCATCCCATGTTCTTTCCGGCCTCCCCGGAAGAGTGCTTCCAGTTCACCATCGAAGCCTTCGATCTGGCTGCCCGCTTCCAGACCCCGGTCTTTGTGATGACCGATCTGGATCTCGGCATGAATAATTGGATGGCCGATGCGTTCCCCTATCCATCGAAGGCGATCGACCGGGGCAAGGTTCTCAGCGCGGAGGATCTGGAACGGCTGGGCGGCTTCGCCCGCTATGAGGATGTGGATGGCGACGGCGTCGGGTGGCGCACGTTGCCCGGCACCAACCATCCTCAGGCGGCTTACTTTACCCGCGGCAGCGGCCACAACGAGAAGGCCCAATATACCGAGCGGGAAGACGATTACATGCGCAACATGGACCGGCTGGCGCACAAGTTCGAAGTCATGCGCCGGCACGTGCCGCCACCCGTGTTGGAGCCGGTGGAAGAGGCCGAAGTCGGGTTGATCGCTTTCGGCACTTCCGATTACGCGGTTCGCGAAAGCCGCGACCAGTTGCGCTCCGAATACGGAATCGCGGCCAGCTATTTGCGCGTTAAGGCCTATCCGTTTTCGAGCGATCTGGCCGAGTTCATCGCCCGTCACCAGCGGGTCTACGTGGTGGAGCAGAATCGCGACGGGCAGATGGCGGGGCTGATGCGCCTGGAACTGGCCGCCGATCTCATCGCCAGGCTGCGCAGCGTGCGCTACTACGGCGGCCTGCCGCTCGATGCGCGCACCGTCACCGACGATATCGCCGCCCAAGAGGGAAAGAAATGAGCACCACCGCGACGCCGCCTCCCAAGAAAACCAACCGCCTCGGCCTGGAGGTGCTGAGTTACAAGGGCAGCAAGACCACCTTGTGCGCCGGCTGCGGGCACAATGCCATCTCCGAGCGCATCGTGGAGTGCTTCTACGAGCTGGGCGTGAATCCCTGGAACGTGGCCAAGTTTTCCGGCATCGGCTGCTCTTCCAAATCGCCGGCTTATTTCCTGGGGCTTTCGCACGGCTTCAACGGCGTCCACGGACGCATGCCCGCGCTCGCCACCGGCGCCCTGATGGCCAATCGCAACCTGATTGGCCTGGGCGTAACCGGCGACGGCGATACCGCCTCGATCGGAATCGGCCAGTTCATGCACATGGTGCGCCGCAATGTTCCGCTCATCTACCTCATTGAAAACAATGGCGTTTACGGCCTCACCAAGGGCCAGTTCTCAGCCACTGCCGATGTCGGTTCCACGCTCAAGACCGGCACGCCCAATGAGCTGCCTCCCTTCGATTGCTGCGCCCTGGCGCTGCAGTGGGGCGCCACCTTCGTGGCCCGCTCCTTCAGCGGCGACAAGAGACAACTACAGGCCATTCTCAAGGCGGCGATTTCCCACCGCGGCCTGGCTGTCATCGATGTGATCTCGCCTTGCGTCACCTTTAACGACCACGAAGGCTCCACCAAGAGCTACTCCTACATGAAGGACCACGAAGAACACAGAAAAAACAGTCTTTGAAGAGCAAAGCAAAGATAAAGAGGTTGTCTTTCCGAAGAAGACAACCTTTGAGATCGGAT
>JBKQVG010000261.1:0-6697 GCA_052325345.1 Bryobacteraceae bacterium
CCAACCTGCTGAAGGTTTTGCTGCAGATGAGCCTGGTGCTGGTGGTGGGCGCAAAGCGGCCGGTGACGCGCATTGGGCGCTTTGCCGGGCAATATGCCAAGCCGCGCTCGTCGAACCAGGAAACCCGCGACGGGGTGACGCTGGCGGCCTATCGGGGAGACCTGATCAACCGCTCCGAGTTTACGGCCGAAGCGAGAACGCCGGACCCGCAACTGCTGCTGCGCGGGTACGAGCGGGCGGCGCTGACGCTCAACTTCATCCGGGCGCTGATCAAGGGCGGGTTTGCCGACCTGCACCATCCGGAATACTTCGACCTGGATTGGGCGGCGCAATCGCCGCTGGCGGCCGAGTACCATCGCATGGTGGAGACCATCGGCGAATCCCTGCGCTTCATGGAGCACGTGCTGGGGGTGCGGGCCGGCGAAACCGACCGCATCAACTTCTTCACTTCCCACGAAGCGCTGCACCTGGCCTACGAAGAAGCGCAGACCCGCCAGGTGCCGCGCCGCACGGGCTGGTTCAACCTGGCGACGCACTTTCCCTGGGTGGGCTTGCGCACCAACGATCCGGCCGGCGCGCACATCGAGTACCTGCGCGGGATTGCGAACCCCATCGGCATCAAAGTGGGCGCCGGGACCACGCGCGAGCAGGTGGCGCGCTGGTTCGACGCGCTCGATCCCCGGCGAACTCCGGGGCGGCTCACGTTGATTCATCGCTTCGGCGCCAAAAGGATCGCCGACCGGCTGCCGGCGCTGATCGAAGCGGCGCAGGCGGAAGGCGGCCGGGTGGTATGGATCTGCGACGCCGTACACGGCAACACCGAGACCACCGCGAGCGGAGTGAAGACCCGGCGCTTCGAGGATATCTATCGCGAGGTGGAGCAGGCTTTCGGAATTCACCGCTCCTTCGGCCACCAGCTTGGCGGCGTGCACATCGAGCTGACGGGCGAAAACGTCACCGAGTGCATCGGCGGCCCCAGCGTTCCCACCGAAAGCTACCTGTCGCGCGCTTATGAGACCGAAGTCGACCCCCGCCTGAACTACGAACAATCGCTGGAACTGGCCTTTTTGATTGCCAGAAAGATGAAGAACGACGGGGCATAAAGCGCAAAAAACCGAATTCCAGCCACCGCGTTCGGCTCGATGAAAGCTGGCTTATGTACATACCGGGTTCGTTTTCAACCGCGTTGTTGATGACCATCCTGACGGCCGTGTGCTGGGGGTCATGGGCCAATACTTATAAGGGCGCGAAGCGCTATCCCTTTGAGCTGTTTTACTGGGACTACATTATCGGCGTGGTGATCTGCGCGGCGGCATTCGCGTTCACACTGGGCAGCACGGGCGGCGCCGGCGAGAGTTTCCTGGTGAACCTGCGGACCACCGATACTTCGAATGTCGCGCTGGCGGCGATCGCGGGTATCATCTTCAATGCCGCCAACCTGCTGCTGGTGGCGGGGATCGATATTGCGGGCCTGGCGGTAGCCTTCCCCATTTCCATCGGCATCGCCGTGGTGGAGGGCGTGCTGCTGAGCTACGCGCTGCAGCCAAAGGGCAACCCGGCGTACCTGGGCGCGGGGCTGCTGCTGGCGATCGCGGCGATTCTATTCGACGCGGCGGCGTATCGGCGGCTCAGCGGGACGGGCTCGCCGGTGTCGCGCAAGGGGATCGTCGTCAATGTCGTTTCCGGGGTGCTGATGGGCGGGTTCGCGCCATTTGTCACGCGCTCCATGACATCCGGCCATGCGATGACTCCGTATAGCGTGGCGGTGGTGTTCGCGATGGGCGCGTTCGCTTGCTGCTTCGTGGTGAACGTTTATTTCATGAAGCATCCGCTCAACGGCCCGCCGGTGGCTTTTGCCGGTTTTCCGGGAGCCGGCGCCCGCAATCACCTGCTGGGCGTTCTGGGCGGAATCGTGTGGGGCTGCGGCATGTGCCTGAATTTCGCGGCGGCCGGGCTGGTCGGGGTCCCGATTTCTTACGCCATCGGGCAATCGGCGCCGATGATCGCCGCCCTGTGGGGCGTGCTGGTATGGAAGGAATTCGCGAAAGCGGACGGAAAGGCGTGGGCATTTCTCAACCTGATGTTCGCGTCGTACCTGGCCGCAATCGGCATGATTGCGCTGGCCTACAACGCGTGAGGGAAGCGTGGCAGCAATCCCCTGGAGGCGGACGGGCGGTCTTCCAACATCCGCAGCCGCGAAACGCGCCGGCTTCCATTCCTTCTCGTCGTGACACGCTTTGCAGCCGCCATCTTGCCGATGCTGGGCGGACCTGGCGACATCTGTGCGAACGCCTCACATCCCAACCCTGCGGCGTTCCGGCACAGCTTCGCACGCGCGGCGTAGCGCGCTAGTCGATTCGGCATACGCGAATGCGTTCATTAGCGAGCCAGTGACGAGCTGCGGCGACATTGTGCCGCTGGGAGATAGCCGCGCGAGCGGCAATTTGCCTCCATTCCCCCATGTCCGGCGCCAGCGGCCCTCGCCGGAAGCAACATGCCTGTGATGGCGATAGTGGCCCCCGCGGTGCAAGACTCGCCCTGGATACGCGCACTCAAGGGGTTTGAAATGTCGAGAAAGATTCGCGGAACGGCTCTCCTTCTGTTTCTGATTTCTCGTGGTTACGGGTTACCGCAAGCTCCGGAAGCCAGCGCCCAGATCGGCTTGACAGTGCCCGCCGGCACGCCGCTCCGGTTGTACGTTACCAAGCGGTTCTCAAAACGAACGGGAACGCCGGTTGCGGCCAAGGTGCTGGAACCGGTCTACGCGTTCGACCGGCAGGAGATCCCCGCCGGCGCGGTCGTCATCGGATCGGTGAGCCGCACACAGCCGGTCACCAGGTGGGAAAGAGCTCAGGCGATGCTGCGCGGCGATTTCACTCCGCTCAAAATCTCCCAGGTGGAATTCCAATCTCTGCTCCTGCCCGGCGGCAGTTCGCTGTCGATTCGCACGGCTGAAACCGACGGGCTTTACTCGATCTATGAGGAGCCCAAAAAGAAAAGGCCGAACAAGCCGAATCAAAATGCCAACGGCGGCGTCCTCGGAACTGCCCGGCAGACGCTCCAGGATCGCGTCAACGCTCAAGTGAACGGGCGAACGCAGGGGATGATCGGCATCTTGCGATCCCGCGACAAGAAGGAATGGCTGTACGACTTCGCCATGGCGAAGCTCCCCTATCACCCGCAATACGTCAGACGCGGTACCCGCTTCGACGCGGAGCTTCGCGAGAGCGTCTCGTTCGGGTCTGAATCGATCGCGCCGGAATCGGCCGAGATGTTGGGAACCCAGCCGCAGGCCGATAGCGTGGTTTCCGTGCGGCTCCTCACGCCGGTCGATTCCGGTTCCGCCAGGCAGGGTGACCGGATCGAAGCGGTGCTGACGGCGCCGCTGTTTGCGCCCGGTCAGAAGCTGGTCCTGCCGGAGGGGACGCGGCTTAAGGGCGCCGTGTCGATGACCCGCCGGGCGCGATGGTTTCACCGCGGCGGCCAACTACGGTTCAACTTTTTGGATGTGGAACTACCGCCGGAAGCCGCCGGGCTACACTTCAATCGGCCGGCCAGTTTGCACCACCAGGCTGTGCTGGAAGCGGCGGAAGGAAGCGGGCCGGCCCCCACCAAGGTCGATTCCGAGGGCACTGTCAAGGCTGCCGAGCCGAAGTCCAGGTTGCTGGCTCCCGTGTTGTCGGCGGTCGTCGCCAGCCGGGCGGCGGACAACGACGCGGGCAGGATTGGCGCCGGAGCGGCCA
The DNA here is from genome assembly GCA_052325345.1 of Bryobacteraceae bacterium. GTDB lineage: Bacteria > Acidobacteriota > Terriglobia > Bryobacterales > Bryobacteraceae > JBEKYD01. The sequence goes on from JBKQVG010000261.1 coordinate 3,744, forward strand.
GCCACGGAGCCGGCGGCAACGTAGGCGGCCGCACCTTGGGCGGAGGGTTGGGATTCGGTCTGGTGGGCAGCGCGATCGCCCAGAGTTCGCGTTACGTCGGAATGGCATTCGGCTATTATGGATTGGCGTGGTCTGTTTATTCCAACGTGATCGCCAGGGGCGCGGAAGTAAGCTTCGCTAAGAACGCCGTTCTGCAAGTTAAATTCGGCGGACGACCGGCCGGCGGAGATTCCGTCGCGAAGGAGATTCCTAAGTGAATTCGAAAGGCGCCAAGGTCCTTGCGCGGGTTCTGGCGATTTCTCTTCTGGGCGCCGGCACACTGCTGGCGCAGCCGGGCGGCGCCGCTGCAATCTCCGGCGCTGTCACCAATCCGGCCGGAACGGCCGTACCCAACGCCAAGGTCTCCGCGAGGAACCTGGCCACCGGTCAATCGATCGAGGTCCAAGCCGATGCCACTGGTCTGTATACCGTACCAAACCTCACCCCCGGGGAGTACGAAGTATCCGTATCGGCTGAAGGATTCGGCGCGATGACATCTAAAGTGACGCTGGCTGCGGGAGCAACGCAAACCGTAAACCTGGCTTTGACGGTTTCGGGGAATCCCGTTACGCCTTCGCTGGGCGACCTCGGTTTCACTCCCGATCAAACCAAGGGAAGCGCTCAGGATCAGGCGCGATTGGACAGACGGTCGCACATGCTCAAGACCCATCAGCGCCTCGGCTTGATTACAACCGCTCCCTTTCTGGCCACGCTCATTGTTTCCAACCAGGCGGCTGGCAGGAAGAGCACCGCTTCCGGCCGCGAACTGCATGCCGCGTTGGGCGGCGTAACGGCGGGCATGTACTTCACCACCGCCAGCTTTGCCATTTTCGCGCCCAAGGTGCCCGGGACCACGGTGCGGGGCCCCATCCGTCTGCACCGGGCACTGGCCTGGATTCACGGTCCGGGGATGATTCTGACGCCCGTGCTTGGCTCTCTCGCGTATGAACAACGAAGCGCCGGCCAAAAGGTTCATGGGATCGCCCAGGCGCACTCGGCCGTCGCGGTCGTGACGGGCGCGGCCTACGGGCTTGCCATTCTGTCCGTATCCATCAGATTCTGAACGGAGTCATGAATAAGAAAACGCTGGCGGCTTTCTTGCTCCTCGCCCCTTCCGCATTTTTCGGAGCGGATAACCAATGGGTCTTGGAACAATCCACCCTCACGTATCACGTCTCTCACCCTCTGCATCAGGTCGATGGTGTGAGCCACGCGGCGCGCGGCAAAGGTCTCTGCCATGCGGGACAGTGCGAGTTTTTGATCGCGGTGCCCGTCAAATCGTTCGAATCGGGAGACAGCAATCGCGACCTTCATATGATTCAAGTGACGCGCGGCGCGCAATTTCCCATCATCACCGTGCGTTTCCGATTGGCTGAGGACGTAGCCGCGTCAGCAACTATTCAGGCCGATCTGGAGATCCAGTTTGCCGGCCAGACGGCCGAGTTCAAGCAGGTTCCATTCCGACGCGAGGCGCAGGGAAACGATGCTCGCGTATCGGGAACGATTCCCGCGACGATGTCCGATTTCAAAATCGAAGCGCCCACGCTTCTGACAATCCCCACCAAGAACGAGATCCCCGTGCGCGTGGACATGACGTGGCGCCGGCAGTGACCGGCCGCCCCCATACCTGACTTTCGATAACATGTCCCGGCGCGTGCCGGTCGGGCAAGATAGTAGCAGGTACCTGCGATGAAATGCCCAAACTGCGGCGCGCCGCTGCAACTCCGCGACGGCGACGACTTTCTTACCTGCGAATACTGCGCCAGCACGGTCTACCCGGAGAAGACCGAGGAGGGAGTGCGGGTGCTGAGCGGCGCGAGTGAGTTTAGCTGCCCGGTGTGCAACGTGCCGCTGGTCCATGCGGCGCTCGATGGGCGCCGCATTTATTATTGCGAACACTGCCGCGGCATGCTGATTTCCATGGATACGTTCGTGCCCCTGCTGGAGGATTTGCGGGCCCGCCGCGACGTGTCGGCCGCGGTCTGCCGCCGCCCGGAAGAGAGTGAACTACGGCGCCAGGCTACTTGCCCGCAGTGCCACGGGCGCATGGATACGCATTACTACGCCGGCCCGGGCAACGTGGTGATCGACGATTGCGAGCGCTGTCACTGGAACTGGCTGGATCCGGGCGAACTGACGCGCATCGTGCGCGCGCCGGAGAAGGTGTACCAGGCGGAGGAAAGCCCCTGGTAGCAAGCGAACCGGACTTTTTAGCAGACATTTCACGCGTTCGAATTCGTCCCTTTATCCGACAAGAAGATACTTGATTGCAAAAACATACACGGCCACGAAGGCGGACGGTATGGCGGCGGACAGGCCCGAGCTTTGGCTGAGACCGACAGATACGAACTTGTAACGCGCTTGTCAAAATCTCGTGATAGGCTCAACGGACGTGACGAAATCAACGATCGGCGAACGCCATGAATGAACTGAAGATCGAAATGGAAAACACGGCCGGCGGAGTGCGGATATTCCGGCTGACGGGCCCATTGATTCTGAACACGATGTTTGAATTTCAGGATTTGGCGCGCGAGCATGGCGACTCGGCCATTCTGCTCGAGTTATCGGGAGTTCCTTATATGGATTCAGCCGGACTCGGCGCCGTGCTCGGCATCATGGCATCCTGCCAGCGAAAGGGCCACGGGTTCGGGATAACGGGCATGACGGACCGGATCGCGATGCTGCTCAAGGTGTCGCGCGTGGATGGGTTGATTCCCAGCTTCCCCAGCGTGGAGGCTGCCGAGCGTGGTTTGTCGAAGGCCGCATCGGCCTAGGGCGTGGTTTCGCAATTACAATCTGGTGCTCTCGATGTGTGTGTGTAACCGCTCCCTGACGGTCGCGGTTTGATGATATGGCGGAATCTGGGTTGGCCATGTGCCAGGCTCGCCCGCGCGCGGCCGGGCTGGCGCCCGGCT
>JBKQVG010000262.1:0-5622 GCA_052325345.1 Bryobacteraceae bacterium
GTTCGATTCCGACCCGCGCCTCCAATAACTTAGCCCCAAGGCGTTGTTTTCAAGGCTGATAGCGCTTACCACCGCTCAACGCCGATCGAAATAATACGGGCCACCCTAGCTCAGTTGGTAGAGCGGCTGATTCGTAATCAGCAGGTCGCCGGTTCAACCCCGGCGGGTGGCTCCAGAAATTCAATAACTTAGAAACAGCGGTCAACCGAGATACGGACGATTGCGCTCGTATTTGTGCCCACTCTGCGCCCGGCTTGTACCCACCGCGATCACTTTGTCCCGGCCTTCAGGCAAGCCGGGTCACATCCATGCCGTGCGGTCCACCTGGCGCGCCAGGTCATCCAGGCGCGCGTTGCGCAGCACGCCGGTCATCGCCACCTGGGCCTCCACCCACACCCGGTGGGCCGGGCACCAGGACTTGCGTTCGCACCCGCAAGCCGAATCGATACAGAGGTTCAGGTGAATCGGCCCCTCCACTGCCTCGATCACATCCAGCAGGGACGCCCGCCTTTGGGCTTCCGGCAGCTCGAAGCCGCCGGTATTGCCGCGGTGCGATACCACCAGTTGGGCTCGCGCCAGAGTCTGCATCACTTTGGCCAGAAACTGCTCCGGGCAACCTGCCTCCTGGGCCAGTTCCGCCCGGCTGGCGCGAACGCCCGGCTTCAGACTGGCCAGGTGCACCATCACTCGAACCGCGTAATCGGCTGCTCGCGTTAGTTGCATACAGGATTAAAAAGACCCGATTGCCCGCAATCACATTGCCAAACCGTTTCCGCCCCGCCGAAAGCCCGTAGAAACGTGTTCCGCGCGCCGAAAGAGTTGCTGGGACCGTGCGGCCGCCGCCGGTACTGCGGGCTTTGACTCACCCAATTGGGGCGTCTCCGCAGTGTAGAGAAATACCGCTCTCGGCCGGTTCGCCCTCCGGAATAGGATATGCTGAGGTTTCAAGGCTGGCGCACGGGCCGGCGTGCGCGCGGCCCGGGAGGATTGTCCGTCATGGCTGAATCCACAAGGAGGGATCTGGAAAGCACGGTCCAACAGAGCGACCGGCTGGTGCGGGCCCTGCTGGAATCGGTTTCCCAGGCCATCCTTGGAATCGATCCCGAGGGCGAAATCGTCCTGGTCAATAATCGCGCGCAGGAGATGTTCGGATACACCCGCGAGGAGCTATTAGGGTCCGGCATCGAGCTGCTGTTGCCGGAGTCGCGCCGCGCGGCGCACAAACGCCAGCGCAGCTCCTATTTCGACCATCCGCACACGCGCCCGATGGGAATCGGAATGGACCTGGCGGGCCACCGCAAGAATGGCGGCGAGTTCCCGGTCGAGGTCAGCCTTAGTTTCGTCGAAAGTCCGGAAGGCGTCTTCGGTATCGCGTTTGTCACCGACATCAGCCAGCGCAAGACCCTCGAGCAGCAGTTGATCCATGCCCAAAAAATGGAGGCGGTGGGGCGGCTGGCCGGCGGCGTGGCGCACGACTTCAACAACATGCTGACCGTCATCAGCGGCTACAATCGCATGATTCTGGAAGATTTGCCGCCCGAATCCAAGCTGCGCGGCTACGTCGAAGAAACCCTCAAGGCCGCCGATCGCGCCGCTTCCGTCACCAGCCAGTTGCTGGCTTTCAGCCGCCGCCAGGTGATGCAGCCCGTCGTGGTCGACGTCAACCGCGTGATCGCCCACGCGGAAAAGATGCTCCGCCGCCTGATCGGCGAGGATGTCGAGCTGGAGTTGTCCCTCAGCGATTCGCTCGGTCCCATCCGCGCCGATCCCAACCACCTGGAACAGGCCATCGTCAACCTGGCCGTCAATGCCCGCGACGCCATGCCCGGCGGCGGCCGGCTGCGCATCCAGACCACCGCCGTGACCCTGGACGAAGATTTCACCCGGACCCACCCCGCCTTGCGCCCCGGCCCCTTTTTGCGCGTCGATGTTTCCGATACCGGACACGGCATGGACGAGGCCACCATCGCCCACATTTTCGAGCCGTTCTTCACCACCAAGGAGCGCGGCAGGGGTACCGGTTTAGGCTTGGCGACGGTGTACGGCATGGTGCAGCAGACCGGCGGCGATGTGCAGGTGACCAGCCAGCCCGGCCACGGCTCTACCTTTCACGTTTACTTTCCCACCGTGACGGAATCGTTGAGCGCTGCCTCGGAGCGGCCACCGGCCGGCGCCGGCGCCGGCTTCGAAACCGTCCTGGTGGTGGAGGACGAAGCCTCGGTCCGCGAGTTCACGGCCAAGATATTGCGCGAGCTTGGCTACCAGGTGTTGACCGCTTCCGGCGGCGACGAGGCCATTCGCGTCAGCGATGCCTACTCCCCCGAGATCGCGGCGCTGATTACCGACGTCATCATGCCCGGTATGAGCGGCCGCCAGGTGGCCGATGAGCTGAAGGGCCGGCGGTCCGGAATCAAGGTCCTGTTTGTTTCCGGCTACACCGGGGACGTGATCGCCGAGCATGGCGTGCTGGAAACGGGCGTCGACTTCCTGGCGAAGCCTTTTCACCTGGAAGACCTGGCGCGCAAGTTGCGTGAAGTTCTCGACCGCCGGTGAATTCCACCCCGCGCGGCGGGCCGCGCCCGCGCCTTCGCCCTCATCCTGGCATTGGGGTTGCCTATGCCTCTGGCATGTCTCGCTCCGTCCCCGCCAAACATATGTCGCCAAACGGGTTGAGCCATCTCCGGATCGTGCCGTGGAGGCACACCGGTGTGAAGCCTCGGCTACATGGAGAACGGGACCGATGTCGCCTAACGCCTGCTATAATCGAGGCTTCGTTCATGACATTTGAGAGCGTCACACCATATTCGGCATGAAGGGTATCTGCGTATTTCTCTTGAGCGCGGCGGCTGTTTTCGCCGCCGATTTCACGACAGGACAGGCGGCCAGAGCGGTAATCGGCCAGACTACGTTTACCGCGGCCGATCCCAACTCCAGCAATACTGTCATCGGCGCGGCCAGCGGCATCGCTTACGCCAACAATACCCTGTTCGTGGTGGACGATAACCGCCTGGGCGCCACGCCCGAGAATAACCGCGTCCTGATTTTTCAGAATCTGTCGAGCATGTTGCCGGCGCCCACCGCCCAACTCGCTTACAACACCGCCTGCCCGGTTTGCGTGGGCACCGCTTCGGTGGTCCTGGGACAGCCGGATTTCACCACCACCACGGTCAATTTCAACGCTTCCCAAAGCGATCTGCGCCAGCCCACCGCCGTCGCTTCCGATGGCGTACACCTGGTGGTGGCCGACACCAACCATAACCGGGTGTTGATCTGGAATCGCATTCCGGTCGCCAACGATACCCCGGCCGATGTGGTGGTGGGACAAACCGATTTCTTCTCCACCGGTTTGTGCGGCCAGCCCACCTGCACAACTAACGGCCCCACCGCCAATTCCCTCCGCGGGCCGCAAGGGGTCTGGATTCAGAACGGCAAGCTCTATATCGCCGACACCCAGAACAGCCGCGTGCTGATCTATAACTCGATTCCAACCGCCAACGGCGCCGCCGCCAGCGTGGTGGTGGGCGCGCCCAATTTCACCACCGCCGCGCAGGTCGACCTGGATACCCAAAATCCAACCATGACGGCTTCGACCTTTATCAACCCGGTTTCGGTAACCACCGACGGCGTCCACCTTTTCGTGGTCGACGCGGGCGCCAACCGCGTCATGATCTGGAACAAGATTCCAACCACCAACGGCGTCGCGGCCGACGTGGAAATCGGGCAGCCCGACATGACCACGTCCATTCCCAACGATTCTTTCACCACTTACACCGACCCCACCACCAACGTCACCACCGAGGTTCCGATTCTCTGCACCATTCCCACGGGCATCGACTCCAACGGCAACCCCACCTATCCGAACGTCTGCCTTTACACCCTGAATTTCCCGCGCTTCGCTCTTTCCGACGGCACCCACCTGTTCATCGCCGACGGCGGCAACGACCGCATTCTGGAGTACTACACCATTCCCGGCTCGAACGCCCCGGCCGCGGATATTATTATCGGCCAGATTGGCGGCGACGTGGACCAGGCCAACGACGCCGTCGATTCCATGTACACCCCCGTCGCCCTGGCCTGGGACGGCACCAACCTTTACGCCAGCGACCCGTATAACCGGCGCATCATGGTGTACACGCCCCAGGACAACATCCTTCCCTACCAGGCGGTAGTCAACGCGGCCAGCCAGCAAGTCATCGCCAGCGGCTACGTCACCATCGGCGGAACCGTCAAGGCCGGCGACGTGGTTACCGTCACCATTAATAACATCGGCTATAACTACACCCTCAAGGCAACCGACACTTACGTGGATGTGGTGGCGGGCCTGGTGGCGGGGATCAATTCCGGCCTTTCCGGCGACGCCTACGTGACCGCCAGCGTGGACGCCACCGACAACCGCGTCGTGCTGTCGGCGAAACAGACCGGCACGCTGGGGGACCAGGTTTCCTACAGCGCTTCGGTTTCGACCGGCTCCAGCATCTCGGCCAACGCCCAAAGCTCGACTCTCCAGGGCGGCGGTTCGGCGGCCCAGGTTGGACCCGGCACCATCGTGCAAATCAACGGCACGGGGCTTTCGGCCGGTTCCGTCTCGGCCGACCTGACGCAAGCCAGCTTGCCCACCACCCTCGGTGGCACGCAGGTTTACATCGACGGAATCGCGGCGCCTCTTTATTCGGTTTCGCCTACCCAGGTCGTGGCCCAGGTTCCGTGGGAGTTCATCGTATTGGCGCCCACGACTTCCAGCGTCGGCAGCGCCAACGTCTATGTTCGCAGCGTGATGAGCGACGGCAGTGTCATGGCCACTACGTCCGTGGCGCTCTCCATCGTGCAGGCCAATCCGGGCATTTTCACCACTCCCAACACCAACCCGCAACTGGCCATGGCGTATCACGCCTCGAGCTCCGCCGTGGGCCTGGTCTCGGTCGATGGCAGCGTGGCGGCCGGCGACGTGGCCACCGTCACCATCGGCACCCTTACCTACAACTACGTCGTCCAGAGTTTCGACACCCTGGACAGCATTCGCGATGCCCTGATCGCCTTGCTCAACACCGATCCCGAAGTGACCGCGCGCGTCGCCGACGCCTTCGACCGCATCGTTTTGCAGGCCCGCATTCAGGGACCGGAAGGCAACAGCGTGGCCTATACCGGCACCACCAGTTCCGGCGCCAGCGTAACCATTACCGCTTTCGGCTCCCAACTCTGCTGCGCCAACGTGGCCGGCGCGCCGATTACGTATCAAAACCCCGCCGAGGCCGGTGAAATCATCACCGTCTACGCCACCGGGTTGGGATTGCCGGTTTCAAGCCCCGCTTATACGCCCCTGATCGCCACCGACCAGATGTACCCCCTGGGTGCGCCGGATACAACGTAACCAAGGAACAAATGTGCTTCCGCACCGGCACCTTGAGTGGCCACGGATGGCACGGATTTGACCGATTATTGGGAAGTGGGGCTGGATTTAACCTCGAACGACGCGAAACACCCGAAATGGGGCGGGGAGGGATTAGCCACAAACTGACGAATCTCAGGATGAAGCATGAAGTCTGAAGGACTTCGGCAAGCTCAGTCGAGCCGCTGATGTCAGCGAGCGGTCAAAACCAGCCAATGGTGAGCGAATGAAAACCA
>JBKQVG010000263.1:0-21564 GCA_052325345.1 Bryobacteraceae bacterium
TGCAGCGACTCTTCGGGCATCATCCATCTGGTTCAGAAACCTCATTCTGTCCGCGTGCTCAAGCTCGTCTTCGTCGACTGCACCTTTACCTCCATCGGCCGCCCGCTCCCGTGGAGCCCGCCTTCGAGGCCGATCCAGGCTTCCAAGGTGCTTGCGCGCCTGCCCAACAATCACGGCCTCAACTATCCCTATGCCGAGGCAGTGCTCATCAACTGCCGCCTCAACGGCATTCCGCCGGCCGGCTGGGGGCCCATCGACGGCGATACCTCGCACATTCACTTCTGGGAGTTCAACAGCACCGATGCCGACGGCCATCCGATCGACGTCACAGGGCGCCATCCGGTCTCAAAGCAACTTACGGAGCCGCGGGATGCCCAAATCATCGCGAACTATAGTGATCCGGCATTCGTGCTGGGCGGGTGGACCCCGGTCGTCGACCGGTAAATGAACTCTGGCTCCCTACGAATTGAGTTGCCCGTAGGGTGGTTTGGCCGCAAGAATCTCGCAGGAATTCTGCCCGCGTAGTCAAGCCGGCGCCGCGCGAACGCCTGCTGAATCCACCAGGAGCGTTCTGGAAGATCACTCCCGTGACAGCGATGGTCCGCCCCACAGGGCAGCACAGCCGCAAGCAAAAGACACCGGCGACGAGATCGCCGGCGCCAGGAAGGAAAAGAACGTCGGCCTGAAAGCCGGCGCTCGAGACTGAGAGTCCGCGCCACGAAAACTGGTCGCGGAATGCGGGGCTACGCTTCCACCAACGCCAGGGGACGGATCGGCGAGCCGGTGGCGCCTTGAATCTTCAAGGGAGCGGCGATGAAGGTGAAGGTGAACACGCGCGCCGCCGCCAGCGCTTCCAGGTTCAGGCATTCGACGATGTGAATGCCGCTCTCGACCAGCAAATGGACGTGGACCGGCATACCCGCGTCGGGGACTTTTTCGAAGGCCACGGTGTCGCTGCCGGCGGCGAATACTTTGCGGGCGCTGAGCCACCTGGCGCCGTCGAGCGCCGGACCGGGGCCGCACACCTGGTTGATGAAGCGGGCCGGATCGGTGAAGTATCGGGCCCAGCCGGTGCGCAGCAGGACCACGTCGCCGGGGGCGATCGAGACGCCGGCGGCCTCCACGCCGCGATCGAGATGGGCGCCGGTGATTTCGAAATCTTCGGGGAGCGCGTCGGTCTTTTCCAGGCCCGCGATATCGAGCAGCACGCCGCGGCGCAGGATTGGCGCCACGCCATCCACGGGATGCCGCAGAAGGCCGCCGCGATAAGACTGCGCCGACGCGGCTTCATCGCCTCCGTAGAGTTTGCCGCCGCAGGAAAAATGGCAGAGCGCGTCGATGTGGGTGCCGACATGGGTGCCGAGCGCCAGGGCGTCCGAGGCTGACGAATTTCCGATCGGGCCGACGAATTCCCCGTGCTGCTTGACCAGGCCAAACAGGAACGGCGGGTGCGATGGGTGGTGGGGCATGCCCACGAAGTAGGGCTGCGCCAGGTCGAACACCCGCGCGCCGGCGAGAATTTCAGTAAGGTTTGGCATCAGAACCGGTAGTGTGCGCTGAATTGAGCTACGCGCGGATTGAAAAACATCGAGCTCATCAAACCGAAGTTGGTGGAATTGATATTTTGATCGCCCGCCCAGAAGGTTGGATGATTGAGGGCGTTGAAAGCGTCCATGCGGATTTCGAGAGTGTGCTTTTCTTTGATGGTGACAGCTTTGAAGAGGCTCATATCGATGTCGAACGTCCACGGCCCGTCGAACATGCGGCGCTGCAGCACGCCCACTGTACCGGCGCCGGGGTTGTAGAACTCCTCGCCGGGGAAAGGCGGCGCGTTGGGAGTTGCCGCCACGCCCGTGCCATCCACGGGATTCACGGCGGAGGGATTGACGACCATGGGGCCGTTGCCGGTCATGTGATAGCTCACCTCGTTCCAGAGCGCCGAGCCGGCCAGGCTGGTATCGGCCGTGTTGTAATACGAGCGGCCGCCGGAGGAGCGGTTGAGCGTGCCTTCTTCGGAAAGGATGGAAAACGGCGCGCCGGATTGCCAGGTCATCACCGAGCCGAACGTCCAGCCGCCGATGATCGCATCGAGCGGGTGGAAATGCAGCCGGTGCTTCTTGCCGAAGGGAAGCTGGTAGTAACCCGCGGCCTTGATCATGTGGGTGAGATCGAAGTTGGCGCGCGCCCGCTCCAGACCGGGGTTGTTGATATCGAGGAAGTGCTGAATGCGCGATTGCACGTCGCCATCGGCGTCGCTCAATACTTTGCCGAAGGTGTAATTGGCCTGCCAGCTTAGTCCCGAGCGCATGCGATGGTGAACTTCCACCTGCAGCGAGTTGTAAGTGGAATTGGAGTAATTGGTGAGCACGTCCGAACCCAGCGCATAGGGGTTGGCGAAGAAGGCGATGTTGCCGTTGATGCCGTTGGTTTCGTAGAGCGTGGCGAGGTCGCCCACTTGCCCGGTTTCGATCAGGTTTTGAACGGCGGAATTGGAGAGTTCGCCGCCGCCCGGCAGGCTGAGAAATACCGGCAACGGCTGGCTTCCCGGGATGGAAGGATTATAGACGGGATTGAAATTGCCGGTCTTGGCCATGGCCAGAAATCCATTGCTCTGAGCGTGAAGAAAGTCGGCGAGAAAGCCCCCCGCGTAGATGTTTACCTGGTTGTAATCGAAGGCGCGATACTCCCCTACGCCGTGATTGCCAACGTGACGGGCCTCGAAAACGGCGCCCTTCATTTCGTGTTGAATCCCGAACGAGTATTGCTGCATATAAGGGCGGTGCAGATTGGGGTCGAGCATGCCGACCGTATTGGAGGGATTGGAAGCATATTCCTGCGCTACCGTGATGGGCACCGAATAAGTGGGTGGAGCGATGGCCGGCAAGCTCGACACGGTGTTCGAGAGGCCGGTAGCGCTGGAGATGCCCTGCAGGGCGGAGTTTGCTTCCAGGATGCTCTGCGGGGCGAGAATGTTCTGATCGTTGACGTAGAAGATGGAATAAGCGCCGCGGAAGGCGGTCTTGCCGTCGCCAAAAACGTCCCACGCAAGTCCGATGTTGGGGGCGAAGTCCTTGTAGTCGCGGCGATACCAGGGATTGCCGGCGCTCGACCCGGTGAACTGCAAGGTGGCGTTGGAGAGCAAGGTTTGTTCTACCGTGCCGGTAAGCGCCGGTTGAACCTCGAGGGAATCGGCCTCATTTACCACGCTCGGCAGTTCATAGCGCAAGCCCAGAGTCAGGTTGAGGCGCGGCGATATCTTCCACTTATCCTGGGCATAGAGGGCGTATTCGTTCATGCGAAAGTGGCGCACGTAGGGCGCTCCGGGGACGAAGCCGGAAGCGCGGCTGGTGACATTGAATGTCTGGCTGTCGCTATCGATGTAGCCGCCGAGCGTGGCCAGCAGTTGATTGGCGTTGGCCAGATCTTCGTCGCCGATACCGGGCAACTGGCGCGAGGTGAGCGCGGGCTGACCGTAACCCATGTAGAGGTTGTAAGTCGGCACCACGCCGGAATCGTCGTAAGAACGCACCCACACCTGCTGGCCGTGGAAGCCGAATTGGATATAGTGGCGGCCGTGCTGCCAGGCGGCGTCGTCGCTCAGAACGAAGGTATTGGTGTTGCGGCCCTGGGGCATGAATTCGTTGACCGGATCGGAGAAGATTTCGCCGGTGACGAGATAGCCGCCGGTGAACTGCTGGGTAGTCAGGAAGTAACCATAAGTAAGATCGAAGCCGGCGCGCACTTCGTTGGTGATTTGTGGCGTGGGAGTCCAGCGCCAGGAAAGCGCGAGCAGGCTGGCGTGGGTGGGGTTGCTGGCCTTGGGAATCGCGGAGTAGTCGTTTTCGAGACTGGGCGCGTCCGAGTTGTCGCGGTTCCAGGAAAACGAACCGCTGACGGCGTGCCGGGTGGTGATGTTGTAATCGATTTTGCCGGTGAAGTTATCGCGGGTTTCGTCGTTGCGCTGATTGAACCGGTAGCCGCCGGTATTCAGACCGTCGCCAACCAGGTTGTTATTAATGTATTGCGGCCCGGGCACCTGGTTGAGAATGTTCTGCATGTAAGAACCGATGGAGGTGTGAGCCAGCGTGAGCAGGTTCACCGAGTGCGCCGTACCGGCGGCGTCTTTGTACTGAAAAATGCCCTGGCGCGCGGAAGCGGTCAGGATGGTGTTGTCCACAGGGGTCTGCTGGTGGGCGCGAACGGCTTCGTAGGCGGCGTAAAAGAAGAGCTTGTCTTTGCGAATGGGGCCGCCGATATTAGCGCCAACCTGATTCTGGTTCAGAAACGGCAGCGGAACGCCGGCCTGGTTGTTGAACCAGTCGTTGGCGGAAAACACGTTGTTGCGGTTTTCCCAAAAAGTCTCGCCATGGAACTGGTTGGCGCCGGATGGGGTGACAAAGGCGGTTTCGGTGGCGCCGCCGGAGGAAGCCGCGTTGCCGTTGGACATCACCATACTCATCTCTCGCACCTGGCTCAACAGCGGCCGGTTAGGCGAGTAATCGAGGGCGTTGTCGCGGATGTAATTATCCTGAATGTTGATGCCGTCGAGCGTCATGTCGGAATACGAGGTGCGCATTCCGTTGATTACGGTGTAGGAATTTCCATTGGCGGCGACGCCCGGTTCGAGTTGCATGAGGGCGACCGGATCGCGATCGAGAATGGGCAGGTTACGGATGTCCTCGATGCTGACGGTGGTAGAGATCTCCGCGTTGTTGGTATTGACGGATTCGGCCTGGGCGTTGACTTCGATGTTTTGGGTGACCGAAGCCAGCTCCAGTTTGACCTCCGGCGGGGTGGTTTCGCGCGCGGGATCGACGGAGAGATTGCGGAGCGTGGTCTTGACGAAGCCCTTGGCCTCGATGGAGAGATCGAAGTAGCCCGGCCGCACGCCGATGAAGTGGTAGACGCCGTCGGTTGCGGTTTTGGCGACCAGCAGGGGCTTTTGGCCGCCGGCAAGGAAGAGCGAAACCTGCGCGCCCGGCACGGCGGCGCCGGAAGCATCTACCACCGAGCCGGTAATGCGCCCATCGAGTTGTGCGCGCGCCGGAACGACAAGCGACCCCAGCAGCGCGACGATACACGAAACCCTCTGCGAGACCCTCATGTCTTATTGAACCCCAAAAAGCAGGCGCCCGGCGCGGAGCAGCCGGTTACGGATTTTTCGCGGCCGAAGCCTGCAGCGTCCGGCCAATCAGTTCGCGGGCTTCCTGTTGGATCTCGCGGAGATGATCGGGGCCGGCGAAGCTTTCGGCGTAGATCTTGTAGACGTCTTCGGTACCGGAGGGGCGGGCGGCAAACCAGCCGCGGCGGGTGGTGACTTTCAATCCGCCGATGGAGGCGCCATTTCCAGGGGCGCGGGTGAGCATGGCGTCGATGGGATCGCCGGCGAATTCCTTGGCGGAGACCTGTTCGGGCGAGAGCTTCGCCAGAACGGCCTTTTCCTCGGGAGTAGCGGGGGCATCGATGCGGGCGTAGACGGGCGCGCCGAACTGGTCCGTCAGGGACCGGTAGATCTCGCCAGGGTCCTTACCGCTGCGCGCCATCATCTCCGCGGCCAGCAAGCCCATGATGAGGCCATCTTTGTCGGTAGTCCATGGGCCGCCATCGCGGCGCAGGAAGGAAGCTCCGGCGCTTTCCTCGCCGCCGAAACCGAGCTCGCCGGTGAGCAATCCGTCGACGAACCATTTGAAACCGACTGGCACTTCCACCAGGCGGCGGCCGAGGTGCGCAGCCACGCGGTCGATGATGCTGGAAGAAACCAAGGTCTTGCCGATGCCTGCGGAGGCGCTCCAGCCGGGGCGGTTCTGGAACAGGTAGAAAATCGCCGCGGCGAGGTAGTGATTGGGATTGAGCAGACCGGCCGAGCGAGTGACGATGCCGTGGCGGTCGTGATCGGTATCGCACGCAAAGGCGACGTCGTAGCGGTCCTTGAGCGCGATCAAACCGCCCATGGCATAGGGCGAAGAGCAATCCATGCGAATTTTGCCGTCCCAATCGAGGCGCATGAAGCGAAAGGTGGGGTCGACCAGGTCGTGCTGAATCGCCATTTGAAGCCCGTAGCGTTCGGCGATGCGCGCCCAATAGGCCACGCCGGCGCCGCCCAGCGGATCCGCACAGAGCGAAAGCCCGGCGCCGCGCACGGCATCCAGATCGAGCACCGCGCCCAGATCGCCGACGTACTGGGAAACGTAATCGTGGCGAAGGGTAGTGGCGGCGTTTCGCGCCCGGGCGTAGGGCACGCGGCGGACGTCGCCCAGGCCGCCGGCGAGGATGGCGTTGGCGCGGTTCTCAATGGCCTCGGTCGCGGTGGTATCGGCCGGACCGCCGCTGGGCGGGTTGTATTTGAAACCGCCGTCCTCGGGCGGGTTGTGGGAAGGGGTGATGACGATGCCGTCGGCCAAGCCGCTTTGCCGGCCGGCATTGTGGACCAGGATGGCGTGGGAAAGCGCCGGCGTGGGCGTGTAACCGAAATCGGAATCGACCATCACCGTGACGCCGTGGGCGGCGAGCACTTCGAGCGCGGTCGAGAAAGCCGGTTCGGAGAGCGCGTGGGTATCCTTGGCCAAATAGAGCGGCCCGTCGACGTTTCCCGCCGCGCGGTGTTCGCAGATGGCTTGGGTGATGGCCAGGATGTGGTTCTCATTGAAGCCACATTCGAAAGAAGAACCGCGATGGCCGGAGGTGCCGAAGCTCACGCGCTGGGCAGGTACGGCGGGGTCGGGCTTGCCAGTGTAGTACGCCGTCACCAGCCGCGCCACGTCGACCAGCATGTCCGGTGGGGGCGGCTGGCCGGGTTGATGCTCATTTGCCATAGATTCATACGATAACAGGATGGGCTGGCCCCACGAGAACGACGTGCCCGGGGATCGTCAGCGTGAGTCGAACGGGTCAGCCTGACGGAAGCTTTCGGCGAAAACCGCCAACAAGTCGGAGCGCTCCCACATTTTGGAAAGTTTTGCCCTCTGGCGGACACGGTTTCCTCAGAATGCCCCGAAACGCACGTTGTATCGTCCCGGAAATAGCTGATCACGTTACCCAGCGGGGGACGAACCGGCAACGCGTCTTCTTCCGCGCCGGCGATCGCGCCACCTACCTCCGGCTGTTGCAGCGGAACCTGGCGCCCGCCGAAACCCGCGTGTTGGCGTGGCGCCAGGCCGCCAGGATTCACTGGAAATTCTGCGGCGCCGCCTCCATGGCCGCTACGCGCAGATGGGGAATGCGCGACGGTTGCGCAGCGGCTACCTGTGGCGGAATCGGTTCTTTACTTGCCCTCTATCGGCGGACCGCCTGCGTTGCGCGTTGGCGTATGTGGAGCGCAACCCGGTCCGTGCGGGTCTGGCGGCGGAAGCCGAGCAAACCGAGCGCCTTACAGGTCTTCGGGCCGTAATCCCGTATGCTTCGCGACACGGCTTAGGATCTTGCGGCCCAACTCGTCATTGTCGTGGAAGGCGAACTCGTAGTCCGGCCAACCTTCGCGGGCCAGAAGCTTGTGGGAGCCACTCTGCCGCTTGACTTGCCAGCCAACGCGCTCCAGGGCGGCCAGCACGCGGCGCGCCTTAGTCGCCGGCCAGTTGCTCACTCAGCACCTGAAACGAGACGTTGAGGGCCGACGGCGGCAGTTCGGCGTGCTTGATCCGATCGGCGATCACCTCGATGGCCAGCCGCTCGGTGTTGCTGATGGCTTCCTCGCGCGTCTCCCCGTAGGTCATCACGCCGGGGAGTTCCAGCGCTTCGGCAATCCAGCGGCCGTCATCCTCCCGGTCGATCTCGATGGAAAGGTGCACCACTACATTGTAAGCCGGAGGCGGTATCAAAATCCTCCCATGAACTCGCGGTCGGTGAGTTCCGGGAGCGGAGCGGCGGGCCAGTCTGCGTCGGCACGTTCAGGAAGCGCTACTTCACGCCCGGGGTCGAGCAACCCCGCTAGACTGCGAAGCAGCAAAGAGTCGAAACGGCTCTTCTCGAACGGGTCAGCCTGACGGAAGCTGTCGGCGAAAACCGCCAACACGTCGGAGCGCTCCCACATTTTGAGGGGAACCGTGGAACCGGGGACTCGGCTCCGTCCCAACATTGATTTTACGCGGTTGTCGAGCCCTTGATTGCGGCCCTCTCGCCTGGCTCACGCTCCGGCGGCCGCCGGGGCGGCGCGCTGGGCGAAGAAGTCTTCGCGGACGCATTCGTCAATGGTGTTCATCTTGGTCTGGAGGGCATCCAGGAATTCGTGCAGACCGGCTCCCAGAATGGCGTCCACGCGGGCATAGTCGAGTTCGGAGCGCAGCAGGCCCAGGCGCTGTTCGGACTGGCAGGAAAAGGCGCCGCGCGGCATTCCGGTGATGGCGTGAAGGGCGTCGTCGGCCAGCACCAGGC
This sequence comes from Bryobacteraceae bacterium, assembly GCA_052325345.1. Classification (GTDB taxonomy): domain Bacteria; phylum Acidobacteriota; class Terriglobia; order Bryobacterales; family Bryobacteraceae; genus JBEKYD01. The sequence continues at coordinate 8,368 of JBKQVG010000263.1, forward strand.
AGTAGCGGACGGCGCGCGGGAATTCGCCGTCGAGGAGAAGAAATTCCACGATCCGGTCGGGCGAAATGCGGCCGTGTTTTTTGCGGTACATCTCGAAGCCGGTTACGGACTTGAGCAGGGCGGTCCACTGCACATCGTCGTAGGGGGTGCCGACGTCCGTCACCGAAGGCAGCAGGATGAAATACTTGACATCGAGCAAGCGGCTGGTTTTATCGGCGCGCTCCAGGCGCCGGCCCAACTGCATGAAGTACCAGGCCTCATTGTGGCTCATGGTGTCCTGGGCGATGCCCTGGAACAGGTGGCAGGCCATGCGGATCTGGACGCAGAATTCGGGCAGCACTTCGGGCAGGCCCTTGCGGGTCTGGGCCGTAACCAGCAGGTACATGCTATTGATCTGCTCCCACATTTCCGAGGAAATGGTTTCGCGCACGGAGCGGGCGTTTTCGCGGGCGGCGACGATGCAGGAGTAAATCGAGTTGGGGTACTCGGGCTCGAAGGCCAGGAAGCGAACCACGTTTTCCTGGCTGGCGGCGCCGTAGCGTTCTTGAAAGATGGCGCGGTCGCCGGTGGTGTCGACGATGGGCTGCCACTGGTCGGAGTACTCGCGCGGCAAGTCGAGCATGAGGTTGTGATTGACGTCGATGAAGCGCGCGACGTTTTCGGCGCGCTCAATGTAGCGGGCCATCCAGTACACGGCGTCGGCGACGCGGCTGAGTAACGGTCTCTTTGAGGCAGCGGTCATGGGCGTCTCGGTGCGGCGGAATCAGGTCTGCGATTGTGACTGGGTTTGCGCCTGGGTCTGGCCGGGAGCCAGCACCCAGGTGTCCTTGCTGCCGCCCCCCTGGGAGGAATTTACCACCAAAGACCCCTTGCGCATGGCCACGCGGGTAAGGCCGCCGGGAAGCACGTAGATTTCCTTGCCGCAAAGGACGTAGGGGCGCAGGTCCACGTGCCGGCCCTCGAAGTGGTCGTCGACAACGGTGGGCGCGCGGGAAAGAGCCAGGGTAGGCTGGGCGATGTAGTTGCGGGGGTTGGCGCGGATGCGGCCGGCGAACTCGGCGCGCTCGGCGGCGGTGGAGTGGGGGCCGACCAGCATGCCGTAGCCGCCGGATTCGTTGGCGGCTTTCACCACCAATTCAGCCAGGTGATCGAGCACGTAGGCGCGGTCCCGGTCGCGCCAGCAGAGATAGGTCGGCACGTTGGGCAGAATGGGGTCGCAGCCCTCATAGTACTTGACGATCTCCGGCACGTAGGCGTAGATCACCTTGTCGTCGGCCACGCCGTTGCCGGGGGCGTTGGCCAGGGCCACGCGGCCGGCGCGATAGGCCGCCAGCAGGCCGGGAACGCCCAGCAGCGAATCGGCGCGGAAAACCTCGGGATCGAGAAAGTCGTCGTCCACGCGCCGGTAGATCACGTAGACCCGCTCCAGGCCCTTGGTGGTGCGCATGAAGACGTCGCCGCCGGAAACCACCAGGTCGCGGCCTTCCACCAATTGCACGCCCATCTGCTGCGCCAGGAAACTGTGCTCGAAGTAGGCCGAATTGTAAATGCCGGGCGTGAGCAAAACCACGCGCGGTTCCGCGCCGCCGGGGGCCAGCGACTCCAACATTTCCAGCAGCCGGCTGGGGTATTCATTCACCGGACGCACGGACAGACCCTCGAAGACGCCGGGAAAAATGCGCTTCAGCACTTCGCGGTTTTCGAGCACGTAGGAGACCCCGGAAGGCACGCGCAGATTGTCTTCGAGCACGTAATAGCGGCCGTCGCGGTCGCGCACCAGGTCGGTGCCGGTGATGTGGCACCAGACGCCCCAGGGCGGGTTGAGCCCCCGGCACTGTTTGCGGTAGGAAGCGGCGGAGAGAATCAACTCGCTCGGAATGACGCCGTCCTTCAGGATTTTCTGCTCGTGATAGATGTCGTCGATGAAGGCGTTCAGGGCGTGAATGCGCTGCTGCAAGCCGCTTTCGATGACGCTCCATTCGGCGGCGGGAACGATGCGCGGCACCAGGTCGAAGGGGAAGATGCGCTCGGCGCCGGCGGAATCTCCGTAGACGTTAAACGTGATGCCCATCTGGAGCAGAAGGCGTTCGGCGGCGTGCTTATAGCGGAGCAGCGCGCCATCCGAGAGCGACTCGATGATTTCGACCAGCAGGCGGACGTGGGGCCGCGAACGCCCGTCGGCCTCGAACATTTCGTCGTAAAAACCGTCGGTCTGGTAGGACGAGAATTGCATCCCCGGTCTCCCTGGCGCGAATTGGCCCTATCGTAACCTGGCAGGGCTATTTGTATCGTGGCGCACTTCGAGCACCGAATGGAAAGCGAAAGTTTTTATGGGGCGGATTCGCGTTTTCAATTCGCGGGCAGCAGGCTGACCACGCGCGCGCGGCAAAACCCCGCGCCGCTGCCGCAAGGCCGGGGCGAGAGGCCTTTGTCGAAGCATACCCTGGCTTCCTGCAACTCCCCGTCGCGATAGCAGGAAATCGCGAAGGCGCCCTTGGGAAACGAGGGATTGGCGGCGCTGAACGCGGCCAGGACGTTCGCCGGCGAGAGTGCCATTGTTTTAGCCGGCGCGGCGAGCGACGGGGGTACGGCGACCGCATCGCGGGCCTTGCGCACGGCGGCGAAATACCCCGCCTGGCTGAGCCCGGTGCAGGTACCGTGGGTGGCCCATTCGTGCTGGATCAGCGACTCGTCGGGAAAGTAATGGAGCATGACGCGCACCAGTCGATCGCCCGCCGGCTGCGCGGGCGCGCACTTGCTCGGGCCACGGCCGCCATTCGACTGCGGCCACAGCCCATGCACCACGAAACCGACGTGGCGTCCCGCGCCGCACTCCCGGGCCGACTTGACCCCGCCGGGCTGAGCGCAAAAGTCGGGAGCGTACGAGAGCGAGAGCAAGTAATAGTCGAAACCGCCGGGTTGCGCTTCGGCCAGGCGCGGGGCTACCGCCAGGCAGAGAAAGAACAACGCAAGGAGTCCGCTCAACATGGGTAACTTGGAACAGAGTAGCGCAAAACCGGGGGGAAAAGCGCAAAATCGCGAAAATCCCGAGCGGGACAGACCATCGCCTTCCGCGGCCCGTCATGCCTTGCCGGCGAACCTGCCCGACGGACGACAGAAAACGATCGTCTGTCCTACCACCGGCGATGGCTTTCGCCCGCCGTACGTTATCATGGAACAACCCCTATGATCCAGGAAGTTCTCATCGAGGGCCTGACGTTCGACGACGTCCTGCTCGCGCCGGCCCGCAGCGAAGTCTTACCGACCGATACGGATACAAGCACGCAATTAACCCGTTCCATCACCTTGAATATTCCCATCGTGTCCGCCGCCATGGACACCGTCACGGAATCGCATCTGGCGATCGCCCTGGCGCAGCAGGGTGGGATGGGCATCATCCATCGCAATATGTCCGTCGAGCGGCAGGCGGAAGAGGTGGATCGCGTCAAGCGCAGTGAAAGCGGCATGATCGTCGACCCCATCACCATCGAGCCCGAGCAATCGATCGCGGACGCGCAGGCGTTGATGGCGCGCTACCGCATCTCGGGAGTGCCTGTGGTGAAGGGCGGCAAGCTGGTGGGCATCCTCACTAACCGCGATTTGCGCTTTGAAACGCGCTTCGACGCGCCCATCTCCGAGGTCATGACCAAGGAGAACCTGATCACCGTTCCGGTGGGCACCACCCTCGAGCAGGCCGAGTTGATCCTGCACAAACACCGGGTGGAAAAGCTGCTGGTGGTGGACGACAATTTCATTCTCAAGGGACTCATCACGGTCAAAGACATCCAGAAGAAACTGAAATACCCGAACGCGGCCAAAGACGAGCAAGGGCGCCTGCGGGTGGGCGCGGCGATCGGCGCCACGGGCGATTATCTGGAGCGCGCCGCCGAACTGGTGGCGCGTAAAGTGGACGTGCTGGCCATCGACACCGCCCACGGTCACACTAGCCGCGTGCTGGCGGCCGTGAGAATGATTAAGAGCAAGTATCCGGAAGTTCAATTGACCGCTGGCAACGTAGCCACCTACGAGGGCGCCAAAGAACTGGCCGCACTGGGCGTGGATGGCATCAAGGTGGGCATCGGACCGGGATCGATCTGCACCACGCGGGTGGTATCGGGTGCGGGCGTGCCGCAGATCACCGCGATTGCCGAGTGCTCGCGCGCCGCCCAAGAGGCCGGCGTGTCGCTGATCGCCGACGGCGGCATCAAGTACTCGGGGGACATCACCAAGGCCATCGCCGCCGGCGCGGACACGGTCATGATCGGCAGCCTGCTGGCGGGCACCGACGAGAGCCCCGGCGAGACGATTCTCTACCAGGGCCGCACCTTCAAAACGTACCGCGGCATGGGTTCCATGGGCGCCATGTCGCAGGGGCAAGCCAACCGCTACGAGCAAGACCCGAGCTCCAAGCTCGTGCCCGAGGGCATCGAGGGCCGGGTCGCCGCCAAAGGGCCGCTGTCGGACCTGGTCTACCAGCTTGTGGGAGGTTTGCGCTCCGGCATGGGCTATTGCGGCGTGCAGAATATTCCCAGCCTGCAAAAGAACGCGCGCGTCCTGCGCATCTCGCCCGCCGGTTTGCGGGAAAGCCACGTCCACGACGTGATCATCACCAAGGAAGCGCCGAACTATAGGGTGGAATAGGCGGGACAGGGTCCTCGCCTGGAGTTGCAGCTTTGCCGGCAATCCCGGTGGAGTAGGCCTTTGGCCCGCATTCCGTTGGGTGCGCCGCGAAAAGGGCGGGCGAAACCGCATCAAACCGCATCGTCGGTCGTCTGGAAAGAAAGCCCCTGGCCGCCGGTCGTGCCCAATCGCCGGGGACTGCCACGGCCCGGCGGAAGCGCAGGCCAAAATGCCTATTCCACACCTCGCCTAGTAAAATTCCCTTTCCCCCTCCGGCCGTGTTTTCCAGCGGCGATGAACCCAGAGCCACTGATCGGGATACTCGCGGATCACCTCTTCGAGCCTGGCCTGCAGCGCGGCGGTGTCGCGAACGGCATCGCCGGTCATGGGCACGGGCGGAAAGAACCGCAGCACGAAGCGGCGCTCGCGGTCGCACCAGAGGGCGAAACCAGGGATTACGGTGGCGCCGCTGTGAGCCGCCAGCTTGGCGAAACCGGTGCTCGCGCAAGCCAGGGCGCCGAAAAAGGGCACAAATACGCCGTCGCCTGGCAAGGCGTTCTGGTCGATCAGGATGCCCACCGCCTGGTTGGCGGCGAGCGCCTTCAGAATCGAGCGGGCGAAATCCTTCTTGCCGATGGCGCGGTTGCCGCTGAGCGACCGGCGGCGTTCAACCAGCCTGTCCAGCAGCGGGTTGTCGAGCGGCCGCACCACCACGCTCATGGGCGCGGCCAGCATGGAGTGGGCAAAGGCGCTCAGCTCCCAGTTGCCCAGGTGGGCGGTCGCAAACAGCACGCCGCGGCCGGCCTCGAGCGCTTTTTGAAAATGTTCACCGCCCTCCAGCCGAATCCACTGGCCGAGGTTGTCGCCATGGATCCGGGGAAACCGCGCAAAACTCACCAGCAGGCGGGCGATGGAGCGGAATACGCCGTCGGCGATGGCTTCGCGCCGCGCGGCGTCAAGCTCCGGATACGCCGCTTCCAGGTTGCGCCGGGCCACGCGGCGAAGGCGCGGAAGGGCAAGGTCGAGCAGGCGCGCATAGGCCCTCCCCAGGACGTAGGCCGAGCCCAGCGGCGCCCATTCGAGCGAAAACACCGCGATTCGGGCCACCGCGTATTCGGTCCAATTGCGCAAAGCGCCGCGGCATGGCATGAAATGGCAATTGTAGCGTGGCCCGCGTTAGCGAGCCGCGACCGGAGGGAGCGGTTATTGCCAGCCTCTTACGCCGGCTTATGATGTCCGCGGTGGGGCAAGAGCAGCGTGACCAGGCCGCCAATCCCCCAAACCGCCAGGCTCAGGAATACGAAGCCAATCACGAGGTCGAAGTTCGGGCCCTGCAAGCCCGGAAAGGGCGCCAGGCCGACAGCCGCGGCCAATGCCAGCGCCAAAACGTGCCAATACCAGCGGCGCGAACCATGGCGATATAAGAGCCAGAACGGAATCGCCACCGCCGCGCCGTAAACCAGGACAGCCAACATGGTGAACATGAGAGCCTCCTGTCCTGATTGTAGATCCGGAAGAAAGCCGCGGCTATTGGATCGAGTACGGCAACGTCACGTCGATGGTCTTGGGCGGAAAGCAGGTATTGGAGTTGCAGGCCTGGTATTTCAGCTTGCCCGCCGCCACGCCCGGCCCGGCCGGGGCATTGCCGGCCACCTTGAAATGCGCCACCACTGCGAAGCTGCCCGTCAGCACCGAAAGCGGCTTGTCGGTGAAAGCGTACTTTTCCATGGACGGTTTCGGATAGGCGATCTCGCCGGCTTCGAGCGCCCCGGTCGCGCTCCAGGTGAGCTTGAGCGGGATCAGGTAATCTTCGCTGGGCTTGTTGCTATTGACGTGGAAACCGGCGTCGACCGTCATCGGTATGCGTGCCTCCACCGCCTCGCCGCGCTTTCCCGTCACGCTGTGCACCTGCCCAAGGCTCAGATGGCCGCTACTTTGCGCCAAGAGTAAGGGCAGACAAAGCAGGAGACTGAAGCAACTCTTCCACGCCATCCTCGAAATCCTTTCTACTGCCAAGTCCGATATGGATGGCGGCGATTCTGCCGTCCCGGTCGATCAGGAACGTAGTCGGCAGCGCCTCCACGTCGCCATAAAGCTGGGCGGTCGGGTCGTTCCCCATCATCACCCGGTAATTCACGCCCACCTCGGCGAGGAACGGCTTCACCACCTCCCAGCCTTCGTCGTCCATGGCGATGCCCAGCACCTCGAGGCCCTTATCCTTGTACTTACGCTGCATGTCGATGAACCAGGGAATCTCGATGCGGCAGGGCCCGCACCAGGTGGCCCAGAAATCCAGCAGCACCACCTTGCCCCGATAGTCGGAAAGGCGCACCAGCTTGCCGTTCGTGTCCCTGAGCGTGAAATCGGGCGCCGGCTTGCGTTCGCTGTCCGGCTTGAGCGACGCAGCTTTCGCCGTCCCGGACGAAAACGAGCAGCCGTCGAATCCAGCCACGGCCAGCAGTATGGCGGTCAAAGCCACCAATAGGGGGTGTTTCTTCAAGAATTCCCTTCCTCTTTCGATTATATCGATAATTCCCGCCCCGCCAACCGCGATTCGAACCATGCCGCCCGCGCTTTGCGCCAGCGTTTGGGAAGGGTGAATTCCGCGTGCCGGGCCGTGCCGCTATATAACCAGGCGGCCGTATCGCAGAATCCCTCGCAACCATACTCGCGCCAGCGGCGCCCGCGGGCGGCGATTTCGCCCGCATCCAGCCCGCGCTTGCGCCATTCCGCCGACCACCCCAGTTCCCCCCGCACGCCTGCGCGAAATTCCGCCGCCAGGCAGTCCTCCCACTCGTGGCGCAGCGGGTTGCCCAGCCGCAACCACACGAAATGAAACAGCTCATGCACGAAGATGCGTGGAAACTCCGCCCACGCGCAATCGAAAACCATGCGCCTTTCCCGCAAGAAAGCCGCCGCGTGTACCGGCCCGTGCCGGTCGCGCAGGTTACGCTTCGTCTCGATGCGAATCGGCGCACCGTCCATATCCGGCAACCGGCGCAATAGCGGCCGCACCCGCGGCGTAAGGCGCGGATCGGAGACGACGAGCCAGGCGGGAAGAGTCACCTGTTCCAGGATAGCGGGATGAAGGCAAGAGCCGCGATTCCCAGGCCGGCCAGAACGGCGGAGCCACTCGGTGGGTTGATCGCTGGGCGCCAGAAGAGATGCGGCGCGAAGGACCGTATACTGCAGATCGAAAGGTCGGTCCTTGTCCGTCAGCGGCTTGCCATCCCGCTTGGTCACCATATACACGGCCTTATTCATGAAGGTCGGATCCAATTCCTCCAACGCGAACACGACTTCACGCCTGTTTATCCCGACGCTATCCAAGCTGAAGCGTGCCCCACCTATCTCACCAGGTCCGACGACTTGCCGGCGAACTCCAGCACCCAGCCGGGGAAGATGCCCAGGAACAGGGTCCCGAGGGCCGGCAGAATCAGCGCGGCGCCCATGGCCGGAGTAAGAGGCTCCAGGGCTTCGGTGGCCGCGCCCGGCTCGTACATGTACATCATGACCAGAATACGCAGGTAGTAATAAGCCGCCACGGCGCTATTGAGCAAGCCCAGCACGGTGAGCCAGACCAGGTGGGACTCCAGAGCCGCTTTGAAGATGTAAAACTTGCCGAAGAATCCGCCGGTCAGCGGTACGCCGATCAGGGAGAGCAGAAAAATCGTGAGCATGGCGGCGGTGAGCGGTTGTTTCTGCGCCAGGCCCTTGAAGTCCTCGATAGCGGTGTATTTCTCGCCGCGGCCGGACAGATGGCTCACCACGGCGAAGGCGCCGACGTTCATCAAGGCATAGGCCACCAGGTAGAACATGGCGGCGGCGGTGCCTATCTCGGAACGCGCCGTGAGCGCCACCAGCACGTAGCCGGCATGAGCGATCGAACTGTAGGCCAGCATGCGCTTGAAGTTGCTCTGGGTGAGCGCGGCGAAGTTGCCCACCGTCATGGAGAGCAGCGCCGCGCCCCAAACCAGCGGCTCCCAGTGCGCGCCAATGGGCTGGAAAGCGGTAAGAAAAATGCGCAGGAAAATGGCAAACGCGGCGGCCTTGGGACCGGCTGAGAGAAACGCGGCCACCGGCGTGGGAGCGCCCTGATAGACGTCCGGCGCCCACATCTGAAAGGGAGAAGCCGAAACCTTGAAGCCCAGGCCAACCAACATCAGCGCCGCGGCCAGGAAGATCATCACGGGCGGGACTGCGTCGAGCGACCCGATCGAGCGCCGCGCGGCATCCAGGTTGGTGGTTCCGGTGGCGCCGTAAACCAACGCCACGCCGTACAGGAAGAACGCGGTGGCAAAGGAACCGAGCAGAAAATACTTGAGCGCCGACTCGTTGGCGCGCTTGTCGTCGCGGAAATATCCGACCAGGACGTAACTCGATATGGAGGAGATTTCCAGGCCGATGAAGATGATGATCAGGTCGCTGGCAGCGGCCATGAGGCATTGGCCGGCGATGGAAAACAGCAGCAGGGCATGGAACTCCCCGGTCTCTCCGTCCTGCCGCGCCAGGAAGCGGTAGGACACCAAAACGATCAGAATGCCAACCCCCATCACCAGCACGCGGAAGAAGGTGGCGAAACCATCCACCATCAACATGCCGCCGAAAGCCGGGCCGGGGTTGGAGGCGCCCGCGACGGCAGCCGCGATAGCGGCAATCAAGGCCAGCACGCTGAGATGGCCGAACAGGGGCGAAGAGCGCCGTTTCATGAGCGGGATGAGCACCATGAAAAGACTGCCCGTCAGCGTCAACAGAATTTCCGGCAGAAAGCGCAGAATATCGGTGGCGTTCGGCATAGGGCTAGCGGGCACGGCTCACCTCCACCGGACGCTGAAGCTCCACCCGGAAAGGCACGTTGATCTGACTCTGGCTGAGCACGGCGGCGGTGGTCTTGCCGATCGGCGGGAGAAAGCTCTGGGAGTAGACGCCCATCCACACCATCATCAGGGCCAGAGGAATCACCGCGGCCCATTCGCGCGGGTGCAAATCGAAAATGCGCTTCGAGACTTCGTGGCCCGCCTCCCCGTAGAAGACGCGCTGATACATCCACAACATGTAGCAGGCGGAGAGGATCACGCCGATGGCGGCCCAGGCGGTCCAGGTGAAATTGGCGAGCGCGGTTCCCTGCAGCACCAGGAACTCGCCCACAAAATTATTGAGCATAGGCAAGCCGATGGAGGCCAGGGTGGTGAACAGAAACGCGGTGGAAAGCCAGGGTGCGGCGGTTGCCACCCCGCCGTAATCGGCGATCTCGAGCGAGTGCCTGCGCTCATAAAGCAGCCCCACCAGGGCGAACAGGGCGCCGGTGGAAATGCCATGGCTGAGCATCTGGTAGACGGCGCCATCCAGGCCCTGCTGGGTGAAGGAAAAAATCCCCAGCACCACGAACCCGAGATGGCTGACGGAGGAGTACGCCACCAACTTTTTCAAATTCGGCTGCACCATCGCCACCAGCGCGCCATAAACAATGCCGATGATGGCCAGGACGGCGATCCAACCGGAGCAAGCCCGTGCCGCCGCCGGGAACAGCGGCAGGCAGAAGTGCAAAATTCCGTAGGTGCCCATTTTCAGCATGACGGACGCCAGCATGATCGACCCGGCCGAGGGCGCCTCTACGTGCGCGTCGGGCAGCCATGTGTGCAGCGGGAACAGCGGCACCTTGATGGCAAATGCCATGAAAAAGGCCAGGAACAGCAGCATCTGCTCCTCCGGCCGGAAACCGAGCTGGCCGCTGGCCAGCAGGTCCAGAATCTTGGGATAGCTGAAGGTTCCGGCCTTGAGATACAGGTAAATGATGGCCACCAGCATCAGCACAGAACCGGCCATGGTGTAGAGGAAGAACTTCACCGCGGCGTAAATGCGGCGTTCGTGGCCCCAGACTCCGATCAGGAAGTACATCGGCACCAGGCTGATTTCCCAGAAAACATAAAACAGGAACAGGTCCTGGGCCAGAAACACCCCGATCAGGCCGAATTCGAGCAGCAGCAGGAAGGCGTAAAACTCCTTGACCCGGTTCTGAATGCTGCGCCAGGAAATCAGTACGCAGATGGGCGTGAGGAAGGTGGTCAGCAGCACCAGCCACAGGCTGACGCCGTTGAGCGAAATGAAGAAGTGGATTTCCGGCGATTGGATCCAGGTCGCGTCCAGCGCGAATTGTTCGCCCCCAAGGCTGCGATCGAAGTAGAAGACCAGACCGATGGAGCAGACGAACGTGGCCAGCGAGAGAACCAGCGCCCACACGCGCGAACTGCCGGGGGACGATCGCGGAACGAACAGCGTCGCCAGGAAACCGGCCAGCGGCAGGAACAGGACCAGGGTCAGCAGGTTTGGCGTCGGGTTCATCGGGCGCCTCCCGCCAGGCCCATGGCCACAATCAGCATCACGCCGCCAAACAACACCCAGGTGGCGTAGCTGCGAATATTGCCGGATTGCCACAAGCGCAGCACCGAGCCCACGCTGCGGCACCAGGCGCCAACTCCGTTCACCATGCCGTCGATCAAGCCGGCGTCCACGCCCTTCCACAGCACCGCGCGCGAGCCGGCGACCACCGGCGTCACCACGGCGGCGCCGTAGATTTCATCCACGAAGAACTTGTTGTAGACCAGCCAATACAGCCCCTTCACGCTGCCGGCGAAGGAATCCGCCAGGGCCGGTTTGGCCACGTACATCAGGTAAGCCAGAGCAATACCGATCAATCCGGCCGCGGTGGAAATGGCCATCAGGCTGGCGTCTTCGGGCGCTTCCTGCGCGGGGAAGAGCGCGCGCAGGAAGTCCGGCACCTTGAACAGCCAGCCGCCGGCCAGCGAGAGCGCCGCCAGAACCACCAGCGGGGCCAGCATTACGGCGGGAGATTCGTGGGGGTGACGATCGCCGCGGTACTCGCCAAAAAAGGTCATGAAAATGGCGCGGAACACGTAGAAAGCGGTCAGGCCGGCGGTCACGGTGCCCACCCAGTACATCCACGGGGCGTGCGCATGGACCGCCAGCAGAATCGCATCCTTGCTCCAGAAACCGGCGAACGGGGGCACGCCGGCGATGGCCACGCCGGCGCACATCATGGTCCAGAACGTCCAGGGAATCTTAGTACGCAGGCCGCCCATGTGGCGCATGTCCTGTTCGCCGGAGAGAGCGTGAATCACCGCGCCCGAGCCGAGGAACAGCAGGGCCTTGAAAAAGGCGTGGGTCATCAGGTGATAGATGCCGGCCGAAAACGCGCCGACGCCCACGCCCATAAACATGTAGCCCAACTGCGAAACCGTGGAATAGGCGAAAACCTTCTTGATATCGTTCTGCGCCAGGGCGATGGTGGCGGCAAGAGCCGCCGTGGCGGCGCCGACGATGGCGATCATCTCCATGGCCTGCGGCGCGTGTACGTAAATGGGCCACGAGCGCGCCGTCATGTACACGCCGGCCGTGACCATGGTGGCGGCATGGATCAGCGCCGATACGGGAGTGGGGCCGGCCATGGCGTCGGGCAGCCAGACATACAGCGGAATTTGCGCCGACTTGCCGCAAGCGCCCAGCAGCAGGAGCAGGCCGATCGCGGTCAGCGTGGCGGTGGGCGCGCCGGCCGCGTGCCCGAACACCACCGAAAAATCCAGCGAGCCGAATTGCTTGAAGATCAGAAACGCCGCCAGCGAAAAACCGAAATCGCCGATGCGGTTGACGATGAACGCCTTGTTGCCGGCGTCGGTGGCGAACTTCTTATCGAAGTAGAAACCGATCAGCAGATAGCTGCACAACCCCACGCCCTCCCAGCCGACGAACAGGAGCAGGTAGTTGGCCGCCAGCACCAGCGTCAGCATGAAGAACATGAACAGGTTCATGTAGGCGAAGAAGCGATGGTAGCCGCCCTCGTGCGCCATGTAGCCGATGGAATAAATGTGGATGATCGAGCCGATGCCCGTCACCACCAGCAGCATCACCGCCGTCAGGCGATCGAGGGTCATGTCGAAGCCGATCGAAAGCGTGCCGCTTTGGATCCAGGTGAAGTAGCGCTCGGTGAGCGGGGTGTGGAGGGGCGCTGCTCCGGCGAGCGTCTTCAGCACCCACAGAAACGACAGCAGCACGCTGCCAACGGCAACCGCGTCGATCAACGCCTTCGGAAAGCGGCGGCCGAAGATGCCGTTGATGGCGAAACCCGCCAGCGGGAATAGAGGGATGAGCCAGAGTAGCATCGGTTGAGCGTCAGTCCTTCATGGAGCTGATATCGTCGATATTCAGCGTCGCGCGGTTCTTGAACACGGTCAGAATGATGGCCAGGCCAACCGCCGCTTCCGCCGCCGCCACCACCATCACGAAGAACACGAACAGGTGGCCGCTCACGTCCTTCTGCTGGTAAGCGAAGGTGATAAAGCTCAGGTTTACCGCGTTCAGCATCAGCTCGATCGACATGAACACGGTGATAATGTTGCGGCGGAACAGGAAACCGGCCACTCCGAGCGCGAACAGAAGCGCGCTCAGCACCAGAAACCAGGATAGAGGTACTTGCGACATGGCCCTTTCAGATCTCCTTCCGGGCTAGAACGATGGCCCCGATGATGGCGATTAGGATCAGCACGCTGGTGACCTCGAAGG
>JBKQVG010000264.1:0-3452 GCA_052325345.1 Bryobacteraceae bacterium
ACTGGCGCTCCAGCGGGGTGGCCACCGACGATGCCACGGTTTCCGGACTGGCACCGGGCAGGGCGGCGGTGACCTGGATGGTGGGGTAGTCGACGCTGGGCAGGGCCGCCACCGGCAGGGCGCGAAAGGCCACCACGCCGAACAGCAGGATGGCCATTGAGAGTAGCGCCGTCATTACCGGGCGCTGGATAAAAATGCGCGAAAGGTTCACCGTGGCACCATCGGGGCGGCCGTCATTGCGGCTCGGTAGCCTGCTTGGGGGCGTCGACGGCGATAATCTTCGCGCCCGGGAACAAGCGCATTTGGCCGTCGGTTACGACTGTATCGCCGGGCCCCACTCCTTTTTCGATCACGATTTTGTTTTCGAACGCCCGGCCCGTCACTACCGGGCGAATCTCCACCGTATGGTCCTTCTTCACGGCGTAGACGAACGACCCCGTCTGCCCGGACTGGACCGCCTCGGAAGGCACCAGGGCGGCGTCGCGCCGGGTATCGAGGGTGAGCGTCACGTTCACGAATTGCCCCGGCCAGAGCAGGCCGCCGGTGTTGTCGAAGGTGGCTTTCAGATGGATCCCTCCGGTGGTGGAATCGACCGTGTTGTCGATCACCGAAAGATAGCCGCTGGCCACTGCCGGCGGACCGTCCCGCTGCTGCACCTTTACCGGCAGCGGGTGGTTGGCGTTCAGCCGGCGGATGGCGCCCAGGTTCTCCTCCGGTACGCTGAAATCCACGAAAATCGGGGCGATCCGGTTAATCACCACCAGCGCCACGTCGTTCACCTTGACCAGGTTGCCGGGATGGACCAGGAGGTTGCCGGTGCGCCCGGCCAGCGGCGCGCGAATGCGGCAGAAACTGACGTTCAGCCTGGCGGTTTCGACCGCCGCCTGGTCGGCCGCGAGCGCGGCTTTGGCGGTTTCGATGGAGGCTTCGTCGGCGCGGTCGGACGCGCGCGACGACGCGGCGGTGGCTTGCGCCTGGTCGAAGGTAGAGCGCGGCGTCAGCCCGGCCTTGTTCAATTCCGCCTGCCGGGCGGCATCGCTCTCCGCGAAGCGGGCCTGCGCGTGGTCGCGCTCGAGCGTCGCTTCGGCCTGCGTGATTTGAGCGCGGTCGCGCTCCACGGCCGCCTGGGCCTGGTGTAGCGCGTCCTCGTAAGGGCGGGCGTCGATGTCGAACAACGGATCGCCTTGCTTGACGTTGGTTCCCTCGGTGAAATACACCTTGGTCAGCTCGCCGGCGATCTGCGATTTGATCTGCACGACGGCCGAAGCCCCCACCGTGCCGACAACCTGTAAATCGGCCGGCACCGATTCCTGGGTCACTGGCGCCACGGATACCGGTACCACCGGCGGCCCGGACATCGCCGGAGCCTGTTGCTGGCGGCAGCTACTGGCGGTCAGAACAATAATGATGATTAGCAGTGCAAAGGTGGCACGCATGCACGAAACTTCTCTCACCCCACCAAAGTGTAACAGACGGAGCGGAGGCCAATCGGTGAGGGCCGGCGGCATGGCGATGGCCGGGGCGGGGCGGAGGGCGGCAGGCAAACCGTCCAGGCTGAACCCGATTCCGATAATGATTACGCGATTTGCGCCGTATCGTCCTGATGGATGGTATGAGCGGCGCGGAGGAGGGCCTGATGGAAAAGATCGGGGACCGGACCGACCTGTTTTTCGTCGGCGGATCCGCCGGAGACGACCTGAAGTTCCAGAACACGCAGGTAATGGCCGATGGGAAGGCCTACACGAACGCCGCGGTGTTGTTGACTCTGGAGCTGAAAATTTAGATTGGGGGTGTGTCCGCACGCCCCCTTCTGCGGGTCCTTTGGCGGCTGAGATGCCTGGGAAATATCCTCCTCTCTCGAACAGCGTTGTTCGCTGGTTGGGCCTGCGTGGCTAGGCGTACTGCAATGCCCATTTTGCAAGTTGTCATTGCGCTCTAGCGACCAATCGAAGTAGGCTACAAGTTCTGAGGGTCGCCGACTCTCGGCCGGTAGGCTTGCGGTCGGTGTTTCAAACCGCTGGAAACCGGAATTGAACCTCCATACATCTATTCGGGCAATGCAGTCAGCGGCGGGTGACCGCCCGGAAAGAGAGGTTAGGTGGCCTGGTTTGAAAGCAAAACAAAGAGGCGCACTCAGCCTATCCCGAAAGCGCTTGAGCAACCGACCGCCGCGGCAGCCCCGATTCTGGATCAAGACGAGAACGCCGCCACTCCCGTAGAAGGCCCGAACCTGGGGAAACTGGCGCGGTTGTGTCCATTTAGCCCCGTGGCTATTTCGCTGCTTCGCCTGTTCGATCGCGAGGACGTGGAGCTGCAGGAGATCGTGCGCTTGGTGGCGTCGGACGCGACGCTTGCCACCGAGACGCTGGCCTATGTCAATTCTCCGCTGTTCGCGGTGCGCGAAAGCATCACCGATCTGCAGCATGCCATCGTGGTGTTGGGCGCGAACAACGTCAAGAGCTTGTCCACCACCTTAGCCATGCGCGCCATGCTAAAATCTGCGCCCAAGCCTGCCGTGGTGCGCCGGTTGTGGCGGCACAGCATCGCCACGGCGATGATCGCCACCGAACTGGCGCCCGTCTATGAAGTTGCTCCCAACTTGGCCAGTACCGCCGGGGTTTTGCACGACGTGGGACGAATCGGCTTGTTGGCGCAGTATGGCGAGGAGTATACCCGTCTGGTATTGAGCCTGTACGACGACGTGGATAGCATCCTCCAGGCCGAGCGGGCTACCTGCGCGCTGGACCACTGCGATGTTGGTATGTACCTGGGCATGGCGTGGAAGTTGCCGGCAGTATTTCAGGAGGTCGCCTCCAAGCACCACCAGGCCAAGGGGCAAACGGGGGTACTTGGTGTGATCCATGTGGCCTGTGCCATGGCCGACGACATGGGTTTCTCGGCCGTACCCCATCGGCAAGTGCTAACACTGGAAGAGCGGGTCGTGGAGTGCGTGCCCGAAGGGTTGCGCGCGCAAGTCAAAGCCACCCGGACCGGATCCGAACGGAGGATTATTGAGAAAATAGAGCAGCTCGATTTCTGAATCGAACACCAGGGGATGCAGTCAGCTCGGCTGATCATCATTCTCTGAGCCCGCGTAATCCCCTCCCGCCTGGCTGATCTTAGTTATCATTTGAGTCCTCTGTTGGACCCACCCGGCCGAAGGTGTGTCCGCTCACTTCAGCCTGACCGCATTCCTCTGTGAGCCCGGTAGCGACGCCTTCCATCGGGGTGTCATGTCCTGTTGGGCCGCCAGGCAGCATGCCGCGATGGTGAGAGGTGACGCGCAGGTGGCGCAGGTGGACGGGCGCAGGTGGACGGGCGCAGGTGGACGTAGCGCAGGTGGCCAGCCTGACGCGAGCAACTTCCATTTCGCGAAAAGTGGACGGGGCGCGCCGGCCACTTTCCAAAATATAAGCCACGGCAAGTTTCGGGTACCGCCACGCCCCGCCGAA
>JBKQVG010000265.1:0-2788 GCA_052325345.1 Bryobacteraceae bacterium
GAACCGACGAATAAAGGTTTTGCAGACCTTTGCCTTACCACTTGGCTACCGCGCCCAACGCGTCAGACCTGATTGCAACATAACCCGTCCCGGAGTGGAAAGTCAATTCCGGCGGGCAGCGGCTCGCGCGCTGAAATGTCACATGTACATGCCGCCGTTCACCGCCAGTACGTGGCCGGTGATGTAGCTGGCTCCTTCCGACGCTAGAAATTTCACCGCCGCGGCGATATCCTCCGTCGTGCCCATGCGGCCCAGCGGAACCATGGCCAGCATCTTCTGCTTGAGTTCGTCGGGAAGGACTTTGGTCATATCGGTATCCACGTATCCGGGCGCGACCGCATTCACCGTGATCCCGCGGCTGCCCATCTCCTGCGCCAAAGCCTTGGTCAGGCCGATCAGACCGGCTTTGGATGCGGCGTAATTGGCCTGCCCGGGCGCTCCCGCCTGTCCCACCACGGAGGCAATATTGATGATGCGGCCCCAGCGGTTGCGCATCATGCTCGGCAGCGCCTTCTGCGAGCAGAGGAAGGCGCCGTACAGGTTGATTTTGAGCACCAAGTCCCAATCGGCGGGCTTCATGCGGACTGCCAGGGCGTCGCGCGTGATACCGGCGTTGTTCACCAGGACGTCGACCCGCGTCTTGTCCTTGAGCGCCTTGGCGAAACCTTCCTCGACGGACTCGGCGGAGGTGACGTCGAAGTTCAGGGTCATGGCCTGGCCGCTGCAGGCGCGGATCTCTTCGGCCACCGCCTCGTTGTTTTCGATCTCCGGCGACGCCACCACGATATCGAAGCCGGACCGGCAAAGCGTCAGGGCGATGGCCCGCCCGATGCCGCGACTCGCGCCGGTGACGAACGCAACTCGATTGAACATTCCTTCTCCTGGGATAAGCTGGTATTAAACTCAATCATAGCTTATGGCTTACCGAGACCTGCGCGAGTTCGTGCGCGCCCTGGAACAAAACGGCGAATTGAGGCGCGTCGACGCCGAAGTCGACCCCATTCTGGAAATCACCGAGTTCGCCGACCGCGCCGTGAAGCGGGGCGGCCCGGCGCTGTTGTTTGAAAAGCCCAAAGGATACAGCATGCCGGTGCTGATCAACGCCTTCGCCTCCATGCGCAAGATGGAGTTGGCGCTGGAGGTGGGCTCGGTGGAGGAAGTCGCCGCGCGCATCGTCGAGTTTCTGGAAATGCGCATGCCCGAAGGCATCGTCGGCAAACTCAAAATGCTGCCGAAGCTGGCCGAAATGGGCGCGTTCTTTCCCAAAACGGTTTCCAAAGCCTCGTGCCAGGAGGTGGTGCGCACCGAGTTTTCTCTCTTCGATTACCCCATTCTGAAATGCTGGCCCGAAGACGGCGGCCGCTTTATCACCCTGCCGCTGGTTTTTTCCCGCAACCCCGACACCGGTAAACGCAACTGCGGCATGTACCGCCTGCAGGTATTCGACGAGCGCACCACCGGCATGCACTGGCAGACGCATAAGCAGGGCGCCGAACACTATCGCCGCAACCAGCAGCAGGCCGCCAGGCGCATGGACATCGCCGTGGCCATCGGCGCCGACCCCGCCACCATGTATTCCGCCATCCTGCCGCTGCCGCCGGACCTGGACGAGATGATGATCGCCGGTTTCCTGCGCCAGAGCCCGGTGGAGATGGTGAAGTGCCGCACCAGCGACCTGGAAGTTCCCGCCAACGCCGAAATCGTGCTGGAGGGTTACGTGGAAATCGGCGAGCTGCGCACCGAGGGCCCGTTCGGCGATCACACCGGCTTTTATTCCCTCGCCGACGAGTACCCGGTTTTCCATGTTACCTGCGTGACCCAGCGCAAAGAGCCGATCTATGCCACCACCATCGTCGGCCCGCCGCCCATGGAGGATTACTACATGGGCAAGGCCATCGAGCGCATTTTTCTTCCCCTGATGCGCTTGCAACTGCCGGAGGTCCGCGACATCGCCATGCCGCCCGAGGGCGTGTTTCACAACCTGATTCTGGTGAAGATCCGCAAGTCATATCCCGGCCACGCCCGCAAAGTCATGCATGCCATCTGGGGCACCGGGCAGGCGATGTTCTCCAAAGTCATTGTGGTGGTGGATGAAGACGTGGACGTGCAGAATTACAGCGAGGTGCTCTGGAAGGCGCTCAACAATATCGATCCGGAGCGCGACCTGGAATTCGTCAAGGGGCCGGTGGATTCGCTGGATCACTCGAGCCGGTTGCCCAATTACGGCTCCAAAGTCGGCATCGACGCCACCCGCAAATGGCCCGAAGAAGGTTTCGCCCGCCCGTGGCCCGGCGTGATCGCCATGTCGGAAGAAGTGAAGCGCCGCGTGGACGGCCTCTGGAAACTGGCTGGGTTTTGAGCCGGCGGCGGCCGGCGGCGGCATCGCCGGTTGCAAGCTACGGAGGGTCATACGCTACAATGAAATTGCTGTCTCGATGCGGCGGCTGTAGCTCAGTTGGTAGCAGCGTCAGATTGTGGTTCTGAAAGTCGTGGGTTCGAATCCCACCAGCCGCCCCACGCTAACTGTTTCATTTTCAATAGCTTACTAGAATTTTCCCGCCGTGTACCATTCCGTGTACCAAAATCTTCTGCCCAAAATCCAGTTTTGCAGTGGCTGCGTCGAGCGTCGCTTGGATGGAATCAATCCACTTGTCACAGGCCGCGAGAATCGGGAAATCAAGCCGTTTTGGGGATTCCCCCGTATTCAACCCGACAACCGCTCCCTGGCGGTCGCGGCTCCGTTACAGGCGCCACGTGTTTGCATGTAGTTACAGAGATGGTATGAGAA
>JBKQVG010000266.1:0-22916 GCA_052325345.1 Bryobacteraceae bacterium
GGATTAGTAAACGCTACGCCGTCAGGCGAGAGTTATGCCCGTCTCACCGGAATTGGCCGGCCTCGCAGCTTACCGGCGGCGAACGCGCAATTCGTTGCTACTGGGCAAATATCGCACTTTGGGTTCGAACTCTTGCAAAGTTGCTGCCCGTGACACTTCAGCAGCAGGTAACCTCGGATCCTGGAATC
The DNA here is from genome assembly GCA_052325345.1 of Bryobacteraceae bacterium. Lineage (GTDB taxonomy): Bacteria > Acidobacteriota > Terriglobia > Bryobacterales > Bryobacteraceae > JBEKYD01. The sequence continues at coordinate 189 of JBKQVG010000266.1, forward strand.
GAATTTTGGCGGCAGCCCATCTTCGATCAATCGTTGCGCTTCGCGGTATGTTCTGCCATAGTTCTCCCGTTCTTGGCCTACCAGGATACGGACCAAAACGTGAGGACAATTGGACGGGACCGCTGCCACAGGTGAAATCCCCGCAAACAGGAGAATTCGGTCCGCGCCAGGATCGGCAATATTCGGAAATTGTTTGAGCGCGGCTCGCACCTGCGTAACGGACAGACCGTTTAGTCCCTCACGTAAATTGCCTCCGTACTGCTTGAGGACGCGCTCCGCAATTTCCTTCAGACGCATCGCCCTGAGTTCGGGTACCATCCCCCCCGGTTTCAATGCGCTCGCGAGCCGTGCGGGGCTAGCCTTGAGTATACGCTCGGCATCGACCCCGACCTGACTCGTCAATGATTGCCAGCCCTTCGCACACTTTGCCTCACTAGCTGGGTATCCGCAGTGCAACCACACAAGAAACAAGTAGGGGTCAGTCGGCCAGGGTGCCGTTTGCTCGCCGTGGGATGCCGCCAATACATCGAAAAGCTGAGTTAAAGCCGCCACGAAAGTATCCAGGAAACCGGATACGTTCACTATAGATCAGAAGGAGGGTTTCGGGATAGCTCCTCCCTAGTCGCGCAGCGTTTACCTTCGACCGGACTTGGCGCTCCGGCGGCGGGCCGGGGCGGATGCGGCGGCGGACCTTGCGAGCAGTCTGCGCGTTCGCGCGAGCTTGGCAGATAATGGGGGACAAACGCCGGGATGAGTCCCGGCGTGGCAGACTGAGAGTTCGCTCCACGAGGCGCGAGCCGCGCGAGGTCTGTCCTACCTGAGTTGCTCTTCCGCCGCCGCCGGCCCGTTACCCTTCGGCTCGAAACCGGCTTGTCGAAGAGCCTCTCCCAGGGCCTCCAGCACCAGCAGCACATTTTCCTTCGTGGAGCCATAGCCCATCAGGCCGATTCGCCAGATCTTGCCGGCCAGCGGACCGAAGCCGCCGGCGATCTCGATCGAGCGCTTCTCCAGCAGGTACTGCCGCACGGCGGCTTCGTTCACGCCCTCGGGCACCGAAACCGTGTTCAGCGTCCACAGACGGTCGGCGCTGTTTTCCACCAGCATGCGCAGGCCCATGGCCTCGATGCCGGCGACGAACGCCCGGTGATTGCGCTGGTGCCGCACCCACCGGTTCTCGCGCCCTTCCTCGGCCATCATGGCGAGACCTTCGCGCAGCGCATAGAACAGCGTGGCGGAAGCCGTGTGATGATACTTGTGGCCGCTATAGTAGGCGTCGAGCAACTGCAAATCCAGGTACCAGGATTGCACCGGCGCGGCGCGCTTCTTCAGGCGCTCCAGGGCGCGCGGCGAAACCGTCATCGGCGCCAGGCCGGGCGGGCAGCCGAGCCCCTTCTGGGTGCAACTGTAGGCGATGTCGATGCCATTGGCGTCCACCAGCACCGGCATGCCGCCCAACGACGTTACGCAATCGGTAATCACCAGCGCATCCACTTCATGCGCCGCCTCCACAGCCGCCTGCACCTGGTTGTACATGCCGGTGGAAGTTTCCGCCTGCACCATGGCCACGATCCGCGGCCGCTCGCGCAATATGAATTCGCGCGCCTGGCCGGCGTCGAACGGCAGGCCCCAGGCCTGGCTGAGGCGCGCCACCTGCGCGCCCTGCCGCACCGCCATTTCGCCGATGCGGTCGGCAAAATAGCCGTTGCTCAGTACGGCGAATTTCGTGCCCGGCCCGGTGAAGTTGGCCACCGCCGCTTCCATCCCCGAGCTTCCCGTGCCGGAAGTGGCCAGGTTGAAGGCGTTGTCGGTGGAGTAAGCGTAGCCCAGCAGCGCGCGGATTTCATCCGCCACCTGAAAAAAGAACGGGTCGAGATGCCCCACCAGGGGCTGCTGCATGGCCTGGTAGACGCGTGGCGCGACTAGGCTGGGTCCGGGCCCGAAGAGCAATCGGGAGGGAGCGCACAGGGGCGCGTAGCGTTCCATTGCGCCAGTCATTTTGAGTTTTTGGCTTTCTTGTATTCTTCGCGAATCGATTCGATCTGCCGGGCGTGGGATTCGGCGTGGCCGGCAAAACCTTCCAGCATCTGGCGCAACGACAGCGGCCCGCGCTCGCTGTGCCTGCCGGTGCGCTCGAACACGGCTTCCTCCAGCCCCTTGAGCAGCTCGTAGTTTTCCGCCCGCAGGCGGCGAAAGCTTTCAAGCGATTGTTTGGGCTTGCGGCGGGCGTAGTCCAGCCGCGCCGCCCACGCGTTCTGGTCGAACGCCACCAGGGTGGGATTGTCTTCCGCGATCACCTGGCGGAAGCGCCCCGCCGCCACGATCTCGGTGTCCGCCACGTGCGCCATCAACTGGCGGATACTCCATTTACCGGGCGCCGGCAGGTAGTCTTCTTCCTCGCCAAATACTCCGGTGAGGGTAACGGCCATCAACTCCGGGCCGCGGCGGAATCGTTCCAGCAGAGTGGCAATATCGGACATGGGAGTTCGTTAGTAGTAGTCGGCGCAACTCAGGTAATAACCGCACCGGGAGCACACCAGCTTGCACTTCAGCTCCACCAGGCGGGTGGAACATAGCGGGCAGAAGAGCATTGGTTCCGCGTCCCGTCCGGACGGCGCGGTTGCCTGGGGCTCGGTCGATCCAGCTTCGTTCACGACCCCCCAATTATAGCGCCCGTACCCGCATCGGGCTGCTATCCGGCAAACTGCCGGCAGGTTCCATCTGCCGTCCAAAGTTACACATGGCGCGCGGCGACCCCCGCAGAATCGAGCCGCCAAGGAAAAGGATGGGGAAAGTTGGTGGACGGCAGGGGATTCGAACCCCCGACCCCGGCGTTGCGAACGCCGTGCTCTCCCAACTGAGCTAGCCGCCCACGCGCTCCTTTACAATATAGCAGATGGTTAGCCTGAGAACGATCGGGCGATTGCGCCGCATGCGGCTCGATTGGGACCGGCGGGCGCGCGAGAACGCCCCCCACTTCGTGGTGACGCACCAGGCGGAATGGTCCGACGAGGAGTTCTTCCGTTCCGGTGAAGTGGCCATGGAAGAGGACATCCTGAACGACTTGGGGAACATCTGCCAGGGTAAGGATCCCAAGTCGATGCGGGTGATCGAAATCGGGTGCGGCGCGGGGCGAATGACGCGCGCCCTGGCGGGCTTCTTCGGGGAGGTTCACGCCGTGGACATCAGCCCGGAAATGGTTCGCCTGGCGCGCCAGGCGGTCTCGGGGCTGGGCAACGCTTCCATCTACCGCAACAACGGAAGAGACCTGGCGGTGCTGCGCGGATCCGCCTGGAAACGGCTCGTCCGCGCCGCCCCGCCTCGGTTCGACTTCGCATTCTCCAGCATGGTGTTCCAGCATATTCCCAGCCGCCGCATCATCGAATCGTATGTTCGCGAGGTAGCGGCCCTGCTGCTCCCGGGCGCGCTATTCAAATTCCAGGTCCAGGGGAACCCGCGGGTCGGCACGGAGGGGAAAAATAGCTGGGTGGGCGCGTCCTACACCGAAAAGGATGCGCGTGAAATGGCGGAGCGATGCGGTTTTGACCTGAAGCATCAGGTTGGCGCCGGCGATCAATACTATTGGCTCTGGTTCTTTAAGCGACGCTAAGACGCGCCGGCGGTTCTGGACACGGTTTGCTCGGGAACCGTTTTCGCGCCCTTGCGCCGGGCCGCCCAATACCGCTTCATGCGCTCGGAAACCTCTCCCCGCTCAAGGGCGCCCATTCCGTGGCGCCCCCGGCGTTTAGGACGCGCCTCCGCTGGCGCCTCGCCCAGATCGGGCTTGTGCAGGCATTCGAGCGAGGCGATCGCGCGCTCGATTTTGTCTTTCTGCGCATACAAATCCTGCAACGTTTGATTCAAATCCATCGCAATTCTCACGTTTCGTCCGCTTTCTTCGAAACGTCATAGCTCCAGTCTTACAACGTGCACAGCAGTCAAACAAGATTAAATTTGTAATCGAGTACTGTTCTGCACTATTGCCGCCCAAAGCCAGATTAGAATCCTGGTACAAATAGTACAGCTACAACCCATGCAAATTATCTAGAAACTTCAGAATAATGCGGTTCGTTAATAAGCCGCTACATATTAACTGACCGGCATCCATGAAAGCAAAGATTTCGCGACGAGAAATTCACGTGGAGTGAGATAGGATTTCCCCCCGGCACCTCCTGACTCAAAGGTCTAAGGAGGATTAGTCCGTGGCTGGGGTCTTTACCTGAGAGAGGTGGCGGCGTTCGGGTTGGCTAACCTATTCCGCGTCCGAGCCGCCAGGTTGGTCTTTCGAGCTGGCATTGGCAGCCACTTTCTTCTGCTCACGCTTCGCGCTGCGGCGAGCGGCCCAATAGCGCTTCATCCGCTCGGAGACCTCTTCGCGCTCCGCCGAACTCATCGACTTTCTGCCGCGCCGCTTCGTGCTCGGAGGCGCCGCGGGGACCCCCCGTTCGGCGCGCTGCAACTGCTCAAGCGATTCGATTGCGCGCTCCAGTTTCTCCTTTTCCGCGTAGAGATCCTGCAGTGCTCTATAGAGATCCATTGAGTTCCCAGGTAGCTGGTGGCTCCGCCCGTTATCCTAATAGGCAATGTTACCTCGGAATTATTCGCGATTTCTACTAGGAATAATCATTAACGCAAAACGAAAGGCCAATAGGGTACTAACCGGAGCATGTGCCTGGTAATAGCAAGGTACAAGCACACACCCAGTACAAACAGTACAACCAAACCGATAGCAAAGACTCTCCGCCAAGGGAATTTCCGGCCTTCGCGCCGCAATATCAGCAAATATCCTGCGAATATGCCTACATAGAATAAGAGGCACATGGGCAAGGCGAATAGCATCATGTTAAAGACGTCCGGTGTGGGCGTCACCACCGCCGCAATGATGAAAATGATTAAGATCGCATAGCGGCTGTGCTTGATCAGGAAGCCAGGCGTGACGATTCGCAACAGGGTAAGGAAAAAAATGATAATCGGTAATTCAAACACCACCGCCACGCCCAGCATCACGTTGACGAACAGATCGAAATATTCGGTGATGGAAACCATGGGCCGTACGCCTTCGCTACGCCCAATTCCCAGCAGGAAGGTCAACCCGTAGCGGAAGATCACGAAGTAGGCGAAGAAGCCGCCCAACAGAAACAGACCCGCCGAGCACAGAATAAAAGGCACGGCGAAGCGCCGCTCCCTCTTGTACAGACCCGGGGACACAAATGCCCATACCTGGTATAGAATCCAGGGAAACGACAGAAAAATCGCGCACACCACCGGCAGCTTGAACCAGATGATATTGAACCCCTCCATAGGGGAGATCTGCACCAGGTCCGGGGGGTCGATGTGAAGAGTGGTGAGCGCCTGCACCGCCGGTTGGCGCACGAAATCCCACAACTGATTGCTGAAGGTCAGGCTGACGGCGAAAGCCACGGCCACGCCGATCAACGCGCGGATCAGGCGCGTCCGCAGTTCCTCGAGGTGCTCGAGGAACGACATCCGCAACATGTGCTCTTCTTCGTCGTCGGAGTTCCCCGCCGGCCGGCTCGGCGGAACACCGCGTCCCCCACCTCCGAAACGGCTCTTCGCCTTCTCGATTGCCCGTTGCGGCGAGGGAATCAGAGAGCCGCCGCCGGGGCTCTCCTGCCCTTTATTACCTTCGCTTGAATCCATTCGTCGTGTTTGCGCGCGGTGTTAGTTACGCGTTCTGCCCGCCGCCGGGTTCGGCACCGCTGGTGGTCGCTTCGCCCGGAGCGGACGGCGTCTCGGGGGACGCGCCGTGGGCGATGGTGCCTTCCGGTAAAACGGCTACGGATGACCGAGCGTCCTCAGTTGCGGATTCGCTGGTGGTGGAGGGTTGGACAGCAGCGGTCTCGTGCGTATCCGGGGAATACGGCAACTCCCCGGTGGGCTCGTACGACGAATAATCGTAGTTGTAGCTGTCGTAAGAATGTCGGTTCGCATCCTTCAAGCCCGATTCCGCTTCCAGACTGTTGATTTCGCGATCGAACGTTGCCTTCAGTTCACTGGAGGCCCGGCGGAACTCGGTCAGGGCTTTGCCCACCGTTCGTCCGATCTCCGGTAATTTCTTGGGACCGAAAAGGATTAACGCCAGGATGAAGATAAAAATCAACTCCGGCGTGCCCAGGGTTCCCATCTGAGAGTGCCTCCTGCAAAGTGGTCATTTCAATCATAACACGCACCCAAGCAAGGCAGGCGGGCAGGCGCTTTCGGGGTGCTGAACCGTTTTTGGGCGATCGCGGGTTGAATGCGGGGGAATCTCCAAAACGGTTAAGCACCCGCGCTTTCGCCGGCCCCTGGCAGGTGAGCAGGCGCCTTACGCGCTGGGCGGCTCGAAGTAGGTTTGCGCCAGCTCCGGCTTTTCGCGGATGGCCTTGCGCCAGTGACTGCGCGCTTCCTCCTCCTGGCCCATCTCCATCAGCGCATGGCCCAGGTTCAGCAGCGCTTCGGCAAACTGCGGGTCTTCGCCCAGCGCCTTTTGGTAGTAAGCCACCGCCTCCTCCGTCTGGCCGCGCTTCTGACAGATCAGGGCGGCGTTATAGAAAAGCTCGGGGCTGTGCTCGCCCAGTTCCATCAGGCGCCGGTGGAGTTGCAGCGCTTCCTCGTAATCCTCCTGTTCCAGAGCCAGCGCGGCCAGGCCGCGCACGGCGTCGGAGGAATCGGGCCGGAGGGAAAGCGTATCCTGGAACGAGCGGCGCGCTTCCTCCGGCTGGCCGGAGCGAGCCAGCGCGATGCCCGCATTGAGAGAAGCTTCCGGCCAATCCGGACGCGAGGCCAGACAGTTCAGAAACACCCTGGCGCTGTCGGCGTAATCGCCTCGGAGAAGTTTCAAATAGCCAAGCCGGAAACACGCGTCGCTCCACTCCGGCGACCCTTCCGGAATGCCTGCGTACAGAGTTTCGGCTTGGGCGCGGTCGTTGAGCTGCTCCAGCACCAGGGCCAGGTTCCACATGGCGCCAGGCTGGTTGGAATCGATTTCCAGCGTGCGCTCGTAGCACCGGCGCGCGCCTTCCAGGTCGCTCAGCTCCTGGCTGGCCACCCCCAGGTTCAAGTGCGCCTGCGCCGACTTGGGATTGACCATCGCCGCCTGCCGGTAGGCTTGTACCGCCTTTTCAAAGTTGCCGTTCTTGTGGTGCGCCACGCCCAGGTTGAACCAGTTCTCGAAGCGGTCCGGCGCCGCTTCCACCAGCCTCTGGCAGTAAACCGCCGCCTGGTCGAAATCCTGTTCGGCGAAAGCCAGCGTGGCCAGCGCCTCGGCAGCCACCACCGAGTCCGGACTCGTCTCCACCAGCATCGCCGCATAGCGGCGCACCGAGGCGTAATCCTTTCGGTCGAGAAACATGGCCACCAGATTGGAGAGCGCTTCTTCGGACCGCGGATTGTGCGACAGCACCTTGCGGTACTGCTCGGCGGCTTCGGCGTAGCGCCCGGTCTGTTGCATCGCCACGGCGCGGCCGAACAGCGCCGACTCGTTTTCCGGGAACAACTCCAGATACTTCTCCAGAGCCTCGGCCGCCTGCACCGGGCTGCCGCCGTGAATCAGCGAGAGCCCCAGGCCCAACAGCGCGTCCGAGCGCGTGCGGTCCACTTCGATGGCCTTGCGAAAGCTCTCCGACGCCGCTTTCCAGTTCTTCAGGTTGCCGTAGCAAACGCCCAAGTTGAAGTAGCCGACCCGGTGCTTCGGTTCCACCGCCACCAGTCGCCGGTAGGTCTCCGATGCGGCCTCATACTCCGCCATCTCGCACTGGATATGTCCCAGCGCCGAATACAGCCCGGGCTCCCGTTCCCCGCCTTCGATGGCTTTGGCCAACATCCTGGCGGCGCTTTCGCGCTTGCCCTCCAGGTGCAGCGAAACCGCCCTGGCCAGTGTTTTGCTGGCCCGCTTGGATTGCATGCCCTCATCGATGGGCAGGATTCCGGGCGGGATCGAGGTTTTGGCTGCGCTCTCGCTCGTCAGGAAGGATGGCATAAAGAGAATCTCCTATGGTCTTGGTGTTGCGGTCCGGGGTACTGCGGTTCGGCAATGCGGGAAAACAGGAAACGCTTGCGCCGCTGGAAAGCCAGCACGGCGGCCAGCACCGGCTCATCGCCGGATCCGGGGCCGCGCTGGCCCGCGGGCGAAGGCTCGGAAGAGGGCCGGAGTTCGGCGGTAGCCGACCCGCCGTCGCTGGTGAAATAGGCGCAAATGCGGCCAATCCAGTCGTCGTTGTGCGCCACCTTCACCCAATACAGCCGGGCCCGTTCGCCGGCATCGGCAAAGAAGCCCACGCCGCCCTTGGGAAGCGTGGCGTCGGTCCAGGAATCCACTTCCTCGCCCTCGATCGACGTCACGATACGGCTGCCGGAGACATCCACCGAAATACGGTATGGGGTGTGGTTGTGAACCATTACATTGAGCGGGATCTCCTCCCGGTGCCCGGCTTTGCCGCCCAGCACCGGGTAGTGGACCATGGCGATCACCGGCCGCGGACCGGGAGCGATCACGGTGAACTTCATGGCGTAATAGTTCTTCGAATCGGCGGCGCGCACCACCCAGTCCATGCTCTTGTTTTCGATTTCGCCTAGAAACTCCAGCCGGTAATCGGCGAAGCCCAGCGACGGGCTCAACAGCGCCAGTTGGCCGGGCCTCACGAAGCCGCCGGCACCGCGCGACCAGCCCGGCGCCAGCGCTTTGGCCCCGGCGCCCCAGGCGTTCATGCCGCCGTGGAAGCTGTCCGTGATCTCGGTGGCGGCGCGGGAAGCCACGGCGCCGCGGATGCGCGCCATCAGGCCGGTTGGAGCCGCTTCCGGTCCCGCCGCACGCCCGGCCCGCGCCAGCTCTTCGCCGCCGTCGGCGCCCGTTCCGCCGTCGGCGGTGATCGAGCTGCCGCTGTGGTTGATCAGCACCTGGCGCCGCGCCTGGCGGATTTGCGGCACGCCGTACCAGAGCAGACTGCCCACCAGCAGGCTCGCGGCCAAGACCTTGAATGCGTCGGCGGCGATCGGCCGCACCCGGCGCTGGCGGATCTCCGGCATCTGGAAGACCGCGGCCAGATCCGATTGCCGGTTGCGCCCTTGCTCGCGCGCTCCCCTGGCGCGCTCGGCGGCCGGCTGCAAGTTCCATGCCGGCAGCAAGGGTTCCGGCGCGGTGGGAATCCACGAGATGCGCTTGCGCAGCGTGCCCATGGGGGCGCGGAAAAAGAACTCCAGCGGAATCGGCAGCGCGGCCGCCAGCGCGGCTCTTCGCGGCGCCGGCGACGAATCGGGCGCCGTCACGGCCAGTATAGCGGCGGGTTCGAGCGGCGGCTGGATAGCCTCGTCCGCCTGCGGCTGGAACGCGGCCGGCGCATTGGCGCCAAAGCCGGCCATGGGCCGCGGCGCCGCCGCCCTCACCTCGAAGCCCGGCAGTTGCAGCTCGGGCTGCCACCGAAGCGCGGCCGCCGGCTGTGCCGCCGCAAGCGATTCCACCGCTTCGGCCGTAACCGCCGCCCAACAAGGATCCACCGCGGGCAGGGCTACCCGAACACTATCGGCCGGCGGCGGCGCCACTTCACCCGCCATGGCGCGGTCGAACCAGGCCAACGGCGGCAGCGTCAAGGCCGGTTGTGCGGGCAGAGCCTCCGCCATGGCCGGCTGGACGAGCATTTCGACCGCCTCGGCTTCTTCCGCCGCCTGCCAGCTCTCCCACCCTGGCATTTGCGCGGTCGTGGAAACCGCCATGGCGGCCTTCGGCAGACCGGGCGCGGGCGCGAGCAGCACCAGATGCCTCAGTTCGGTTTGGGGCTGGGCCTCAATCGCGACCGGCTCCGGCGCCGGCGGCGCCAGCCAGCCACCCCGGTCCCGCAGCGCCGGTGTGCTGTCCACCCTCCCCAGTTCCATCGCGGGCAGCATGGTAGCGCGCGCAACCACCGGCAGAACCACTTCCGCCGCGCCGCGCACGGCCACCCACCTCTCGGCGGCCTGTGCCTCGGGAAATGCCAGCAGGTTCCGGCCGGGGGGCGGGATGCGTTCGAGCAGGGCTGCGTCTTCGGCGGCGTCGTCGCGAGCCTCCACGCGGAAGGCGGGCAGTGCGGCGCCGCGCTCCGGATAGAGCGCCGCTTTCAACGGGACGCGCGGACCGGCAGGCTGGGCGGCCGCGCCGGGCTGCAGCGTGGCTCGGAAACCACGCCACTCGAGGGTGGGCGCGGCTATGGCCGATGCCACTCCCGGGAGCCGCGGCGCATTCGACGGACGCGCGCAACCCGCGACTGCCGGCTCTACCAGACGTTCTTCTACCGGGTGTTCAAATTCCATCGGCGCGGCGGCGGCGAGACGCGGCTGCGGAGCCCGTTCCAGGGCGCCGGCGAGCGAGGGCATCGCCGGCCGGCGCGAGATTGGTTGGGCCGCGATCGGGGTCAGCCTAGCAGCAAGATCGGAACAAGCCGAAACCATCGAAACCGGCGCCAGCGGCAACAGCAGCGCCCGCGGCGGCAATACGGCGTCGAGCGCTTCGGGGAACGGCGGCAGCCATGCCCCGCCGCCGCAGGATGCGCTCCGGTCGAAATCGAAGGGTTGGGGATCGGAAATCGGCAACGCGTCGAAAGCCGGCAAAGCCCCTGCTTCCAGGGCCGAATAGGTCGCGGGCTGACCCGCCTGGATGGGGGCGAAAGAGAACGGAAACTCGGTGGGAATCGGGCGAAGGCGCGCTCCGGCCGGCCTTACCCAGCCGGTCAGGCTGGGGAAGGTTCGTCCCGTCTGAACTGGCCAGAAAGGGACAAAATGCGAAGGTGGCGCTGGAGCGGGGTCCGGCCGAGACATTCGGAACAGCGCTTTGCCGAGCCGCTCATGGTAGTGGATGCGGTGAGCGTCCGTGCAAAATTCGCCGTCCCGAAGGTGTCGAATCGGTCCGATTTCTTTTCCGCAGTATAAACAGCCCAATCGTGCCCTCGGTGTGTGTCGAGAAATACTGCCACCGATTATATCGGCCGGTGGTTAAAAAAAAGGTAGGCTTAATGTCAACACGAAACCATTAATTTCAGTCGGTATCAAACGGTTAACTGAAGTTATCCGCAAGCGGCGCCGGCGATCCCGTCGCCGGTTCTTTTGGCTTGCGGCTCCGGCCGGTGTGTTTATGGGAGACTGATTTCGTGCGCCGGCTGATGCCAATCGTCCTGGGGATGCTCATGGCCGCCCCGTGGGCGAATGCGCGGGAACCGTTTACGCCCGCCGATATCTGGGCCTGGCGTACGACGGCAGATCCGCGGATTTCGCCCGACGGGCATCGCGTAGTCTACCTGGAGCGTTGGAACGACCGCGCCAGCCGCGCGGTTTGTTCGAACCTCTGGCTGGTGTCGGTGGATGGCCGGGAGCGGCGCCCGTTAACCAGCGGCGCATGGCGCGACCGATCGCCGCGCTGGTCGCCGGGTAGCGAACGCATCGCCTGGCTGAGCGACCGGAGCGGAAAAGTGCGGCTCTACCTCGCAAGCGCGGTTGGTGGCCAGGCCGGCGAGCTCAAGCTTGGCGGTCTCGAGCCCAAAGCGTTTGCCTGGTCCGCCGATGGCGACTGGATCGCCTTCACCGCCCGCGCCACTGGCGACGCCGGCACCGCACCCTGGGCGCCGGCCGAGCTGCTGCCGCGCCCGAATGCGAGCCCCACGGGTTGGCCGAAGTCGAAGCTCCTGGTGGCGCCGGCCGGCGGCGGCGCGCCGCGCGAGTTGGCTACCGGCGATCTTTGGATCGAGGGCGAGCCGGCCTGGACGTTGGACGGCAAGACCGTGCTGGTCTCGGCGCGAAACGCGCCTCTCGGCGACAGCCAGATCTACGCCATTGCCTCGGGCGCGGAAGCGAAGGATGCGGCGCGTCCACTCACCCATCGGCCGGGGGCCAATTTCAACCCCTTGCCCTCGCCCGACGGCAGCAAGATCGCCTGGATTGCCGCCGAACCCCGCCCCGGCAACGCGCTCCGCAAACTTTGCGTCATGAACCCGGATGGCAGCCGCGACAAGGCGTTGGCCGGCTCTCTCGACCGCGACGCCGCCTCCCCGCACTGGAGCTCGGACGGCCGTACGGTCTACTTTCTGGCCGGCGATGCCGGCGCCACCCAGGTCTATGCCGCGCGCGCCGATGGCACCGCCCGCCAGGTAACCCGCCGCCACGACCGCCTGACCGGATTTTCGCTGGCCGATGACGGCCGCGCCGCGGCGGTGAGGTGGTCCGCTTCCGAAGGCGCCGTGGAGGCGGGCACCGTGGTATCTTTCGCCGTGGACCTGCCGGGCGGCGTCACCGAGCTGGCCGCGCCCAATGACGCGCTGCTGGCCGCTCGCGACATCTCGACCGCCGAAGAGTTCCGCTACGATTCCGCCGGCCACAGCATTCAGGCATGGTTGACGCGGCCGCCCCGCTTCGATCCGGCGCACTCCTATCCCCTCGTCGCCGCTGTGGAGAACCAGCCCGGCGCGATGCACGGCGCGGAAATCCGGCTCGAAACCCAACTGCTGGCGGCGCGCGGTTGGCTGGTGTTGACGCTGAACCCGCGCGGCACGCCCGGTTACGGCGAGATTTTCGCCAATCTGCTGCCCACCGCGTATCCCGGCGACGCCTTCGAAGACACCATGCGTGGGGTCGACGCGGTATTGGCCAAGGGCCTCGGCGACCCCCGGCGCACCGCCATGGTCGGCGGTCTGCTGGCAAGCTGGGCGCTCGGCCATGGCGGGCGCCTGCGCGCCGTGGTGGTGACCAAGCCGGTGGCCGATCTCGCCGCGCGGGCGCGGCGGAGTCCCGCCTGCCTGCGCCACATGACCGCCTTATTGGGCGCGGCGCCTTGGCAGGATCCGCAACTCTATGCCAAAGACTCGCCCCTGTCCTCCGCGCCGGATTTCAAGACGCCGGCGCTCCTGGTTGCCCGTCCCGGAGATGTCGCCGCCGCCAGCCTCGCCACCGCCCTGGCCGCCCGTCATGTCGATTGCACGGTTTTGAGCCTCAGCCCCGAACAGAATCCCGAAGACCGCGTCCTCAAGTGGCAAAGCATTCTGGCGTGGCTGGGAAAAATGCTCAAGTGACGGTTACCGGTCCGCGACCGGAGCACTGGCGATCTCATTTTGGTCCTCGCTCTTGGGGAGGTTGAGCTTCCGGCGACCCAAAGCGATTCCGTGGGCGCGCGGTCACAGAAGTTCGAGAAATTACCTATCCCAATCGTCTCAGCCATTTGCAGCCAATCCGCCCCGCAATTGCAGCAGGTCTTCCCCGCTGGCAGGTTATTGTGTGGACGAAAGCTCGCCGTTACGACCCGCGACGCTGAGAGACTCCGTCAACAGGCTGGCCAGCGGGCCTGCGAAGAACGCGGCCGGCACGGGGAGGGTCGTAATGGGTGCTGCGGCCGTTGATAGCGCTACACCTTGGGGCAGCGTGGAAGACGGGCACTGGGCGAATAAGCTTTGCGAAAGTTAGCAGTAAAGTGGTTGGGGCGATGCTCTATACTTGACATGCGGGAGGAAATGATGCCTGAAGACAATACCAGCGAACGGTTGGCTATGCAGGAGCGAATAATTCAGAGCATGAACGATTTCGCGGCTGAAAACCCAGCGATTGCGGAAGCCATGACCGTCATGAATATGACGATGCCTGACTACTATCTCGCCATGGAGTCGATGCGCGGTGGCCAGATCATCGCGGCATCCGCTTATGTAGCGCTTCCCCTTCACGTTCACGAGAATTTCTAAAGGTGCCCCAATCGCAATGGACCGAAGCATTCGCAGAACTGCAGCGTGAAGCCCAAGCGGATCGACCTGGCACTAAAGCGTCGTGGGCGAAAGTTCTCTATAAGAGGGTAAAGGCCCTATCCGATTTCAGCGGGCGCCCGTGTGTAGTCTACGCAACAGCCTGCACCACCAATGGCAAGCAAGTCCCGCCTGGCGCCCTACAGATCGATTCCTCAGATAAAATCGGATTCTATGAGGTAACGCACTCCCTGAGCGCGAGTCCAATTGACCTCATACTCCACAGTCCAGGCGGTTTTCCGGAAGCGGCCGAAAGCATTGTTGAATCGCTTCGCGCGAAATTCCCACATGTTCGCGTGATCGTCCCGAGCTTCGCGAAAAGCGCCGCCACAATGATGGCGATGTCGGCGGACGAAATACTGTTAGACGACGATGCGGAACTGGGCCCGATCGATCCCCAGATGCAAACGGCGAACGGGTTTAGCCCCGCTGAAGCCATCAAAGAACAGTTTCTCAAGGCCGGGCAAGAAATTTCCGCAGACCCGAAGCGGCTAAGTGTCTGGGTCCCCATTCTCCAGCAGATGGGACCGTCGATGCTGATTCAATGTGACAATGCTATCGAATTGTCAAAAACGCTTGTCCGCCAGTGGCTGAGCAGGTTTATGTTCAACGGCGACCCTGAAGCCGCCCAGAAGGCGGACGCCATCGCCAAATTCCTTGGCCAACATTCGAACTTCAGGTCCCATGCGAGATGTATCAGGCTGAAGCAACTCCAAGAGCAGAATCTTGGCTTGAAAGTGTCCAGCGCGAGGACACCAATCGAACTCCACAGGAAGATTTGGGACGTCTACTGCGCAATCGACGTCATCTTTGCGGCGAGCGGGATTTTCAAGCTTTTTTTTAATTCCAAAGAGGATGCGATGATTCGGGCCGTCCAACCAACCCTTGCTCCCATGCTCATTCAGCAGAAGCCACCCGTCTGATAAGTTCATCGCGCCTGTGGCGGCCATTTTCTGGCGCCGAGCGTGACCCAACCTGGAGCTTGTACCACGTGCGCTCTCCAAGCGTGGTATCGTTTGCCTTCGGCGAATACAATGAAAGCCCTTACTTGTGTGTTTGCTCTTGCGGCCGCGTGCGCCGCGGCTTCGCTCCAGCCCGGTCAGCTCCGCGTCGAGTACCGCGCCAATCCGGAGGGGATCGACGTCGGCCAACCCCGGTTCTCTTGGATTCTCACGCCCGGCAACGCGCGTGCCCGCGGTCTGCGCCAGACCGCCTATCGCATCCTGGTATCGTCCAGCGAACGCGCCCTGCGCCATGGCAAAGGCGATCTCTGGGACAGCGGCAAGATTGCGTCCGGCGAATCCACCCAGGTCGCCTACGCCGGCCACCCGCTCGCTTCCGGCGCCGCCGCCTTCTGGCTGGTTCGCGTCTGGGATCAGGATGGGAAGCAAAGCGACTGGAGCGCTCCGGCCAGCTTCACCATGGGCCTTCTCGACGCCAAGGACTGGCAGGGCAAATGGATCGGGCGCGATGAAGCCGCCGGCTACGAGGACCCGGCCAGCGTCTACCACGCTCTGGAAGGCGCGCACTGGATCTGGAATGCCGCCGGCGCGGCCACGGACGCGCCCACCAGCACGCTCATCTTCCGCACCGGGATTTCGGTTCCCGAGGGCCGGAAGGTGGTCCGCGGGTTTCTCATCATCGGCGCCGACAACCAGGCTGACGTGAGCGTAAACGGCCATGCCGTCGCCACCCGCTCGCAGGCCGCGCTTCCGATCCTGGCCGATCTCGCCGGCGTCCTGCACGCGGGCGTGAACACCATTGAAGTCGCGGCGCGCCACGCCAAGCGGGAGATTCCCGACGCCCGGAAAGACACTCCACCGAAAGACAGCCCTGCCGGCTTGATCGGTGTGGTGCGAGTGGAGTTCGACTCGGGCGAGCCGATCGAGGCGACTTCCTCCTCGGCTTGGAAGGTAGCGGCGGCGGGCACGGATGCCTGGGCGTCGGCCGTCGATCTGGGCGCTTACGGCATGGCTCCGTGGGGACGCGTCGGGATCACCGCCGAGCACCGCCTGCCGGCGCGCTATCTGCGCAAAGAATTTTCCACCCGCGGCAAAGTGGCCCGCGCGGTGGTTTATTACTCCGGCCTGGGCACTTCGGAGCTCTATCTCAACGGCGCCAAGATCGGCGATCACGTCCTCTCGCCCGGCCTCACCGATTACGACAAGCACGTGCTCTACGTCGCCTTCGACGTCACCAAACAAATCGCCGAGGGCGCCAACGCCATCGGCTTGACGCTGGGCAACGGCCGGTTCTACGCGCCGCGCGTCGACAAGACTCGTAACTTCGGTTTTCCTAAAGCCCTCCTGCAGCTCAACCTGGAATATGCCGACGGTTCACGCCAGAGCGTCGTCTCCGACGATTCCTGGAAGCTCTCCACCCAGGGACCCATCCGCGCCAACAACGAGTACGACGGCGAGGAGTACGATGCCCGCGCCGAATTGGGCGCCTGGGACCGCCCCGGCTATAACGATTCCCAATGGGAAGCCGCGCACGTGGTGGACGCGCCCTCCGGCGTGCTGGCCGCGCAAATGGCCGAGCCGCTGCGCGTGGTGGAAACCGTCAAGCCGGTTTCCCTCAAGCCGCTCGCGCCCGGCGTCTGGATCTACGACATGGGTCAGAACATGGTCGGCTGGTGCCGCCTGAGCGTCACCGGCCCGCGCGGCGCCCAAGTCCGCCTGCGCTTCGCCGAAACGCTCCAGCCCGACGGGTCCATCTATACAGCCAACCTGCGCACCGCCCGCGCCACCGATCTCTACACCTTGCGCGGCGGCGGCCCGGAGATTTGGGAACCGCGCTTCACGTATCACGGTTTTCGCTACGTGGAAGTGACCGGCTACCCCGGCGAGCCCACCCTGGCATCGATCGAAGGCCACGTGGTACAGGACGACATGGCCTCCACCGCCGATTTCCACAGCTCCAGCCAGCTCCTCGATCAAATCCACCACAACGTGTTTTGGGGCGTGCGCGGCAACTATCGCAGCATCCCCACCGATTGCCCCCAGCGCGACGAGCGCCAGGGTTGGTTGGGCGACCGTTCCCAGGTGAGCCGCTCGGAATCCTACCTGTTTGACGTGGCGGCCTTCTACTCCAAGTGGGAACGCGACATCGACGATTCCCAGCGCGACAACGGCTCCGTCCCGGTGGTTGCCCCCAACTATTGGCCCTATTATTACGACGATCTCACCTGGCCCAGCACGTTCCTGTTCGTCCCCGGCATGCTCTACGACCAATACGGCGACCGCCGCGTGCTGGAGCGCACTTACCCCGACATGAAGCGCTGGATCGATCTGGAAAGCACCTACGTGCACGACGGCCTGACTTCCAAGGATCAGTACGGCGATTGGTGCGTGCCGCCCGAAGATCCCAAGCTGATTCATTCCCAGGACCCCACCCGCGTCACCGACAAAACCCTGATCGCTTCGGCGTATTACGATTACCTGCTGCGGACCATGGCGCGCTACGCCGGCATTCTGGGCAAGACCGGCGATGCCGCCGCTTTCGAAGCCCGGGCGGCCGAGACCACCGTTGCGTTCCAGAAAAAATTCTTCAATCCCGATAGAGGCGATTACGACAACGGCACGCAAACCTCCAGCATCCTGCCGCTCTATTTCCAAATGACGCCGGCCGAATTCCGCGCCCCCGTGCTGGCCGCGCTCGCCCGCAACATCGACGAAGTCAGCCACGGGCACGTAGGCACCGGCCTGGTGGGCGCGCAATGGCTCATGCGCACGCTTTCCGGCAACGGCCGCTCCGACCTCGCCTACGAAATCGCCACGCAGAAAACCTACCCGGGCTGGGGCTACATGGTGGAAAAGGGCGCCACCACCGTGTGGGAATTGTGGAACGGCGATACCGCCGATCCGGCCATGAATTCCGGCAATCACGTCATGCAGATCGGCGACCTGGCCGTGTGGATGTACGAATACCTGGCCGGCATCCGCTCGGACCCGGACCATCCCGGCTTCCGTCATATCCTGATCCATCCCTATCCGGCCGGCGACCTGACGTTTGTCGACGGAGCGCACCAATCGCCGTACGGACCGATCACCACCGCCTGGAAACGCGATGCCGGCCAATTCGAGCTCAACGTCGCCATCCCGCCCAATACCACCGCCACCGTATGGGTACCCGCCGCGGACCCCGCCGGAGTCACCGAATCCGGCCGCCCCGCCGTACACGCCCAAGGAGTGAAACTGCTGCGCGCCGAACCAAACGCAGCCGTTTTCGAAGTCCAGTCCGGCGCCTACAGCTTCCGCGCGCCGATGAAGTAGGCCCCGGAATCCTGGCCGTCTAAGGGCCGTCATCCAGAGACGGGTTTGCAGCGGGCGGCGAGGAGGCCCGTGGCGCACCGCAAACCGGAACTAGAGTTCCCGTTTTCGCCCAGAGTCGGGGCGCTGTTCTCACCTGGGTTTGCCGCCGGCGGGCAGGGCGGTGATTTCGCGGTCGAGCGCGCCGGCCAGGCGGGCCAGGTTCCAGCGCGCTTTTTCCAGGGCATATTGCGCATCGTAGAGCGCAATCCACTTGTCGTCTTCCGTCATGCGGGCGCTTTCCACCTGGCGCATGCCCAAGCGGCCTTCCTCCAGTTGCGCCAGGTCGATGGAGAGCTGCTCGTGGGCCACGTCCAGATCGAGCCGCGCTACTTCTGTCGCCGTGCGGGCTTTGCGAACTTCGCGGAAGGCTTTTTCCAAATCGCCGGCGATCCGGTTGCGGGCGTTGGTCAGCTCGATTTTCAGGTGGGCCAGTTCGGTTTCCGATTGCGCCATCTGCGCGCCCACATTCGGGCTGAACAGCGGCAGTTGAAAGGACAAGCCGATCTCGCCGTTATTGCGTTGGAAGTGGTTGAAGAACTCGGCATAGTTGTTGAACTTGGCCAGCATGCCGTATTGAGCCACCAGGTCGACGCGGGGCAGGCGGCCGGCATGGGCGGCGCGCATCTCCAGTCCCTTGGAGACGATTTGCGATTCGATCTGCCGGACCTCCTGGCTGGCTGCGAGCGCGGCGCCGATAGCGGACTCCTCCGACTCGGGAAGCCCCGGCGCCGGGCGATCTTCGCCGGCGGCGCGCACACGGTCTTCGGCCGAGTAGCCGAGGGCGACCGCCAACGCGCCTTCGGCGTCGGCCTGATCGCTCTCCAACTCCTCGGCCGTCAGGCGCAGACGCGCCGCCGCCAGCGCCGCCTGCTTTTGCTCCAGCGGCAGGGCGCGCCCCTCGCGCACCTGCGCCTCGACGGCGGCCAGTACGCGTTGTTGGCTCTGTTCCTGGTTGCGCACCAGGACCGCCAGACGGGCGGCCCGCTCCGCATCCAGATAAAGCGCCGCGGTCCGGTAGGCGATTTCATCGTGTTTGGCGCCGGTCGCGAACGCCGCCCCGCGCGCATCCTCCTTGGCCTGGGCGATCTCCAGGCTCTGCTGGCGATTGAAAAGAAACTGTTGGGCCTGCGCCTGTACCACCGAGGGCGCGGAGCCTTCGATGCTCATGGGGTAGCCGTTGCTGTAGGCCAGCCCGCTTCCCACCGTCACTTTGGGCAGGAAGGGGTCGCGCGCGGTCCGTATCCCCAGCCTCGCTTTCCATTCGTCGAGGCGCGCCAGCGCCAGGTCCGGGTTCTGTCTTCCCGCCAATTCCACCGCCTGGCGCAAGGTCAGGGTGATCACCTCCGCGTGGGCGGCTGCCGCGCATACGAGCACTGCCAGAGCAAACTTGGACATGCTTCGATTCTAGCTTTTGGGGAGCCGGGTTTCGGCGATCCAAGGTGGGACAGACCAGCGTATTTCGTGGTCTGTCGGGCCTCCCAAGCCGGAACCGGTTGACGGGCGACAAAAAACGATCGTCTGTCCCACGCCTGGGGCGGCTGAGTCACAACCACTCCCCAAGGCATCTTCCAATCCAGGAACGCTCCCGAGAACGCGGCGCCCCGCCCCAGCGGCGGAAGCGCTACTATGGTGTAATTAAATCTAGGGAGGTCATCATGGAAGTGGAAATGAAAATTCGTGGGCTCATGATGGATCCCGTCAGCAATATGCCCATCGTCATCCTCAAGGATGTGGGCGGCAATTCCGTGCTACCGATCTGGGTCGGCGTATACGAGGCGAATGCCATCGCCCTCGAAATCGAAAAGGTTGCGACGCCGCGGCCGATGACGCACGACCTGATCAAGATCCTGCTGCTGGGGCTCAACACGGGGCTGCGCAAGGTGGTGGTGAGCGAGCTGAAAGACGACACCTTCTACGCCGTCATCTGGCTCGATCGCGACGGGGAACTGATCAGTGTGGACTCTAGGCCGAGCGACGCCCTGGCGCTGGCGTTGCGCCTGGACTGCCCCATCTACGTGGAAGAGAGCGTCCTGAAGTCTTCCAAACAGGCCGCCGCCGTAACGGACAAGGTGAATGCCGACGAAGTCCGCCGCTGGCTGGAGGGTCTGAACGACGAGGACCTGGGCCGCTACAAGATGTGACCCCGGAAACTCTCTCGAGGCTGGCTCAAAGCGGAATCCAACTGGTGGCCGAGACCAAGGGTTATGCTCTGTTCGCGCGCGGCGATTGCGTGGCCATGGCAAAGTTGTCCGCTTCCGGCCCGCCCGGCCTGGGCAGCAGCGGGCTCGTGACCGGCCGCGGCCTGGCCTATTTGGTCGAGCGCGGCGGCCAGGCATTCCTGTCCGGCAAGGCCGGCGAAATTCGGGCCTCGGAAGAGCAGGTGGAAACGCTGCGAAGGTTTTCGCAAGACCTCAAGGCGGGTCTCGATCTCCCCGCCTGCCGAGGCGGGCACAGAACCGAACATGGCATCGATTTATGAAACTCTGGAAAACCGCGGGCTGATCGCGCAATCGAGCGATCCCGCCCTGCCCGAATTGCTGGCCAAGGAGCGCTTCGTCATCTACGTGGGCTTCGACCCGACGGCCGCCAGCCTGCACCTGGGCCACCTGGTCCCCATCATGGCGCTGGCGCATTTCCAGCGCGCCGGCCACGGCGTGCTGGCCCTGGTGGGCGCCGCCACGGCGATGGTGGGCGATCCCAGCGGCCGCTCCGACGAGCGCAACCTGCTTTCGGCCGAGCAGGTGCGCGAAAACGCCGAGGGCGTGCGCCGCCAGCTTGCCCGCTTCCTCGATTTCGACGGCCCCAACGCGGCCATCATGGTGAACAACATGGATTGGACCGCGCCCATGTCGTTCATCGACTGGCTCCGCGACGTGGGCAAATATTTCACCGTGAATTACATGGTGGCCAAGGATTCGGTCAAGAGCCGCATGGGCTCCGAACACGGCATCAGCTTCACCGAATTCAGCTACATGACCATGCAGGCTTACGACTTCCTCCAGCTTCACGACCATTACGGCTGCAAGCTGCAGGGCGGCGGCAACGACCAGTGGGGGAACATCACCGCCGGCATCGACCTGGTGCGCCGTGTCCGACAGCGTTCCGTCTACGGTTTGACTTTCCCGCTCATGACCACCGCCGGCGGCGCCAAGTTCGGCAAGTCGGCCGGCAACGCCGTCTGGCTCGACCCCGCCCGCACCACGACCTGGGATTTTTATCAGTATCTGGTCCGCCAGGACGATCGCGACGTGATCCGCTTCCTGCGCACTTACACTTTCCTGCCCGGCGAGCGCATCGAGGAGTTGGAGCGCGCCTTGGCCGCCCATCCCGACGAGCGCGAGGCCCAGAAGGCTCTGGCTTATGAAGTAACCGCCCTGGTACACGGGCGGGAGGTAGCTCGCGAAATGCAATACGCGGCCGAAATCGTCTACGACGAGCAAATCCGCGGTATCGGCGAGCGGACCCTCCGCGATGTCTTCGCCGCCGTCCCGACTTCCAACATCACCCGGCGGCAGCTCGAAGTGGGCATGGATATCCTGGAGCTCATGCTGGCCGCCGGCATGGTGAAATCCAAGGGCGAAGGCCGCCGTTTGCTCGATGCCGGCGGCGTGTACGTCAACAACCTGCGGGTCGAACCGGCCACGCGCATCGGCGCCGGACACCTGGCTTCGGAGTCGCTGATGGTGCTTCGCTCCGGCAAGAAAAACTACTACCTGGTGCAGGTGATGGACTAACCGAGCCCTGACCAAAACCGCGAAGAAATAGAGCCACAGATAAACACAAATAAACGCAGATGAAGAAATAAAAAGACTTATCTGTGTTAATCTGTGTTCATCTGTGGCTCCAATTTGAATTTATTCACAGCTAAAAAGGGGCGGCCTAGCGTGTGACAAATTGTGGGCTGGCAAACGGGCCATGCGGAAACTCTATTACTGGAAACTGGCGAAACGGGAATTGAACCTGGGCGAGCGCACCCTGCTGATGGGGGTGCTCAACGTGACGCCCGATTCGTTTTCCGACGGTGGCAAGTATACCGATCCCGACCGCGCCTTCGCCCGCGCGCTCGAACTGGAAGAACAGGGCGCCGACATCATCGATATCGGCGCCGAATCCACCCGTCCCGGCTCGCGGCCCATCGGCGCCGCCGAGGAACTGCGCCGCCTGATTCCCGTGCTCAAGAGGCTGAAGGACCGTCTCACCCTGCCCATCTCGGTGGACACTTACAAGGCCGAAATAGCCGAGCGGGCGCTCGAACTGGGCGCCGAGATCATCAACGACCCCAGCGGCCTCACCTTCGAGCCGCAGCTCGGCCGCGTGGTCTCCAATCACAACGCCGGGCTGGTTCTGAATCACATGCGCGGCAGACCCGAAACCTGGGCCAAACTGGGTCCCATGACCGACCCCATGGCCACCATCTACCGCGACCTCGATGCCGCCGCCAGCCGCGCCCGCCACGTGGGAGTCGACCGCGCCCGCATCGTCATTGACCCCGGCATCGGCTTCGGCAAGCGTGGGGCGCAGGATTCGCTGATCGTGGGCAAACTCGGCCAGTTGGCTGCCCTGGAGCTGCCCATCATGGCCGGCCCCTCCCGCAAAAGCTTCCTGGCGCATAAAGATCCCGAGGAAACCCGCTGCGCCACTGCCGCCGCCGTAGCCGCCTGCATCCTGCACGGCGC
>JBKQVG010000267.1:0-3890 GCA_052325345.1 Bryobacteraceae bacterium
GGTGGGACAGACGATCGTCGTTTGTCGTCTGTCAGGCTGTTACGCCTTGGCGAGGGCCCGACAGACCACGAAAAACGATGGTCTGTCCCACCGCCTCACCGCCGAACCCTGGCTCAACCCAAATTCCACGACCTCAGGAGTTCGGAGCCTGGCCTCGACCTGGCCCACGAGCCGCGTCGCATCAAATGCTCCCCCGGCTGGAACTGACGTCAAGCACCGGCGAGTTGCCCTGCTCGCCGGTCGGACATCCCGCTCTCGGCCGCGGATCGTCCCGCTGTGACGACACGGCAACGCGCGGGCCTGTCTTTTGTTCGGTGTGCCGGACCACTTGCAACTTGCACCTACAAGGCGTCCGCCGGGTTAGCGGTCGCGGGGCAGGCGGAATCCCCGAATCATGCAGAGCGCTCCGTCCCTCTTCGCCCAAATCCAAGGGGCTCAGGTCAGGCTGTCCACTTTGGCCCGTCCACTTTGGCCCACTCCACTTTGGCCCACTTTGGCCCACTTTGGCCCCCGAGTCTGATTGGGGGAGACGGCGACGCAGTGTCGAGATTCTCGACAGGCGTGCTGATATTAGGCTCCTCGAAGACCGTCATGGGGCTTTCTCCGAGTGGGCGACCACACGCCCGCCGTCGGAATTGAAGTAGAATTATGCAACGCTCCTTATGGCCCTTTCCCCCGGAATTCGGGTCGGACCGTACGAAATCGTCGCGCTGCTGGGGCAGGGCGGCATGGGCGAGGTGTACCGCGCGCGGGATCCGCGCCTTTCCCGCGATGTGGCGATCAAGGTGCTGCACAGCGCGGTCACGCTCGATCCGGACCGGCGGCGTCGCTTCGAGCAGGAAGCCCGCGCCGCCGGCGGACTGAATCACCCCAACATTGTCGCCGTCTTCGACATCGGCTCGGAAGCTGGCGCGATGTATGTCGTCCAGGAACTGCTGGAAGGCGAAACATTGCGCGAGCGTCTGCGGACTGGCCCGCTGCCTTTGCGCAAGGCGCTCGACTATGCCGTACAAGCCGCACGCGGCTTGGCGGCGGCCCATGCCAAAGGGATAATCCACCGCGATCTGAAGCCGGAAAACCTCTTCCTGACCAAAGACGGGCGGCTGAAAATCCTGGATTTCGGCCTGGCCAAGCTGACTGTCACCCGGGTGGTCTCCGCGGAAGCTACCAGCGCGCCCACCGAAGTCATGGACACGGAACCCGGCATGGTCGTTGGCACCGTCGGCTACATGTCGCCGGAGCAGGTGCGCGGCCAGACGGTGGACTATCGCTCCGACCTGTTTTCCCTCGGCGCCATTCTGTTCGAAATGCTCACCGGTCGTCGCGCTTTCCAGGGCGCTTCCCCGGCGGACACCATGAGCGCCGTCCTCAAAGAGGAACCGGCGGATATTTCCAGCTTCAACCCGAAGCTGCCCGCCGGACTGGAACGCATCATCCGCCATGCCCTGGAAAAGAATCCCGAGGAGCGCTTTCATTCGGCGCAAGATTTCGCCTTCGATCTGGAATCGCTTTCCGGCGCCTCCAGTGCCGCCCACGCGGCTCGCCCCACCGAGGCGCTCGTGCGCCGCAAGCCCCTGCTGATCGCCGCGGTTGCCGCAGCACTCCTCGCCGGGATCTTCATGGGCCGGGCGTTTTTCAGCCGCGGCGGGCCCGATCTCGCCGCCTACCATTTCACGGTGCTCGCCACCGAGCAGGGCGTCAAGTCGTCTCCCGCCTGGTCACCCGATGAAAAGACCATCGCCTATGCGGCGCAGGTGCATGGCGTCTATCAGATTTTGACGCGCAGTCTCGATCAGCCCGTGCCGGCGCAGATCACGCAATCGAAAATCGATTGCTGGTCGCCATTCTGGTCGCCCGATAACGCCCGGGTCTTTTATCTTTCGTCCGACGGTCTCTGGGAGATCGGCGCCGCCGGTGGGAACCCCGAATTGCGGGCACGCAATGTCCTGGCCGCGCACATTTCCCCCGACGGAACGACTCTGGTTCTGGCCCGCGGTGACCCCGGCGGCACATCGATCTGGACGCAAACGGCTGGCAGTTCCGAAGCGCGCAAACTTGCCGTGATTCCCGGAGAATCCCCGGACATGCGTTTCTCACCGGATGGAGCATCGATTGGCATCTGGTCGTTAGTTGGCGAAGGAAGTTACGTTTTTTGGCTGGTTTCCTACCCGCGCGCCGAGGTGCGGCGGACCCTGGAGACGTCGTCCATGATTCGCGGCCCCTCGTCGATCGGTTTTAGCTGGTTCCCGGATAGCCGCCATATCGTTTTCTCCGGCGCGCTGGTAAAGGCCGGCCGCAACCATCTTCTTGTGGGAGATACGCGCGGGGGAGCCGTTTGGCCGCTTACTCCTGCGATCAACCAGGAGGCCGATCCTTCCCTATCCTCCGACGGGCGCCGCATTGCATTTACATTGCGCAATGACGATCAGGACATCATCCAAGCTCCGCTCAACGGTATGCCCGTGAGCGACATGCTGGCGACCTCGGCCGCGGAGCACTGCGCCGCCTGGTCTCCCAAGGGCGATCAGTTTGTATATTCCAAGGAGCACAACGGCGCCGATGAATTGTGGATTTACTCCGTGCGCGAGGGTTGGGAGCGGCCGTTGGTGACCGGTGCGAGTTTTCGGGAAGGGCGCACGGATCGGGTGAGTGAGGCTCGCTTCTCGCCGGACGGTCAGCGGATCGCTTTCACGCGGGTTTCGGGCGGCCAGTACAGTCTCTGGCTGGCGAATGTAGTGGGTGGACCTCCAGTGCCTCTGAACGTCACCGGCCTGATGCCGGTCTGGTCGCCGGACGGAAACTGGATCGCCTTTGAGATCCTGGACCGCGGCCGCTTCGGCCTCGGAAAGATCCCCGCTGGGGGCGGAGGGAAGCCGGTCCAAGTCGTGCCGGTTTCCTCCGATCGACTGGCGCGTTCGCAGTGGTCGCCGGATGGAAACTGGCTGACGTGGATTTCCAACGATGGACTCTCCGTGGTATCCCCGGATGGCAGCCACACCGAGTTGCTTTCCCGCGAGACCGGCTGGCAGCCCGTGACGGGCTTCACCAAAGATAGCGCCGAGGTAATCGGCATCCGGAAGAACGAGAATCACCATTCTGTCATCGAGGCCATCGAGATCCGCACTAAGCGGCGGCGGATCATCCTGGACATGGGTCCGCAGACCGGAACGCACGGCTTCAGCCTGGCTCCCGACGGCAAGAGCTTTCTGACCACGCTGCAACGCGAACACGGCGACATCTGGATGCTCGACGGCTTTGCGAAGCCCTGATTATCGTTGGAGCGCCGCTGCGGACGGCTGACGCGCCACTCGGACATTGGGCCGGGATTGATCTCTTTGGGCGGGGTAATTGGCCAAAAGCCCCCATCTGGGAAGCTTGGGATCCACCGGGTCGGTCCGTGACACGCCGCTCCTTTCATCGAACCCGCCCACGCTCATTCCGGCGCCGCATCCTCCAGCGAAACGCCGGCAAGAAACCCTCGAACCTTCCTTGGTCACAAGTCTTCCAAATTACCTATCTCATTCATGTTACACAAGTTACATCAACCGAACGGCCTCCAGCCTCGCCTCCATGTGCTAGCTCTAAGGTGGGGCATGCTTTAGCTTGCCCTACACGTTTTCCGTAGCGCCGGCGGCCTCAGTCGCCGGTGCTTTTAGTTTAGAGAGGAACAAAAGTGTCTGACCAGACCAAAAAACCCATTTCCAAAGCGCGCCTCGCTGCCAACCGGGCTAACGCCCAGAAAAGTACGGGCCCGCGTACCCAGGCCGGTAAGGCCCGTTCCGCCGCCAACGCCTGCCAGCACGGCTTCACCGGCGTCAACTTCGCCATCGTCCGCCTCGAGGACCCCGCCGAAATCGATAACTTGAAGGCCGATCTCATCGCCACCTACA
>JBKQVG010000268.1:0-5701 GCA_052325345.1 Bryobacteraceae bacterium
GCGGACGGCATTCTCATCGGCTCAGCGTTCAAATCGTTCCCGGCCAGAATTCCCGCTACCCGCTAGCAAGGATGAGACTTATTGAATTTCGCAAAGTACTTTACCGGACACTAGTGGTCTGCTGCAAATGAACGCACCCGCTCGAATTCTGCTTGGCCTGGTTCTGCCGGTGATGCTGGTAGCGCAGGCTCCGGGGCGGCACAAGCGCACCGTTACGGATGCCGAAGTGAAGCGCGTCCACGCCTCGGCGATCCTTATCGACACCCATAACGACGTCACCAGCGCCACCGTGGCCGGGCTCGATATCGGCAAACCGAATACCGATCACATGACCGATCTGCCGCGCATGAGGGCGGGCGGAATGGGGGCGCAGTTTTTCGCCGTTTACGTTGCCGCCAGCTACGTGGACGGCAATCACTCGGCCAACCGCACGCTGCAGATGATCGATACCGTGCGCCACGACATCATCGAGAAATATCCCAACGATTTCGTTCTGGCCACCACCGCGGCCGACGTTCGCCGCGCGCACCGGCAGCACAAAATCGCCGCGCTGCTGGGTATCGAAGGCGGCCACGCCATCGAAGACAGCCTTCGTCTGCTGCGCCGATACTACGGCGAAGGAGTGCGTTACATGACCCTGACGCATTCGAATAGCAACCACTGGGCCGATTCCTCCGGAGACGACAACCAACCTAACAACGGCCTCTCGCCTTTCGGCAAAGAGGTGGTGCGCGAGATGAACCGGCTGGGAATGATCGTAGACATCTCGCATGTTTCCGACAAGACCTTCTGGGACGCTCTCGAAATCAGCAAGGCGCCGATCTTCGCGTCGCATTCCTCCTGCCGCGCCATCGCGCCCGTGCCGCGCAACATGACCGACGAGATGATCCGGGCCCTGGCCAAGAAGGGCGGGGTGATCCAGATCAATTTCTCGTGCGATTTTCTCAATGCCGAAGTGGCTAAAGACGAGGCCGAGTTCGAAGACAAGCTGCGGCCCCTCCGCGACCAATTGATCGCCAGGTACGCCAACGACCCCGATGGTTTGCGCGCCGCCATGCGCGGGGCCCGCGCCCGGGTCGGCGCTCCGCCGGAACAGAGGGCCACTCTGGCCGACGTGGTCCGCCACATTAACCATGTGGTGGAACTGGCTGGTGTGGACGCCGTCGGGCTGGGGAGTGACTTTGACGGCATCTCGTGCGCCCCCGAGGGCTTGGAGAGCGTCGACAAGTGGCCCAATCTGACCCGCGCGTTACTGGAGGAGGGCTACACCGCCGCCGAAATCCGCAAAATCTACGGCGAAAACACCCTGCGCCTGATGGCTGCAGTCGAACGCACCGCGCACGAAATGCGCTGACTGGTTAGGCAAGGCTTCGCCTTGATATCCCTTCGGGATATGGAAGTCGAGGAAGTCAGGAGAGAGAAGTCAGAATGCCTAGGTCGAGCGACAGCAGATCGTTTCGGCGGGCATAGCGGCCTAGTTAAGTGCCACGGTTTGCTCCGCTAAAGCTGTCGGGCGAGAGGGCGGTGCAGTTACGGCGTCTTCCGTTCTTGCATTGTTCTATTTAGTGGAGCATGGTATCTACCCCGCGACGCCCTGAGACACCAAAACGCCTAAGTCAACGCTTGCGCGGAGGGGCTCAAACTGGAAGCCGTCCGAGTGGTACGCTATGCCACGTTGCCAAAGCCGCATTCCAACCGACAGCTCGGCGTCAGATTCCACTACCGAACGCTCCGCGATCCCAGCCATGATCACACTCTCCGAATGGGGCTCCAGAACCGTCAGTGCGATAATGTCAACCTGAGGCAAGGCCTGAAATAGTCGCGCGATGGCTGCCTCAGTATCGGCGAGAGATTGTCGGACAAAGAGCGACCCTCTCTGTTGTGGTGGATCATCGCGGTCCCAAGGATGGATATCACGCGCCCACCACTCGATTTCCAATCGAGTGGTGACGTTCTTGAGCTTTAGTCCATCGTTGCGTACCTCGCCGCGCAAGTGCAGAGCGAGTGCGCGTTCAATTGCTCGCCGGTATCTCGCGGCGTCAATCCTTCGAATCAGGTCCGCCAATGGGCGCCACATATTGAACTCCTCTTCTATCAACTCTAGACTCCAGCGCCGCCCGGTGCTGGCAACTCTCGGACATCATCTCGACGGCATGTATGAATTTGAGAAACGCTGTGGCCCAGGTTGTGAAACTGTGGCTCATACAAAAGGCGATTCGACGGGCCACTCAGCTCCTTCTTGTTGCGGTCACCACAAACCGCCTTGGGAAGGCGAAGGGTTACGAGTCGCGGGGGAATCCACGCCGTCCGCTTGTTTCGACTCCTCCCCGCGATTACCGATCCGCGGCGCAAAGATACATTGCGCCATAGGCGCGCCAGGGTCGCCAGCCTTCGGCTATCCGTAAAACCTCTGGAGGTGAAGTCGAACTTTCGCCCGTCCCAAGATTGCTCCGAAGGCCCGGATCGGCAAACGGAAACGCATCCGGCTCCCCCAAAGCCCGCATAGCAATGTAGTGCGCTGTGTTTTCCCCGATGCCACGAATACGACAGATCCGCGACAGCGCCTCTTCCAAGGTCATCGACGCTTCAAATGTGAGCTCCTCGCTGCGAACAGCGCGGGCTAGCTCGTGGAGCGTCGCCGCGCGAGCACCGTGGATACCCACTGTCGAGAGGTCTGCGTCAACAAGGTCTTCGGGCTTTGGAAACAAGTGCGTGAGGCCCTGGACAGAAGTTTGAAACGGCCTCCCAAAAGTTTGTACCAATCGTCCGGCGAGTATCGTCGAATCGACAGCCGTCAACTGTTGGCCAAGTATGGCGTGCACGGCCAGCTCAAAGCCGTCCCACACACCGGGGACCCTAAGGCCGGGCCTTCGGTCCAACAGCGGTTTCAGCCGCGGATCCCGCGACAGGTCATCGGCGATGTGGAGGGGGTCCGCTCCGAGATCGAAAATGCGCCGTACACGCTCGACAGCCTTCATCAGAAGCTGGTATCCGGGCAATTCTATGCGCACCAGTAGAGCCGGGTCAGTTTTGGCCGGGCGGACCTCGACGACTCCCGTCGCGTCGCCGAGGCAGATTGTCCGTTGATAAGCTCCGTCTTGGACCAATTCGACTCCTGGAGTTGCCCGAGGCCTCAGGAAATTCACTAACGCCGCCCAGTCGAAAGGTGGCCGATAAGCGAGCCGAATCACCAGTCCGCTTTGGGTTGACGTCGGGACTTCACCACGGGCGCGACGAAGTTCGGTCGGTGACTGGCCGCAGACTGCCCGTATCGCGTGGTTGAATTGGCGAATGCTGGTGAATCCAGCAGACAGCGCGATCTTCGTAATCGGCAAATCAGTGTCTTCGATAAGATTCCGAGCAAAATGAACCCGATGCGTGATCGCGATCTTAACTGGCGATGCTCCCAAATGTTCGACAAAAAGGCGCCGCAACTGCCGTGACCCGATGCCTACTCGATTAGCGAGGTCCTCAACGCTGCTTTCATTGAGAGCGCCTTCCGAAACCAACCTCAGAGCACGGGACACGATGGCCGATGTTCCTTGCCACGCCGGCGTGCCCGGAGAAGTCTCGGGGCGACATCGCCGGCAAGGCCGATATCCAGCCGTCTCGGCTGCGGCCGCAGTCGCGAACCACACTAGGTTATTCCGTCTTGCAAACGGCACAGGGCAAATCGGGCGGCAATAGATCTTCGTCGTGGCGGCACCGATGAAAAATCGACCATCGAAGCGTTGATCCCGACTATAGATCGCCTGCCACCAAACGGACGGCGCCGGTTCAAGCTCCAGTGCCGAATTTTGAGCGGAGAACGGGGCTCTGACAGAGGTTGGCGCGGCCGTGGGTGATCTGTGATTGAGGTGCGACTCCCCGATTCTCATCAACCATATCGTAGAGGAATTCGGCAATCGGCGCTAGCAACTTTCGGACACTACGTGCCGACCTTCACGTCGCCGGAGGATCCTCAAGAATCCATGGTCGGATGATTGCTTGAGATGGTAGGGTCTGCACGTCGAATTGGATAAGTGCGGACAATACACCCTTGACGAGAAGGACTATCCTTCACGGCAGGGGAGCCTACGGCCAAGTTGCCCCTCGGGTGCTGCCGCCCTTCGAGCCTGGAGACATTCGCTCACAAGACTAGCAAGTTTCGGACGCCATGGCGATCCCCGAAGCCGCCCTGGTTCCCAGGCGGCGCGTGATTCCGCCAGCGGCCTGTGAGGTGTCGCCGATGTCTTCCCTTCTGAGGGTCAGAGCGCGGACTCTCCGCGGTCGCCGTTGCGGATACGAACGGCTTCTTCGATGGAAGAGACGAAGATCTTGCCGTCGCCAATCTTTCCGGAACTAGCGGCGGTGCTCAGTACTCTTACAATCTCTCCCGCGCGCGAATCCGGTACGAAAATCTCGATTTTTACTTTAGGGAGAAGATCGACATTGTACTCCGCCCCACGATACGTCCCGGTATGGCCTTTCTGACGGCCATGACCGCGCACTTCCAAGATAGTGATGCCCTCCACGCCGATGCCGATGAGGGCTTCCTTTACTTCGTCCAGCTTGTGTGGCTGAATAATCGCCTCAATCTTTTTCATATAATTTCCCTCTGCGACGGCTTAGGACTCCGTGGCATGCAAAGCGTCCTCAGGATAGCAAGCCAGCCCGAATTCGGGCACGTCCAGACCCTGTTCTTCCACTTCTTTGGAGACGCGCATGGACTTGACCGTGTTTACAACCTTGAACACGATGAAGGTTGCGCCAAACGCCCAGGCGGCCATGATTGCCGCGCCCATCAATTGGGTGAGGAACTGAGTGGGGTCGCCGTAAAACAACCCGGTTACACCCTGGCCTGCTTTGCCCAAGTAGCTAGTAGCTCCCACGCCATTCCAGCCCGCACCATAAGTGCCGTCGGCAAAGAGCCCAGGGAAACAGCACCCAGTACGCCGCAATAGCCATGCACGGAGATCGCGCCGCAGGGGTCGTCGATCTTGGTTACGTTGTCATTGAAAAGCACGCCCAGGCATACCACCAGTCCGGCGAGAATCCCGATGATGACTGCCGAGGTGGGACCAACAAACGCGCACGGAGCCGTGATGGCCACCAAGCCCGCGAGCATGCCATTGCACGCCATGCTGATATCCGGTTTGCCGAATTTCCAATACCAGAACAGCATCGCTGTAGCCGACCCCATGATGGCGGCCAGATTGGTATTGATCGCGATGACCGAGATACGAAGGTCCGTCGCTCCCAGCGTTGAGCCCGGATTGAAACCCATCCAGCCGAACAACAGGATAAAAGTTCCGATCACAACATATGCGATGTTGTGAGCCGGAAACGCCCTGACCTTTCCGTCCCGCCCGAACTTCCCGAGCCGCGGGCCAAGCACGATCGAGATCGCCATGGCAGCGAACCCCCCTATGCCATGCACCACCGTCGATCCCGCGAAATCGACGTAGCCGTGTCCCATGCCCGTGGTGTTGCCGAGCTGCGACAGCCAGCCGCCCCCCCACACCCAGCATCCGAAAACCGGGTAAAGAATCGCGCCTATAAACAGTTCGCACAGAATGAAGGACCAGAACGTGATCCTTTCGCAGACGGCGCCCACGATGATGTACGCGGCGGTTTCCATGAAAACCACTTCGAAGAGCGTCAGAACGTTGCTTCCGGTCGATTCAACCCTGCAAAATGAGACGTTTCCCATTTTCACACC
>JBKQVG010000269.1:0-8769 GCA_052325345.1 Bryobacteraceae bacterium
ATCTCACAATTCAAGGATCGAAATTTGGCAGTTTACCTGCCAACCCAAAGTCCGGGACCTGTCCCGGCAGGACCCGGCCCAGAGGGCACGCGGCGTTTTTCGTGGTCTGTCGGGCCCTGCCAGGCCCTAACAGCCTGACAGACGACAAAAAGCGATCGTCTGTCCCACCGTGCTGACATTTCTTGGAGAAAACCTGGCGCGGCAGGCACTACTTCTTGGGATACGATGGCCTTCACCCGCAGACACCTCCCTCACTGGATTCCGCCGGACACCGCTGTATTCGTGACATGGCGCTTAGCGGGCTCGGTCCCGCAGACGCCCCGGTGGGACAGACCATCGCCTTTTGTGGTCTGTCATTCCTCGCCACAGCATAGCCGCTCGACAGGCGACAAAAAGCGATCGCCTGTCCCACCATGGCTGCAGGATCCGCGAATCGCTTCCGTGGTGGCGGATGCTCTCCTCTATGGTGAAACGGGGCGCGGCTTCTACCAACTGCACGCGTGGGTGGTCATGCCCAATCACGTCCACGCGATCTTCCGGCCGCATGCCGCTTTGCCCACCATCCTGCGGTGGCTCAAGGGGAGAACCGGTCGCATGGCCAACCAGATTCTGGGCCGCCTTCTGGCAGGACGAGTCTTTCGACCATTGGGTCCGCTCCGAGGCGGAACTTCGGTATCTGATCGAATACGTGGAGAACAACCCAGTAACGGCCGGACTGGTAGACGTTAAAGAGCAATGGGGATGGTCGAGCGCGGGCAGCCTGACAGACGACAAAAGGCGATCGTCCGTCCCACCTATGACTCCCTCTGCCGATGTCGCCCCAGCACTGCCAGCAGAATAATCAACACGTGGGCGTCAATCCCGTGCTTGGGTTGCCCGTGCCTCCACCCACAGGTCCCGAGGGCTGACGAACAGGATCTTCCAGGCGCAGGCCGCCGCCCATACAAGCACGGCAAAAGCCCTGGGAACGCCGGTCAGCTTTTTGGCCGCGCCGCCCGCGGGCATGAACGGGTCGAGCAGGGCCAGGAACCAAAAG
This sequence comes from Bryobacteraceae bacterium, assembly GCA_052325345.1. Lineage (GTDB taxonomy): Bacteria > Acidobacteriota > Terriglobia > Bryobacterales > Bryobacteraceae > JBEKYD01. The sequence continues at coordinate 1,037 of JBKQVG010000269.1, forward strand.
GCCAATTGCGGAAGGGCGGCGAACCAGCGCCACGGCAATGGCAGCCCGAACGACGTTAGCAGGAGCGCCGCCACCAGGTAGGGCAGCAACAGGCGCCCGATCTTCAGGCTGACAAAATGGAACCGCATGCGGTTGCGGGAGCTGAACAGTCCCGGGAATGTGCCGAGGAGTTGGATGATGCCGGCCTGGGTGCGCACTTTGCGGCGGAATTCGGCGGCCAGGTCGGTGGGCTCGTCGATGGCTACGGCCGCGGGCTCGATCACCAGGCGATAGCCCTGCAAATGCACGGAAAGCGGCAGGAAAACGTCGTCCAGCAGGGAATTGGACGGAATCGGCACGTAGAGCGACCGCCTCACGAGATATACGGGGCCGGTGGCGCCCAGCATCGAATCCAGCCGCGAAAGGTTGCCGCGAATCCAGTTTTCATAGCGCCAGTACAGGCCGGTATTGGCTTCCTCCTCGCTGGCGCCGCGGGCGATGCGCAAATCGCCGCTCACCACGCCGACCGTTGGATCGGCCATCGCCGCCACCAGGCGGCGCAGGCAATCCGGGCGCAAGACCTGGCGGACATCGGTAAAGAACAGCAATTCGCCGGAAGACTGCGGCACCGCCGCATTCAGAGCCGCGGGTTTGCCGCCGAAGGGAACGCGTATGAGGCGCACGCCGCGGTTGGCGTAGGAAGCCGCGATCCGTTCGCTGGCGTCGGTGGACCCGTCGGAAACCACGAGCACGTCCGTCGATTGCGGCGGGTAATCCTGCGCCAGAACGCTGTCGAGTTTGCGGGCGAGCCAGCGTTCCCCGTTGCGCACGGCGATGATGACCGTGACCGGCGCCACGTGCTCGCGGCGGTCGACCGGTTTTTCGAACCAGCGCGCCAGGCAGGCCAGCAGCAACGGATAACCCGCCAGAACGTACGCGACTGCCAGGGCCGAAGCCAGGAAAAGCGTCACGAAAAACGGCGTCATGAGGTTTGCCGCCACTCCACGGGTGGACTACCCGGAAGCGGTTACCGCCGACCGGCGAGGCCACCGCGCCGGGGATGCCAGCCGAGCGTTCCCGCCTACGCGGGACGCGCCCGCGCACGGCGGAGAGGAGACCATTCCAAAGGGGTTTGCCCACAGGCCCTCTGGGAGACAAACAACGGAAAACCGGCCACCGGCCACGATCCTGGTTGCGCGCATATTTGTCATCATGTTCGTTTGACCAGACGGCAACGCACAATCGCCGTCGTAAATTCTCGCGTCAAGCGGTTGTGAAGACCTCGAAGCTTCTTGATAGGCACAAGTTCGAGGCTGGCGGCCTTGAGGGGGCTGCCCGCTATCAACTCCTCGAACTTCGCGATCGTCATTTGGTTCAGACCTCCGGCCACCTCGCTAAATCGCGTGGCCCCATCCGTCTTAAAAGTGGACCGCCAACGGATAAGAGCCTTCTCGCTGAATATCAGATGAGCCCATGGAAAAACCGAAAATAGATGACCGCCCAACGGGTGATACCAGGTTGGCCCGAAACTGAGGATCGCCTCGCCTGCCGGCTCGAGGAGCGTGCTCATGATACGCAAGACTCCCGCGGGGTCGGCAAAGTGCTCAAAAGCGTCCAGGGAAACCACGATGTCGGCAAGCTCCTTGGTCGAAAGCGCGAACAGACACTTATCTTGTACACCAGCACTGACGGCCCTTTGTCTTGCCGCTTCGAGAACGTCCTCGCGGACATCGATGCCGATCACCTGCCTGGCCCCTCGTCCAGCCATTTCCACGGCTTCAGCTCCTTCGCCACAGCCGAAGTCGATGACCACTTTCCCCGCAATCTTGGTGAAGAATTCATCTCCCATTAGAACCGCGAGCTTTGACTGGCCTTCGTAAGCGCCGCCATCCGGGGCTCCGGGGGAGATCCTCTTCAGAATCCGATATTGAATGTTTGTGAGCATTTCGCACTTCGCTTTAGTCGCGCTTCCGCGATTCAGGCGGAGGAAGGCCGGGGGCACGAGAGCGGATAAAGCAAGTAGCCGGCATCGGATGAAAACCGGCCTATAGCGGCATCTGCCGCAGGATGACGGGGAACGCGGCTTGAATGAAGGCCACGCCGATATTGGTGGCGGTCTCCAGATCGCCTCCCCGCACCGGCACGATCACCCGCGCCAAAGCGGTGTCGCTGCGGCGGTAACGCACGGCGTCCGCCACCAGCCAGAATTTGGCGGCGAACTCGCTGGCGATCACCCGGTGATGCCCCTGATACCAGTACAGGGTCACGCTCTGTTCGTCGCCGTGCTCGACGGCGTAGCGATTCACGGTAATGGGCCTGTCCCATCCCGCCACGGGGATGGTTTGCCGCCCAACTTCCACTTCCTCCCAGCCGGAACCGGGCAGACAGTTTTTGGGCGAGTGCGGCGACTGTCCGTAGCGCTGGGTCTTAAAGTACGCCACAAAGAGGTTCACATCCGCGGTTCGCGCGCGATCGACATACACGCGATTCATGGTGTCGTCGGCCTTCAACATATCGAGCACTTCCGGTTCGAGCGGCACGTCCTGCACCATCGTCCAGCCCCCAAATGTCGCGGGGAAAAGACTTAGCGGGATGATCGGGGCGGCCAATTCGGGACGCGAAGCAACCGCGTAGAGCGCGCCCGCCTGAAGGAGCAGCACGATCGTCAGCGCTATGGCGTATCGACTCTTGAGGAAACTCACGGATCTCCTGTCCTTCGATTTGAACCTCACATTATGATAGCAACCGCGGGAGGAACGGGCGGTTTAGAGCCAATACTGCCATTGGCCGGACCCGATCACGAACAGGCCGAGAGCCAGATTGGTGACGGCGTGCGCCAGGATGCAGCCGCCCAGGCTACTGGTGCGAACCATCCACCAGTTGTAGACGATGCCCGCTGCCAGTCCCACCTCCCAATAGGGGCCGTGTTCGGCGGCGAAAAGTGCGGCGGTAACCCAAAACGCCCACCGGTTGTATGCCCCCAGGGGAACAGCTTCTATGTGCGGCGAGATGAGCCACCGCATCAGCCAGGCGCGCCAGAACAGTTCCTCGATAACCGGCACCAGGAGAACGGAGCCTACCATCCGCAGCGCCAGAAACGTGGCGTTCCGGCGCAGCGCGAGCGGAATCGAACTCACCGCCGCGCCGGTCAATGGGTTCTCGAACAGCCAGTGATGGCGAATGTTCCACAATTGGTCCGGCGCCACCCACAAGACAAAGACCAGCAACCCCACGGCCGCGCTCGCCATCGGGTTTCGGACTGTGAACGAAACCGTCCCGCGGGAGAATACCAGCGCTGCCGCAAGGGCAAGGCCGTAGCGTAAGGCATACGGCCACACGCCATCGATGTGGAGCAGCCGCTCCAGGCCCATGGAAGCGACATAGACGCAAAATGGGGCAACGTAGGCCAGAGTGCGCGATTCGCGGCTGACGGTCATGGGTATCTTTACGAAATCCGATCCCCCGGATCAATCTGCCCGTGATAGTACCATGATGGCTTCGGGCAAGGCCCTTTCCTCCCGTTTCCGGTATTCTAAGCTATTGATTCTCCAGTACCGTCTTCCTCGGTAGGGAGCTATCCCCATCAGGCACCGTCCTGGAACCGGTGGAACCACGTGGGAGCGCGAACCGGCCGAGACGGGCGAGTATAATGTTTAGTCGGAACCTCTCGTCCGATCTTACTGATTTCTTTAGATGATCCGCTTGTTTCGAGTTTTCGTACCGGTTGGCACCCTGGCGCTCCTGGCGGCGGAAATCATCATCATGCTGACCGCTTTCGTGGTGGCCAGCTACTTGGTTTTGGAGGTCGATCCAACCGACTACCTGCTGTACGACGGCGGCCTGTTGCGGATCGTCGTGGTATTGCTCAGCATCCTGATCAGCCTTTATTTTCAAGACCTTTATTCGAACTACCTGATTGAATCGCGGATTCTGCTGCTGCAACAGCTTTCCATGGCCATCGGCACCGCCATTCTGATACAGGGCATTTTCAGCTACATCAGCCGCAGTCTGCGGACGCCGTTGCGCCTGATGCTGACCGGGAGCTTCCTGTCGCTGGGCGGTGTCTTCGTCTGGCGGCTGGTGTTTAACTCGTACGCGTTGAAGGTGGTGGGCCGCACCCGGTTGCTGCTGGTGGGGGGGAGCGAATCGCTCGAGGACCTGGCTCAGCACGTGGCCGAGCACCCCGAATTAGGTCTGACGGTAGCCGGTTATGTGGACGATTGCCCGCGCGGGAAGTCCCCCCCACGGGCGGGGCGGGTACTGGGGCCGTTATCGGATTTGCGGCGGATAGTGGCGGAAACCAATCCCAGCTTGATTGTGGTGGGCATGTCCGAAAGGCGCAATCGGGTTCCGGTTGCCGATTTGTTGGAACTGCGTTTTGGCGGCCACGCGATTGAAGAAGTGTCGTCGGCCTATGAACGCGTGACCGGCCGCGTCAGTCTGAAAGAACTGCGCCCGTCGCAACTGATCTACTCCGGCGAGTTGGAACCGCGCCGGCAGACCCTGTTGTACCAACGGGTGTTCAACCTGGTAGCGGCGACGATTGGCGTCGTGCTGGCGGCGCCGCTCATGCTGCTCACTGCTTTGGCGGTGCGCCTGAGTTCGCGCGGGCCGGTACTTTACCGGCAGCGGCGCGTCGGCTTGGAGGGGCAGCCGTTTATGGTTTTCAAATTTCGTTCCATGCGGGTCGACGCCGAAGCCGCGACCGGCGCCGTGTGGGCGTCCAGGAACGATCCGCGGATTACGGCGGTTGGCCGCATCATCCGCAGGCTGCGTTTCGATGAATTGCCGCAGCTTTTCAATGTGTTGAGGGGCGAAATGTCGCTGGTCGGCCCGCGGCCGGAACGGCCGGAATTTGTCAAGGCTTTGTCGGAGCAGATTCCCTATTACCGGCAGCGGCACTATGTTCCCCCGGGGATCACCGGCTGGGCGCAGATCAATCACAAGTACGGAGACACGCTCGAAGATACCGTAACCAAACTGGAATACGATTTGTATTACATCAAGAACATGTCGATCAGCCTGGATACTTATATCGTTTTCCACACGCTTAAAACGATGTTGCTTTCGCGAGGCGCGCAATAATGGCAATTCCATCCTATTCTAGATAGTTTGGGTCTTGATAATTTAGGGGGGTCGCGCCGGACTTTATTTCTGCGGGGCCTGGCGTTTGAATTTTTCAGCATTAAAGTGGAAAAACGGAGGAACATGTATTTCGAAATGCGGCGCCTGATCGCCATTTTGGGACTGGCTGTCCCAGCGTTTGCACAATATGCGGGACCGGCAATTCTGTCGCGAGGCGAGGCTCCCACGGCCATGGCGGCGGATCAGATCGATTTTCGGCCCTACCTGACCATTACCGGGGTATACGACACGGGGTTGGCCGGCGTCTCGGTGAATTCCCAAGGCGAGATCGGCAACGCTTCCAGCTACGGGCTGGAGTTCGCCGGGGGAATCAGTGGCGTACATAGCTGGAAACATACCAAGATCGGCCTGGACTATCACGGCGATGTTCATCACTACTTTTCAACCACCTACTACGACAACACCGATCAAACCCTGCTGCTCGGGATTACCCACCAGTTCACTCGTCACGTCACCCTTTTGTTGAACGAAGGCGCGGGCATTTTCTCGCTCGACTACGGAGCGCTGGGGCTGCCGGCTTCGATACCGTTCGATCCGTCCACCTTGAGCATTCCCGTCACCGACTTTTTCGACAACCGCACCGTTTACGCCAGCACGCAGGCCAACCTGATCTACCAGAGGACGGCGCGGCTTTCCTTCAGTTTCGGCGGCGGCGGCTATTTGAACCGGCGGCGGTCCACAGCGCTCTACGGCGTCACCGGCGCCTCGGCGCAGGCCGATGTGGAATACCGCCTTACGCGGAACACCACCATTGGCGCCCTGTACACTTATAACCATTACAGCTTCACCCGCATTTTGAGCGATGCCGACATGCATGGAGGAGCCGGCACGTTCGCCCACCGGTTCACGCAAACCCTGGAACTGACTTTGTATGGCGGCTTCTTCCGGCTCGAGACCGAAGGCGTGCAGGACGTTTCCATCGACCCGGCCATCGCCGCGCTGCTCGGAATCTCTTCGACCCAGCTCTCGGTCAACTACTCCGTTCACTACGTGCCCAACGCCAGCGGGCGTTTGTCGCAGACCTTCAAGAAAGGGGTAATGTACCTGGCGGGCGGGCGGACGGTCACCCCCGGAAACGGCCTCTTCCTTACCTCGGAAATGACCAACATTACCGCCGGCTACACCTACACCGGAATCCGCCGCTGGAGCTTCAACGCCCTCGCCGCCCGCAATAACGGCCGCTCGGTCGGCAATATCATCAACGGCGATTACCGCGATACGACGGGAACGGTGTCCATCAGCCGGGACTTGACCAGGGCGGTACACGTTGTCGCCGGCGGCTCCGTCCACCAGTACGGAAGCAACGATTTCGCCCAGTACAACCGGCGGATATATGACGTGCGTATCGGGCTGCAGTTCGCTCCCGGCAACGTGCCGCTGCACATCTTTTGAACGATCGGGCAGACTTCCACTCACCGGCCGAGTACAGGTGGCTAAGAACCGCTCCCTAGGGTCGCGGCCCGGTTGGTATCTAGCTTTCGTGCACGTCTTCGAGGTAGGTGTAGCCGTGCAGGCCCTCTTCGTAATAGTGCAGCAGCGCTCCCGATTCCTCGTAGGTAAGGCGGCTCTCGCGGAGCGCCGTTTCCACGTCGCGGCGCAGCTTGGCGACCAACTGGTCGCTGGAAAACTGCACGTAGTTGAGCACCTCGCGGACGGTATCCCCCTTGATGACCGAGTCCAGAATGATTTCGCCGGCGGGCCCGAGACGCACGTGTACGGCGTTGGTGTCGCCGAACAGGTTGTGCAGATCGCCCAGGATCTCCTGATACGCGCCCAGCAGAAACGTGCCCAGGTAGTAATCGCCGCCGTCGAAGGGATGGAGCAGGAGGGTGCGCTTCACATCCCGGCGGTCGATGAAGGCGTCCACCTTGCCGTCGGAGTCGCAGGTGATGTCGCCCAGCACCGCCGGCCGGGTGGGCTGCTCCTCCAACCGGTGGATCGGCATGACGGGAAATAGCTGCTTGATGGCCCAGCAATCCGGCATGCTCTGGAAGAGCGAGAAATTGCAGAAGTAGGTGTCGGAGAGCATGGCGTCGATGCCCTCCAGCTCTTCCGGAAAATAGTCGAGTTCCCGCGCCTGCTTTTGAATCTTGCGGGTGATGGCCCAATACAGGTTTTCGGCCACGCAACGCTGCTCGAGTGACAGGTAGCCCAGGCTGAACAGATTCAGCGCCTGGTCGAGCGCCTGTTGCGTATCGTGATAGCTTTCGAGCAGGTTCTTGGCGGTGAGGCCGCGATAGGTTTCCTGCAGGTCGATGAGGGGCTGCTCGGCATCCGGCGGCGGCTCGGGCACAACATCCGCTTCGCCCATGCCCGACACGCCCAGAACGTTGAACACCAGCACGCTATGATAGGCAGCGATCGCGCGGCCGCTCTCGGTGACGATGGTAGGGTGCGCCACGCCGACTTCGTCGCACACGTTCTGCACGTGGTAGATCACGTCGTTGGCGTATTCCTGCAGGGTATAGTTGACGCTCGATTCGAAGTCCGTCTGCGAACCGTCGTAGTCCACTCCCAGGCCTCCGCCCACGTCGAGATACTGCAATCCGGCCCCGGCCCGCGCCAGGTCCACGTAAACGCGGACGGCCTCGTTCACCGCGCCCTTGATC
>JBKQVG010000270.1:0-8759 GCA_052325345.1 Bryobacteraceae bacterium
ACGCCGCCGTCGCAACCGACCAGGTAATGGTTGTTGTTATGTGGATCGACCCAGATATCGTGATTGTCGACGTGCTTGAAGCGCGTATTGAGCACGGTCTGCGTGCGCCCGCCATCGTCGGATACCATGATGTTGGTATTCATCACGTAGACGCGGTCGGGGTTGGCCGGATCCACTACTACTTTGGCGTAATACTGCCCCTGCACGTCGTAACTGTTGCGCTTCTGCCAGGTGATGCCGTTATCGGCCGAGCGATAGAGGCCGCCGGCGCCTCCCGGCCCTTCCACCTGGGCATAAATAATGCCGGGACCCGAGGGCGCGTAATTCAGGCCGATGCGGCCGAGTTCGCCGGTGGGGAAGCCGCCGCCGACCTTCACCCAGGTTTTGCCGGCATCCACCGAGCGCCAGAGCGCGGATTCGGGGCCGCCATGCACCATGCCGAAGTAGCGGCGCTGGCGCTGATGAGTGGCGGCGAGCAGGATATCGGGATTGCGCGGATCGAAGATCGCGTCCGAGCAGCCGGTGTATTCGCCCACCTTGATGAGGCTTTCCGACCAGGTCTTGCCGCCGTCGGTGGATTTGTAGAGGCCGCGGTCGCCGCTGCCGCTCCACAGCGGGCCGGGCGCGGCCACGTAGACCACGTTCGAATCGCGCGGATCGACCAGAATGCGAGCGATGTGCTCGGATTGTTTGAGTCCCACGTTACGCCAGGTGCGGCCGCCGTCTTCGCTCTTGTAGACGCCATCGCCGAAGGACACGCTGCGCTGGTCGTTGTTTTCGCCGGTGCCGACCCAGATCACGTTGGGGTTTTTGGGATCGATGGCGATGGCGCCGATGGAATAGGAGCCCTGGGTATCGAAGATGGGCGCCCAGGTGGTGCCGTCGTTGCGGGTCTCCCACACGCCGCCGGACGCTTCGGCTACCAGGTAATGATTGGCGTCGCCGGGGAACACGGCGAACTGGGAAACGCGCCCGGAGAGGAAGGCGGGTCCGATGTTACGGGCGCGCAAGGCGGCAAAGGTGTGTTCGTTAATGGGCTCGGAGGAACCGCGCCCGCCGCGGCCCGAGGGGGTGTCGTTCTGCGCGGACGCAGCCAGCGCCAGGCAAAGCAAAACGGGAGAAAGCCTCATGGGAGTTGAGTATACCCAGAGCGAGGGCGCGGCGCACAACGAAACACGGCTTGCCGAGCCCGGGGGCACTCGGGCCGCCAACGATGCTAGTCTGTCAGACAACGGCACTCGGAGTGCGGATCCCGGCGCGGTGAGCAAAGAGAAGCCCAATCCAGCGTCCTGGCGCCTGCTGATGCGGGCATTGGGATCCCGCAACTATCGGCTGTTTTTCGAGGGCCAGATCGTATCCTTGATCGGCACCTGGATGACCAGGCCTCGGCGCGCTCATCGGCGCCGTCACGCTGGCGATGCGTGCGACGGTGTTGGGGCTTGGGAAAGTGATCGTGCTGTCCGCCAGCCTGTTCGGCGCCGGGCTGATCGGCTTCGGGATGTCGCACAGATTGGCGCTCTCCCTGCTGGCGGTGGCCGCCGCGGGGTTCGGCATGATGCGCCAGATGGCATCGAGCAATACCATCCTGCAAACCATTGTCGCGGAAGACAAGCGCGGCCGGGTGATGGCGTACTATGCCATGGCGTTCCAGGGCGTGGCGCCCTTCGGCAGCCTGATCGCCGGCGCCCTGGCGGCTAAAATAGGCGCCCCGCGCACGATCGTGGGCGGCGGCGCCGTGTGCCTGCTCGGAGCCGCCTGTTTCGCCTGGCGCCTGCCACGCCTGCGCCGGTTCGTGCGCCCGATTTACGCGGAACTGGGCATTTTGCCGCCAGGGCCGGCGTTGGAGCCATGAGGAGGCATCGCCGGAGCGGCCGCGGCTGAGCCGTGACTGCCGCTCTCCTCGTTGCACCGGAAGCTGCCACGGCCCTCCTTCCAGTCAGTTATACTCCCTGCATGCGTCTTCCGATCTTCTCGTTGGCCTGTCTCGCGTTGCTTTCCTCCTGCGGCTCGGAGCCGAAGCCGGCGCCGGCTGCGGCGAAACAGGAGCCGGTGAAACCACCGGATGAGTCGCGGCGTTTTCCGCAGACCGACCGGGTGTCGAGCGAGGTCGTCATGACCGGGTTGATGGGGCATTCGTTTATGCCCGGCGGCACGGTAGGGCATTTCAAGAAAGGCCGTGCCCAGTACGACATGTTCCTGGCGAAGCTCAATTCGCCCACCGATGCGGCCATTCTGCTGCTCAACTGGAGCAAGGCACTCACCGACGCCAAGCTGGTGCCCTCGTTCGGCGGCTACTTCGGCAAGGATGGCGAAAGGCCGGCGTTCGTGTTCACCAAGGGCGCCTGGATCACCGGCATCGTCGGCTTGCCGCAGAAACAAGCCGACGCCGAAGCCCGCGTGCTGGCCAGCCGGATCGAGTAGAGCCGTGGCGCGAGCAGGCCTGCGCCACGGGGCTGCGCTATGATGATCCAATTATGGACAGGCGAAGCTGGTGCCGGTTGATGGGAGTTTTGGCGGCGGCCAGGGCAGACTTCGGGCAACAGCCGCCGCCGGCGGGCAGGGGCGCAAGCGGAGGGGGTCCGGGCGGACAGCCGCAGCGGCCGATGCGCGTGACCAAGGACGAGGTCGCGGGCGCGCTGAGACTGCTGGGGCTCGATTTCACCGACGCGGAAATCGAGATGACGCTTCCCAACGTCAACCGCAACCTTTATTCCTACGAGGAAGTGCGCAAGGTCGCGATTCCCTACGACACCGAACCGGCTTTCACCTTCCATCCCGGCTTGCCCAACCGCACCCCGATCCAAGGGCCGGCGCGGTTCGAGACTACCATTGCCAAGACTGGCGCGACCGAAGCACCCAAAGACCTGGAAGATCTGGCGTTCCTGCGGGTGACCGAGCTTGCGCCGCTGGTGCGGTCGCGCGCGGTGAGCTCCACCGGCCTGACCAAAATGTACCTGGCGCGGATGAAGAAGTATTCGCCCAAGCTGCTGTGCCTGATCACTCTGACAGAAGATCTGGCGCTGGAGCGCGCGGCGGCGGCCGACCGCGAGATTCGCGCCGGGCATTATCGCGGCCCGCTGCACGGCATTCCGTTCGGGGTGAAGGACCTGTTCGATACCAAGGGAATCACGACCACCTGGGGCGCCGAACCGTTCGAGAACCGCGTGCCGGAGCACGACGCCACGGTGGTGGAACGGCTGCGCCAGGCGGGCGCGGTGCTGATCGCCAAGCTCTCCATGGGCGCGCTGGCGATGGGCGACCTGTGGTTCAAGGGGCAGACCAAGAGCCCCTGGCCGACGGCGGCGGCCAAGGCCAAGGGCGAATACGACCGCGGATCGAGCGGCTCGAGCGCGGGGTCCGCCGCGTCGACGGCGGCCGGCTTGGTGGCGTTTTCGTTGGGCACGGAAACACTGGGGTCGATTGTCTCGCCCAGCCTGGCGTGCGGCACGGTGGGTTTACGGCCGACCTACGGGCGGGTGAGCCGGCACGGCGCCATGGCGCTGAGCTGGACCATGGATAAGGTCGGGCCGATTTGCCGGGGCGTGGAAGACTGCGCCATCGTGCTGAACGCGATCCACGGTCCGGACGGGTACGACCGCAGCGTGGCGGCGGATCCGCTCCATTTCGAGCCGCGGCGGCCGCTCGCGAGCCTGAAGGTCGGCGTCTACCGGAAGGGCTTCGACAATGTACGCTCGGATGCCGATAAGAAGGTCTACGAGCAGGCGCTGGCCGATCTGAGAAACGCCGGGGTCGCGATGACGCCGGTGGATTTCACCGAAGACCTTACCATGGTGCGCTACCTGCTGGATGCGGAGGGCGCGGCGGCGTTCGACGACATCACCCGCGACGGCGAGGTGCGCACGTTGCGCGGGCAGACGCCGGGATCGTGGCCGAATACCTTTCGCGGCAGCCGGCTGGTGCCGGCGGTGGAATATATCCGCGCCCAGCGCGGGCGCACCCTACTGGTGGAGAAATTCGAGAAATTCATGGCCGATTGGGACGTGGTGGTGATCCCGCCCAATGCGTTCCTCACCACCACCAATCTCACCGGCAATCCCCAAGTCGTGATGAAATGTGGGTTCGTGGACGGCGTGCCGCGCTCGATCGGCTTCCTCGGCCGGATTTATGAGGAAGGGTCCCTTTTGCGCGTGGCGCTGGCTTACGAGCAGGCGACCGGGTGGCACGAGCGGAACCCGGCGCTGCTGGCGTGACTGGTCAGCGCGCTTTGAACGGGCGGGCTGCTGATACTCTGAGATGGTGGGCGTTCTATTGGGCACCGGCACTGCGCGGCGGCATGGGTTCACGCCGGCCTACTGGTTGTGCCTGCTGGTTTCGGCTTCCGGCCTGTTCGCGCAAACGGGCGAGAACGTCCTCCTGGTGGTGAACCGGCGCGACCGGGTGTCGCGCGAGATCGGCGATTACTACCGCCCCCCCCGGTCCGTGCCGGTGAAGAACGTTTGTTACCTCGACGCCACCTCGGATGAAGAGATTCCCTGGGACACTTATCTGCGCGAGGTAGAACAGCCGATCGCGCGCTGCCTTCAGCAGGGTGGGCTGCGGGAGAAAATCCTTTACATCGTGCTGACCAAGGGCGTGCCTCTGAAGGTCGACGGCAGCGGCGGCTCGATTCAGACCGCCGAGCACGCCTCGGTGGATTCCGAGCTGAGTCTGCTTTACGGCAAGTTGCACGGCGCCCAAGTCGGGCGCGAGGGCGTCATCGGCAACCCGTTTTCCACGAAGCGCGATATGCCCTTTCGCCATCCCGAGGTGCCCATCTACATGGTGACCCGCCTGGCGGCCTTCTCGCTGGAGGATGTCAAGGCCATGATCGACCGGGCGCTGGCGGCGCGCAACCGGGGGAAGTTCGTGATCGATCTCAGCGGGCCCAATAACGCCGAGGGAAACAACTGGTTGCGCAACGCCGCCATGCTGCTGCCGCGCGACCGCGTGTTGCTGGATGAAACCACCGCCCAGCCGCTGCGTGTCAGGGACGTCATCGCCTACGCCAGTTGGGGATCGAACGACGGCCGCATCGCGCGCACGCTGGGCTACTCCTGGCTCGCGGGCGCGGTGGCCACCGAATATGTTTCCACCAATGCGCGCACCCTCCAGCGGCCGCCCGCCGGATGGCTGCCGACCACCTGGGAGGACCGGGCGCACTTTTTCGCCGGTTCGCCGCAAAGCCTCAGCGCGGATTATCTTTCGGAGGGCGCGACCGCCGTTACCGGCAATACGTATGAACCGTACCTGCAAGGCTGTGCGCGGCCCGATTACCTGCTGCCGGCCTATTACCAGGGGCGAAACTTGGCCGAGAGCTATTACCTGTCGATACCGTTTTTGAGCTGGCAGGGAGTGTTGTTGGGAGACCCCCTCTGCTCGCTAGGGAAGCCGTAAGAATGGATCAGAAACGATTTGCCGAAATCGCCGCCCGGTTCTCAGGCCTGCGCCTGCTGGTGATTGGCGATCTGATGCTGGACGAGTTCATTTGGGGAAAGGTGTCCCGGATCTCGCCCGAAGCCCCCGTGCCCGTGGTGGACGTGACTTCCGAATCCTACTATCCCGGCGGCGCGGCCAACGTGGCGCGCAACCTGCGCGAATTCACCGGCCATGTCGCCGTACTCGGGGCGGCCGGTGAGGACGCGGCCGGCGCCCGGCTGCTCGCGCTGCTGAAAGACTCCGGCATGGACACGGCCGGCGTGATGCGGCACGAGAAATGTTCCACCATCGTCAAGACCCGCATCATCGCCCGCCACCAGCAGGTGGTCCGGGTGGACCGGGATCACCGCATGCCGGCCCAGGGGCCGCACCTGGAGCGCGCGCTCGCGTTCCTGGCGCGCGCCGCCGCCGAAGTGGATGGCATCGTGGTGTCGGATTACGACAAGGGTTTCGTCACCCAGCCCCTGGCGGATCAAATCCTGGCCGCCGCGCGGCATCACGGTAAGATTCTGGCGGTAGATCCGCATCCCCATACTTCGCTCGCCTGGAAAGGCGCCACCGCCATCAAACCGAACCGGAGCGAGGCCCTCCATGCCGCCGGCCTGCCGCCTTCCGACCCCGTGGAACCGGCCGATCGCGACGCGGCCTTGCTCGAAGCCGGCAACCGCCTGCTGGAACGCTGGCAACCCCAGAACCTGGTCGTCACCCTGGGCGAACAGGGGATGATGCTGTTTCGCGCCGGCGAGCCCTGCTACCACGTGCCCGCGTGCGCCCAGGATGTCTTCGACGTCTCCGGCGCCGGAGATACGGCGATTGCCCTTTTCACCCTCGGGTTGTGCGCTGGCGCCGACGCGCGGGAAGCCGCCGAGCTTGCCAATCTGGCGAGCGGAATCGCGGTCGGCAAACTCGGCACGGCGACGGTGACCGCGGCGGAGTTGGAAGCGGCGATGGGGTAGGGGGCTGCCTGTTGTGAGGTTGGCAACGGCAGCCCGGCGAGTAAATCGGCGGCCACAAGCCCCCAGGCGCCCGTTATTTCCGAGTGGGGCGTCCGACCGGAGCAGACCACTTCGACGGAACGGTTAAAATAACCGGTCCAAATCTGCTTGCACTTGATTAAGGGTAAGTGATCTAAAATCAAGCAGTTTGGCCGGTTATTTTCGCCTTATCCGGTCCAATCTGTGCACGTGCCACATTCAGAAGAAGTTGACGCCGCACGGGCATCATGATTGGCCGTATAAGGCGACTATACGTCCATGTGGAACGGGCCGTTTCCGGTAGGGCCGTGCTTCGTCCACCTCCTTCGGTTCAGGAGCTAAGATTAGAGCTATGACCGAGCCAATAGTTCATTTCAGAGGAAGCAGAACGCTCGCGATTTGCGGTGCTCGACTCGGGCCAGGCGAAGCTCACCCCGAGGAAGTCAACGAAGAGACCACACGGATTGTGAACTGTCCGACATGCCGCGAGCTTGCCATAGCGCCGCCGAATGTCGAGCACCGCGCCGGTAATTTCCTGGGATAAGGCCCCAAGTCGAGGGCGTTCCCCGACATCGGCGTTCCTTCAACCGTCATCGGAATCTGCACAGGCTCCGGAATTGCCAACGACCGTCAGAACTTAACCGCACCGGATCAATGTTCACTGGTCGGGTTTGGAATGGGCTATCTGCGGACGCCAAGATGGGTTACGTCATGGCTGGCTTCGATTACTCGCATAACGCGCACCTGGTCGCGGACGAGAAAGATGCAAATAAGCCGACGCCATTTGACCTGGTCGGCAACTTCAGCATCGGAGACTACGTCAAGCAGATTGACAAGCTCTACTCCGATCTAGCAAATGTAAATATTCCGCTTCCCTTCGCTCTGCAGTACTGCAGTGCCGAATTCACGGGCCTCAAAACGAAGCAGCAGCTCGAAACGTTGTTGATATCAATCAGGAAAGTGACTACGTCACTCGCGAAATGACATTAACGTTCGCAATCCACTCGAGACGCTGCGGGTCCCTGCTTCACGGCCTTCCGCCTGTGTCGCGAACCTTACCGTTTTTGAGATCTCGTCCACTCTCGGGCAAGTTGTTCAAGCGCTGGGTCTATCGCTGCATTCAATTCATCCGCGGTGAACCTCGGGATCTTTTCCTTGCACTCAAGGCAGGTGATTTCGTCGGCTGTTTCGGCCCAGCGATCTACAGCCAGCCCTGGCCTCCCACAATATGTCTCGTTGGGCGCCCTGAGAGCATGAAGCGGCGGCGTCTCCATACCCCGATCTTACTCCTTTCGGGACGCTTAAGGGCGAGTTGGGGACGTTATGGCGTTGCCGGAAAGTGACCCGCCAGCCATTTGGCCGGGAAACGCCCGAGGCGCCGAGTGGGCAACTGGGCGGTTTCGTCTGGATGGTCCCCAACTCTTCCATAGCTCCTATTCGATTCGAGTCCCAAACGGCGCCATGCCTTTGGCCAGCACAGTTTTCGGAAATTCGCCGGAACCGCAGATCATGAATGAGCCGAAGTCCTTGTACCAATCGCCCTCGGGCGCCCAAGGTGCGGCGTTCACCCACTCTTGCAGCCGGCGAAGATCTTGGAGAGAAATCTGACGCTCCGCTACGCGCGCCAGGATGTGCTCCCAGACGGGCCGCGGCAGGCTAGAGAAGCGGATCCTCGGCAATGGCGTCCTTCCCGAAGACTGCCCGGATCAAGTCCTTCCCCGCTTCGTTCTTGCGCTCGGGATCGGCCTCGGCCATGAACCGCCGATAAGTCGTATTGAGATCGGCCCGCGCCGCCGCTTCCGCCTCCACTCCGCGTTGCGCAAGCACGACCAGGGCTCGGCTCATCGTCAGGTGCTTCTTCGTGGCCAAGCGCTCCACCTCAACTGCCAATTGCGCAGGAATGGTGACGCTCTGGCGGACGGATGGTGCCGTTCGAATTCGTGGCCTTGACGCCCTCTTCATACCCCTATGGTATCAAGCGCACCAGCCTGGTGCACCGGGCGATCAGCGGTCAGCTTTCCGTTCAGGCACGCTAGCACGAGAGCGCTGACGGCTGACGGCTCTTTTATGCCACAATCTCCCTATGCTTTCGCCCAAGCTCGGTTTGACTCTTCTGTTGGCCGCCGGCATCGCGCTGCCGCAGACGCCGGTTTCGGGAACACGGTACCACCGGCTGCTGATTCATAACGCCACGGTGGTGGACGGCAACGGCACGCCGGCGAGCGGGCCCAAAGATATCCTTGTCGAAGACAACGTCATCGCGGATGTGATCGCACTCGACCCCGTGTCGCTCGGCCGCGGCGCCCGGCAGTCGGCCCAGGTGGACGCGGTGATCGACGCCACCGGCAA
>JBKQVG010000271.1:0-5731 GCA_052325345.1 Bryobacteraceae bacterium
CCAGGCGGTACCCATGTTCATGTAATAAGATGCCGCGCGGGGCGAGGTGGAATCTTGTTTCAGAGCCTTGCCGTACCAGGAGATGGCGCGGCGATAACTCTTGAGGGCATAGTAGACCGCGCCCATGTTGTTCATCGCTTCGGCGTAGTCGGGTTTGAGCTTGAGGGCCTGTTGATAGGCCTTGCGGGCATAACCCAGTTCGTTCAACTGGTGGTAGGCGATGCCGATCTTGTTGCGGACGACGGGATCGGTGGACGGCGCCAGGGCGTAGGCGTCGAGGGCCGCCCGATAATCCCTTCGGGCCATGAAGATGTCGCCCCGAATCTCGGGCGACAGAGACGGCTTTGTGGGGGCGGATGTAGCCGTGGCCTTATCCAGCATCGCATTGCCGGATTGAGCGGCCGCGGTTGCGGAAATGAAACCTGCCACCAGCGCCAGGGCGAAGTGACTTGCAACCATGCGGGCCTCCTACAGTGCTACCGAATCACGCTGTAATTATTTAATCACATCCAGCAGCCGGCGTAATAGCCCCTTCTTCTGCGGCGGTTTTTTCGCATCCTGGTTCTTCGGCGCGGCATTGGCGGCTTGCGTGTCCGTATCGGGCGGAGTCTGCCGCGCGGCCCGGCGCGCTACTTCGCCGGCGCCGATCTGGCTGGCGCCGGAAGCGGCGCCGGATTCGCCCGCCCGCGCCGGCGTCTCCGAATCCCACCCCGCCACGTTGGTCACGCCGTTGCGGCCGCCGTGCAGCGGGCAGCTTCCCACTGGTTCGGTTCCGGCGATATACACTTCGGTCTGGGTCTTGGGGCAATTGGGGGTAGCCGGCATGCCGGAAGCCGGATCGATTTCGAGCGTTACAATTCCGTTGGGAACGCGGAATTCCTGGGCGTCCCTGTATTCGCGATAGCTGAGCGCGCGCCGCATGAATTCCGCCCAGATGGGCGCGGCCGAGAAAGCCCCCTGCAGATCCAAATTGCTATTATCGTCGAACCCGACCCACACCACGCACAACAACTGGGAGGTGTAGCCGGCGAACCAGCCGTCGCGCGAAGTGCCGGTCTTGCCGGCCGCCGGAACCAGGAATCCGTAGCGGCTGCGAACTCCCGCGGCGGTCCCGCTGCGCAGCACTTCCTCCATCAGATTGGTCATCAGGTAGGCTACCCGCGGATCGAGCGCGGCATGCTTTTCCGGGGTCCCCTTATATAGCACGTGTCCGTCCTGGGAGCGTACCAGGGTCAGAATATTCGGTTTCACGTATTCGCCCTGGTTGGCGAATATGGTGTAAGCTCCCGCCGCTTCGAGCGGCGTGATTTCGTAGGCGCCCAGCGCCACGGCGGGGGTGGGCTGGATGTGGTAATTCATGCCGGCGCGATTGGCCATCTCGACCACCGCCTGATAGCCCACCGTTTCGGCCACTTTCACCGTGGCCACGTTGAGCGAGTGGGCGAGGGCCGTGCGCAGCGTGACCCGGCCCATGAATTCGTGCTCGAAATTGGAGGGTTCGTATGCCCGGTTATCGAACCAGAAGGTGGTGGGCTCGTCGTCCACCATGCTGCTGGCCGTCAGCACCTGCGGGCCGCCATCCACCCCGGTATCCATGGCGGCGGCGTAGACGAAGGGCTTGAAAATGGAGCCGGGCTGGCGTTTGGACAGCACGTGATTGAGCTGGCTGGCGCCGTAGCTCCGGCCGCCCACCAGGGCGCGCACTTCGCCCGTGTGCGGATCGATCGCCACCAGCGCCACCTGCGGCTCGGGCGGGGTACGGCCCTTGAAGCGGCGCTGCTTGCGAATCTGCTCGTCCACGTTCTGCATGCCCATGCGAATGGCTTCGCCGGCTTCGCGCTGCAACCGCATATCGAGCGTCGTATAGATGCGATAGGCGTTGGCTTGCAGATCCGCGTCCTGAAACTTGGATTGCAGGGTATCGCTCACCAGGTCCACGAAATAAGGCGCCTCGATCGACTGGGCCGCGGTCTTGGGTACGTTGATCGGCTCTTCGGTGGCCTTGGCGTAATCGCGGTCGTCGATGTAGCCGTTCTGGCGCATCAGGCTCAATACCAGGTTGCGGCGCTCGCGCACGCGGTCGGGGTGATGGTAGGGATCGTATGCGGCCGGATGCTGGATCATGCCGGCCAGCTCGGCCGCTTCGGAAACGTCGATCTGGCTGAGGTCCTTGCCCAGGTAAGCTTCCGCCGCCTCGCCAAAACCGTGAATGCGGAACGAGCCCCGCGAGCCCAGGTAGACGTCGTTGGCGTAGTCCTCGAAGATTTCTTCCTTGGACATGCGCTGCTCGATCTGGATGGTGATCATCACCTGCGCCAGCTTGCGCGTCCATCGCTTCTGCGGGTCCAGCCAGAACATCTTGGCCAACTGCATGCTGAGGGTGGAGGCGCCCTGGTCCTTGCGGCCTTCGCGCACGTCCACGTAGGCCGCCTTCACGATGCGCACCGGGTCGAAACCGGAGTGTTGGAAGAAGCGCTTATCTTCCGCCGAGGTCACCGCTTCCACCAGCACTTTGGGGATGTCGGCGAACCGCACGGTGCGCCGTTTCTCGCGGCTGGGGCCGGAGAAATTGGTAATCAGTTGGGGTTCCAACTGGTACTCGTTGCGCGCCGTGTTGTCCTGCAGCGAAACGATTCCCGAGATTTTGCCGCCGGAAAAGCGAATCAGGCCGGCTTCCTGGTCGAAGTACGAGTCCGGCCCGGGGTAGACTTCGATGGCGCTGGGGTAGATCTGATAATAGCCGGTTGGATTGCTGCGGGATTCGGTATAGCCGCTGCGGCGGAGGTCGGCGGCGATAGCCTCCGGGCTGGAGGTATCGCCGACCGCGACGGCTTCCGGCGCGGCAAAGATCTTGGCCGTGTTGGCGATCGGGCCGTCGCGCAGCTTCTTGTCGATCAGCGGGGCATACACGGCGTAGAAGTAGATGAAGATGCCAAGTCCGAGGATGGTGACAACGGCGCCCCCGATGAGCAGGCTATGACCCACCGGACCCAAAATGAACCGGGTCAGACCGGAGGCGGTCGGGACCCGGACTTTCATCTTTTTCTGTGCCACTATATTTGATTTTCGCATGCCGGGCCGCTGCCCAGCGATTCAAGCACGCCACGGGCCGAAGCGGTATCAACCGGTCTCCGCACGCCGCTTGTGTTCGATTCGCCACCAGGCGTGGGCGGGCGTCACGGCCGGTCGGAGGAATCCTTGCGCGAGCCGCACAGTTCCCGCCAGTAATCGTCGGAATTAGGCGTCCATTCCGGCTGCTCCCGGCCCGATATCTGCAACTCTTCGGCGCGCAGCGTGCCGTGGCCGTAGACGCAAATATATTCGATGCGGGGCCTGCCGAATTGGAGCATTTGCCCCCACGAGCCGGTTTCCACCGGCATGCGCAAGCGCCGCAGGCAGGTGCGGCAGCGGTAGCGCTGGTCCCAAACGATGAGGTACCCCACCCCGGCCGCCAGCAGAAACCACCCCATCAGAGCCAGGTTGCACAGGAGACGGTCGCCGCCGTGCGAGAGCGGAGCCAGCAGTCTGGCTTCTTCGGCGGGCGTGGCGACCGCGCCGGGCACCAGCCAGATGACATCGCGTTGGGAATTGGCCTCCGCGCCGGGCGCGGCATGGGGTACGACGGTTGCCGGACGGGTGGCATGGACTTTCGGAGCGCTGACGATGAGGGAGTCGTGCGGCAGATACAGGTCCAGCGCGAGCAGGAGCCCGTAGAGCGTCACCGACGCCACAGCGACTTTGGCTGCGAAAAACGACCAGTAACGCATATTATTTAGACTCCTCCCACCCCAATAATGTTTCTAGACCATACGGCCTGAGCATGCAAGTTGCCAATCGATACCAGCCGGTTATCATCGTCCGGCCCAAGGGGTCGCTTCGACGATTGTGCGTTTTTGTGCATCTTTGGGCACGCTAGGCCACGACTAACGCCCAGTTTCCCTTTTGCCGCACATCGCGGACTCCTGGCAATGCCAGGCTAACCTGTTCAGTTTCATTGATTTCGAAGCCGCTGGCCAGAATCGTACCGCCGGGGCGGCGCACCCGGACGAAATCGGGCGCGAGTTGCACAATCGCCTCCGGGCTGATGTTGGCGACCACCAGGTCCACCGACGCCGCCCCGACCGCATCCACCGACCCGACGAAGCCTATGCCGGCGACCTCAATTGCCACCGGATCGATGTCGCAAGCGACGACTTTCCCGGCGCCGAGCAACCGGGCGGCCCGAGCCAGAATACCCTGCCCAGTGCCCACGTCGAGCACCACCGCTCCGGAGCGGACAAACTCTTCCAGCGCCTCCAGGCACAATTGGGTGGTTTCATGGACGCCGGTGCCGAAGGCCCTCCCCGGATTCACCGGGATGCGGAAACGGCCCTCGGGCGCCGGATCGTCGCGCCATTCCGGCACTAGAAAGAACCGCGAGCCGACCCGCATGGGCTGCAGCATGGCCCGCGCTTCGCCGACCCAGTCGCGGTCTTCCTCGACGCGAACCGCCGCGGCCGGGTAGCGAGCGAGCAGGCGGGCGCGGTCGGCGGCGTCGTCGAAGAAGACGCGCACGCGGGCGGAGTCGAGCTCGACCACGCCGGCAGGGTCGAGGTCGTACAATTCGGCCAGCAGCCAGTCGCGCCGGGCCTCCTCGCATTCGATTTCGAGAGAGAACATTGTTATCGTGGAGTTTCGTTCGGGATCATGAAACTACAGGGTATTTTCCCACCAATCACTACGCCGTTCGATCACGCGGGCGAGATTTACCGGTCGAAGATCGAGCACAACGTCGAGAAATGGAACCGCACCACGCTGGCCGGCTACGTGGTGATGGGCTCGACCGGCGAGAGCGTCCACCTCACCACGGAGGAAAAAATCCAGGTATGGGAGGCGGTCGCCAAATACGCCGCGCCGGAAAAGCTGCTCATCGCCGGCACCGGGATGGAAAGCGTACGGGAGACCGTGTGCCTGACCAACCGAGCCGCGGAGCTGGGCTACAAGGCGGCCATGGTGCGCACGCCTCATTATTACAAGAACCTGATTAACCGGGCCGACGCGCAGACGCTCTACTATCGCGCCGTGGCGGACCAGTCGCGCCTGCCGCTCATCATTTACAACTGGCCGCAGGCCACGGGGGTGGATATTCCGGTGGAAGCGGTGGTGGCGCTGAGCGAGCATCCCAACGTGATCGCCATCAAGGAAAGCTCCGGCAACCTGGAAAAAGTGATGCAGATGATTCGCGAGGTGCGGCATGGCTTTCAGGTGCTGGTAGGTTCGGCGCCCACGCTCTGGCCCTCGCTGCTGATGGGCGCGACGGGCGCAATCCTGGCCTACGCCAACGCGGCGCCTTATAGCGTGATCGCCATTTGGGAGGCGTATCGCACGCGCGAGGAAGCCGCCGGACTGGACTGGCAGAACCGCATCGGACGGGCGTCCGCGTTGGTGACGAGCAAGTACGGCGTGCCCGGTTTGAAATACGCCATGGACCTGAACGGCTACTACGGCGGGCCGCCGCGCCTGCCGCTCTCGGCGCCCACCCCGGCCGCCAAACAGGAAATCGACGAAGCTTTCCGCGACCTGAAAGGATAACTCTTGCCATGATGATTTTGACGGTTTCGATCTACGCCTCCTCAGCAGAATCTGTGGGTTGATTCTGGTTCCGGGAGTCGTCCCAAGTTGTGATACAGGGCAATTTCCATCGCGTTATAGGTGCGGAAGCCGTAGGAACGTCTGGTGACCACTCGGATTT
>JBKQVG010000272.1:0-13644 GCA_052325345.1 Bryobacteraceae bacterium
CCGTGGACGACCGGCCGTTCGGCGGCGGGGAGGGCATGGTGCTGAAGCCCGACCCGGTTTTCGAGGCGGTGGAGACGATCTGGCCGGAGCGGGGCGAGGGCCGCAGGGCGTTGCTGCTTTCGGCGCAGGGACGCAGCTTCGACCAGGCCATGGCCAACCGGCTGGCCAAGGAACGGGAGTTGCTGCTGATTTGCGGCCGCTACGAAGGGGTGGACGAGCGGGTTGCAGCGCACTTGGCCGACGACGAGATTTCGATCGGAAACTACGTGTTGAGCGGCGGTGAACTGGCGGCCGCCGTGGTGGTGGACAGCGTGGCGCGGTTGATTCCGGGCGTACTGGGGAACGAAACCTCGGCGGCTTTCGATTCGTTTCAGGAGTCGGGCCACGGGGAAGGCTTGCTGGACTGCCCGCACTGGACCCGTCCGGCGGAGTTTCGGGGCTGGAAAGCGCCGGAGGTGCTGCTGAGCGGCAACCATGAGGAAATCCGCAAATTCCGGCGGCAAGCGGCGCGCGAGAAAACCGCCAGGCTGAGGCCGGATTTGCTGGGGTGAAGCGGGGGCGGTCCTTCGCGTTGGGGTATGCTGATAAGGGGAGTTGTGTTTTGCCCGTATCGCCACAGGAAACAATCGCCATCACCGAGCAGACGACGCTGGACTATCGACGCGACTTCGACCGGTTGAACGCGGACGACCAGGCGCGCGTTTTGCTTGCGTTGCGCCGCAGCTATGAGTTGCTGCGGGCGAGGCCGCGCAGCTTTTTCTCTAGAGCGCAGCGCCCGC
Source organism: Bryobacteraceae bacterium (assembly GCA_052325345.1). Classification (GTDB taxonomy): domain Bacteria; phylum Acidobacteriota; class Terriglobia; order Bryobacterales; family Bryobacteraceae; genus JBEKYD01. The sequence goes on from JBKQVG010000272.1 coordinate 780, forward strand.
TTCGGGTTCACCTAAAAGGCGGTCTTAGTCCGTCCCTCTGTTCGCTGCGCGTCGGGCGAGACATCCGTTTGATCGTGGCGGTCGACGACGATCCGGTTTTCGGGCGGACGTTGGTGACTCTCTTTCGTGTGGTCCGCCAGGACGAAGTGGAGCGCAGTTACCGCTCGATCGCCCACCTTCTTTACCGGGATCGGATGGCAAGGAATAACGGAGTAAGGTAGGCGTGGCCCGTATCAGCCCGCTCTTCGACGCCTGGGGAGTAATCTTCGACGCGGCGAAGCTCCTGCCGACGGAAGAACTCAAGCTGGACTTCCTGGAGGCGCTTGCCGAACTTGAGGATTACGAGTGCCACCGGACACGCAAGTTTCCCAGAACGCGGTTGCATCGAGTGGTCGGTTATCAAGAGCCTGTCTATCGAGCCGATGTCGACAAAATTTCGGGCTGGCGTCTGCACGTGCAGTATGAGGATGGCCAGATCCACCTGAAAGACATCGTCGAGGGTCGGAAACACGACGATGCGCTGCGTGAGATCCAGGCGAAGAAAGTCCGTTACGAAAGGAAGAAGGCCGGGCGGAAGTAGCGTTCCCTTTGGTTCCCGGTTTTCGGGCGCCTCGGGCGCCACACCCGCTCAACTTTAAGCAGCCATTTAGTTTAAGATAGAAGATTAAGGAAATTGTCATGCAGAACGCGCTGTTGGCCAAGTTTATTCAGAAGAATCAGCGGACCGATGTCCCGCAATTTCGTCCCGGCGATACCATCCGGGTGCACGTGAAGATCAAGGAAGGCGATAAAGAGCGGTTGCAGGCTTTCGAAGGCACGGTGATTGCCCGGAACAATACGGGGATGGGCGAATCGGTGACGGTGCGCAAAGTTAGCTTTGGCCAGGGCGTGGAGCGCATTTTTCCGCTGCATGCGCGCGTGATCGACCACATCGACGTGGTGCGCACGGGGCGCGTCCGGCGCGCCAAGCTCTATTACCTGCGCGGCCTCAAGGGCAAAGCGGCGCGGCTGCGCGAGCGCGAATAGCCTCCAGCGAGCTCTCATGCGCCCCGGCAAGGCGGCCGATCCATTGCGGTGCGAAGCGACGCTCGAGCGGGCATTGCGGCGGCGTGGTTTCCACCTGGTGGCCGGCGCCGATGAAGTGGGCCGGGGCTGCCTGTTCGGACCGGTGGTGGCGGCGGCGGTGATTCTCGCCGCGGACCGCCCGGTACGGGGCCTGAACGACAGCAAGCAACTGGAACCGGACCGGCGCGAAGTGTTGGCCGTGCACGTGCGCGAGCGCGCCGTGGCCTGGGCCGTGGCGGCGGTGGATGCCGCCACCATCGACGCCATCAACATCTATCAGGCCTCGCGGCTGGCCATGCGCCGCGCCGTCGAGGCTCTTTCGCCCGCGCCGGATTATGTGCTGGCGGATGCCGTTACTCTGGAGGTGGGCGTGCCGCAGCAGGCTCTCATTCACGGCGACGCGCGCTGCCACGCCATTGCGGCCGCTTCCATTCTGGCCAAGGTGCATCGCGACGAGCTGATGCGCCGCTGGGACGCGGTGTTTCCGGAATACGGGCTGGCGTCGAACAAAGGCTATGGCACTCCCGACCACTTGCGCGCCCTGGCCCGGACCGGTCCCACGCCGCTGCACCGCTTGAGCTACGAACCGGTGCGGCGGTATGCGCGATTTCCGCTGCGCCAAACGGCGCAACTGGAACTGTTCGCCGCCGCGGGGGCCGCATGACGCCCATGCAGCAGGGCTCGACCGAGCCTCCGATTTTGCCCGCCCCGCCCGAGCACCGCTGGTATCACAAAGTATCCGCCGTGGCGCTCTCGATTTTGTGTCTGGAGGTCGGCCTGTTCCTGCTGCTATACCCCTGGACCGGTTACTGGGACAGCAACTACTTTTCGGGCTTGTTGCCGCCCTGGAGCGACTATTGGGACAACGGCTACACCCGCGCCGCCGTGAGCGCGCTCGGCGCCGTGAATCTGGGTATTGGCCTGAGGGAGATTTTCCGTTTGCGCCGCTTCAGCCGTCGCGTACCGGAATGAACGAAAAAAAGCGGCGGAACCTTTGAGGGATCTATGAGGAGCGTAGCTTCCGCCGCAAAACCTAACTAATTGCCGTTAGACGACTCTTTCATCTTAATTAAGCGGCGCGTTTTGGGAACAGTATCTTTCGGTTAACCCGGCTGCAAGCGATCGTCCAGCGCATGCGGCGGAACGGGCTAGGCCATGAGTCCTGTACCGCTCGGCGCGCTGCATTATGATGAGTGAAGTGCCTTCCGCAGCTCGCGCCGCGAAAGCGCGGCAGCCTTCCCAACCGGACCGGGCGGCAGCGCCGCGATGGTTTCAGCCCGCGCTGCTGGGACTGGCGCTGCTGCTGGCGTTAGGTGTGTTTTCGCGCCAGCTTTCCGATTCGGATTTCTGGTGGCACCTGAAAACCGGAGAATGGATCGTGCGCACGCGCCGGCTTCCCGTCCCGGATCCATTCGCTTACACCACCGCCCTCGCCCGGCCGGCGTACGCCGGCGAACAACTGGTGCGGTACTTCAATCTGACCCACGAATGGCTGGCGCAGGCGTTGATCTACCTGTGGTGGCGGGCAACCGGCTTCGGCGGCGTGGTGCTGCTGCGGGCGTTGCTGTTGACGCTGTTCTGCGGCGCGGCGGGATGGATCGTCTGGCGCCGGCGCGGTAATTTCTATTGGGCGATGGCGGCGGGCCTGGGAGCGGCTAGCGCCAGCGTGGAGTTCGCCAACGACCGGCCGTATCTGGCCACTTTCCTGTTTCTGGCGGCGGCGATTGCGGTCCTGGAATCGCGCCGGCGGCTGTGGCTGCTGGCGCCGCTCTTTCTGCTCTGGGCCAACTGCCATGGCGGATTTTTCCTGGGATGGATGGTGGTGGGCGTTTACGCGGCGGAAGCGCTGTGGCTGCGCGCGCGAGGGCGCGCTCAGGCGGGCGATGGCGCCCTGTACGCATGGGGCGCGGCGGCGGTATTGGTTTCGGGGCTCAATCCCAACGGCTTCCGCGTGCTCGAAATTCTACTGTTGTATCGCTCCAGCGACATGCAATCGCGGCTGCTCGAATGGACGCGGCCGGAGCTATGGCCGCCAAGCGTGTTTTCGGCGCTGCTGGTGGCGGGCGCGGCGGTATTGGTGTGGCGGCGCGCCAGGGTGCGCGTGGCCGATTGGCTGCTGTTCGCGGCCTTCGCCCTTGCGGCGCTCACCGCCTTGCGCAACACCATCCTGATCGGCTGGTTTGCGCCCATCGCGATTGCGAGCTACCTGCCCTGGGAACTACGCCTCCGTCCTATCGCGCAGTACGCCGCGGCCGCCATCGGCGTGGCGGCGCTAGCCGGAGGAGTGGCGGAAGGCCGCATGTTTCAACTGCGCGTGGCGGAATGGAAATACCCTGCCGGCGCCGCCGATTTTCTGCTGTCGCACGGCGTCCGCTCGCGTCTCTTCAACACCTATGAAGACGGCGGCTACCTGATTTGGCGGCTGGCGCCGCGGGAAAAAGTCTTCATCGACGGCCGGGCTCTCAGCGAGCGCCTGTACGCGGATTACATCCGCATTCTCTACAACCACGACGCCACCGGCGGCAAGGATGCCTTTGCCCTGCTCGATCGATACGGGGTCCAGACCATCGTCATCAACGGTTTTGAATTTGTGACCGGGCAAACGTACCTGCTGGCGCCAGGCCTGGCCGATCCCGCCCAGACCGGGTGGAAGCTGGTGTATGAAGACCCGGCCGCCATGGTCTTCATGCGCCATCCGCCGCCGGACGTAGCCGTGCTCGATTCGCTGCGGGTTTTTCCCAGCCTCGAGGCGGAGTGTGAAGTAAACCTGGAGCACGAGCCTGGATATCCGCGTTGCGCCCGCGCGCTGGGCCAGATGTTTTCCAAGCTCCAGGATTGGCCGCGCGCACGGCGGTGGATCGGCATCTACCTGGAGCATGCGCACGGCCCGGACCCGCAGGCGGAAGAAGCCTACCGGCGGCTGCTGACGCCGAGGTAGACGCGAACGTGGCGCGGGCGCTCGTGCCGGCGGCGTCCCCGCTCATGGGGACGCGCGCGCCGCCGGTCGACAACGCGCCGGGATGAGTCCCGACACGGCAGGTACGCGTCCGCCCCGCCTTGGAACGCTACCCGATCCCTTCGAAAAGCACGGAGCTCAGATACCGCTCGGCGGAATCCGGCAGCACGGTGACGATCGTCTTGCCCGCGAATTCGCTCTGTGCCGCCAGTCTCACCGCAACCGCCGCGGCGGCGCCGCTCGAAATGCCCGAGAGGATGCCTTCCTCGCGCGCCAGCCTGCGCGCCGTCTCGATGGCTTCCTCGTTGGAGACCGTCTCGACCCGGTCCACCATCGATAGATCCAGCGTCTCGGGAATGAAGCCGGCGCCGATGCCCTGAATCTTGTGCGGCCCGGGTTTCAAGGGTTCCCCGTGAAGGGTTTGCGTGATCACCGGGCTGGCGGCGGGCTCCACTCCCACCGCTAGAATCGGCCTGCCGCGATCGAGCTTGATGTAGCGCGACACGCCGGTAATCGTGCCGCCGGTTCCAATGCCGGAAACCAGGACGTCGATGCCGCCTTCGGTGTCGTCCCAGATCTCCGGGCCGGTCGTCCGGCGATGGACTTCCGGGTTCGCCGGGTTCTTGAACTGCTGCGGCAAAACGTAATGAGAGGGATCCGAAGCATAAATCTCTTCCGCTTTGGCGATGGCGCCTTTCATCCCCAGGCTGCCCTCCGTCAGAACCAGTTTGGCGCCAAAGGCCGCCAGAACCTTGCGGCGTTCGAGCGACATCGTCTCCGGCATGGTCAGCGTGATCGCGTAACCGCGAGCCGCCGCCACAAATGCCAGCGCGATTCCCGTGTTGCCGCTGGTGGGCTCGATCAGTTCCTTACCGGCCGTGAGGACGCCGCGACGCTCGGCATCCTCCACCATGGACGCTCCGATCCGGCACTTCACCGAATACGCCGGATTGCGGCCTTCGATCTTCGCCCAAACCGTGGCTCGGTTGTGACCCGCCAGGCGGTTCAATCTCACCAGCGGCGTTCTGCCGATGCTGAGCGAATTGTCTGTGAATTTCATCCCTCCTGCCTCCCTCGCTTTCAGATTTTCGAATTCCCCACACCCCTACCGGCCGGACTTCCGCCCCCGCTCGCTGGCGGACGCCTCGCCGAAAACCCAACTGTCGAATAGTTTACCGACTTCGCGCTGCTTTTGCTTCTTGCCCAGGTCCGTCTCCATCGCCTTTTGAAAGTCCTCGCTGGTGACCCGCCTGCCCCAATTGTCGCGAGTGTAGATTTTCAGGTTCTTCCAGAACAGATCGTCGCCCAGTTGCGTGCGCAGCAGCGCCAGAAACGCCGCGCCCTTGTGATAGGGCAGGCTGCCTCCGGCCTGGTCCGGAGCCGTCCAGTCGTGAAAGCTGAGCGGGCGGTCTTTGCCCTTCGCCCTCAGATCCTCGTAAATGCTTTGCGAACGCGCGATCTCGGTCTCGTAACGCTGGCGGCCGTATTGGCGCTCCAGAAACGCGTCGGCCAGGAATGTAGCCAGCCCTTCGCTGAGCCAGAAATCCGACCAGCTCTGAATGGGGATCCCGATGCCGTACCATTGGTGGGCCAGTTCGTGGGCCAGCAACCAGAGATCCTGGGGCTTGGCCGCCAGACCCTTGGCGTAGGATTCGGGAAGCAGCGTCAAGCCCACGGCCTCCTGTCCGCTCTGGCCGGGTGCGAACGCCTGGGTATAGGAATCGCGCGGATACGGCCGCCCGGCGGACCCGGCGAAGAACTCGAGCGCCGCCTTGGTCTGGACCAGTATGTCGGGTCCGCCCAGCACGCGCAGCGTAACCGCCGAACCCCCGGCTTGCTTCACTACCGCCTTCCGCTCTTCGAATGGGCCGCTGGCGAAGGCGTAGAGGAACGGCGCTTGCGGCGGCCCGTCCACGCTCCACTCCGTCACCGCTTGCCCGCCTTGGCTGTGTTCCCTCACCAGCTCGCCGCTGGCCGCCGTCTTCCATGCCGCCGGCGCGGTGATGGTAAGAGCCAGCGCGGCGGGGTTCTCGATGCGATCGTTCGCCGGCATCCAGTGGCTGGTGAAGTAACCGGCCGAAGCGCCGGCAGCCGAAATCTCCACCCCCTTGGAACTGCCCGCCTGGTAATGGATCTCGACCGCCCGCGGATCCCCGGGATTGGCCGGCCCGTTCAAGACCACGATCAGGTGCTCGCCCTGGCGCTCGAAATAATCCGGCTTGCCCGCTTCTTCCACCGACGAAACCGTCAGCCCGCCGGCGTCCAGATCCAGGCTCACCAGGTTCTCCGTGGTGGATTCGAAACGGATCACCGCGTCCCCCGCGAGGCGCCCCGCGGCCGGGTCGAGTGCGATGCGCACGTCGTAGTGCGCCACCCGGTACAGGCGCGGCAGCGGATCGGCCAGGGCCGGACCGAGCAGCGCGGCAGCGAGAATCAACCGTCTCACTTCTTATTCAACCATTCACTTCTTATTCAGCAGGGCCTGGATTTCCGCCGGCGGATCGAAGCGGTCCTTGGGGATATCGACATCGAACTTCACCGTGTCGAAGGTGACCACGATTTCCTGGCCCATCATGCTCTGGTGCATCAGGTGCGGGATGAGCAGGCCGCCTTCCTTGCGGTAGTCGCCGAAGGTGCTTTCGGTGGCGATGTCGCCATACGGAGTCTTGACCGTGGCCGACAGCTTTTCCAGCAGGCCGGTATCTTTGTCGTAATACTGGGTGAGCGGACTGCCCTGCTTGGGCGTCAGCAGGACGCGGTAGCACTGCTTGCCGTCCACGGTTTCCACGCCCAACGTTTCCACCTTGGAGTAGTCGTCGCGCCAGTGGGCTTCACTGGCGAATCGCGCGGTGCGCAAAGCCATGGCCTTTTCATCGCCGTCCTTGACGTGCGGGCCCTGCATCGCCGAAAGCGACCAGGCGACCGTGCCGTCCGTCCCGTCCTGCAGCTTCCCGACTCCTTCCATGTCGATTTCCATGTACATTTTGACCGGCGCCGCGTGGTAGGAGGTGAGCTTGCCCTTGATGTGGGCGCTGGCCATCTCCATGGTTCCGGTGATGACCTGGTTGTGGTGGCTCTCGTACGCCGCCGCGCCGCCGGTGGCCTCCACGTACTTATCCATGATGGTTTCGCCCTTGGGCAGGTCGCCGGCGGCGCGCGCCGCCGCGGCGCCCGCGGTAAACACGATCAGCGCCACAGCGCCCGGCCACGCGACTGCGATACGTTTCATTCGGCACCTCTCACTTTTTCTGTTGCCCGATCCAATCGACGGCCGCATCCAAGACCGGATCGTGGCCGGCCAGGAGCGCGGCGCGCGAGAGCGCCACCACGTCGTCCGGCGTCACGCCATTGCCTTCGAGCGCCTTGCCTCCGGCCGAGACATAATTGCCCACCGCATATTGAAAGCCATCTCCGTTGGGCAGCCGCTCAAACATGGAAGGCAGCGCCGCGCCCGCCGTGCGCGTACCGAAAATGCGGGCCCGCTTCAGATCCTGCAATCCGCCGGCAAGGATTTCCGAAGTGGAAGCCGAGCACCCGTCCACCAGCATTGCCAGCGGCCCAAGGAAAGGTTCGGGACGCGGGAAAACCACGAACTGCAAGTTGCTCGTGCGCGTCGACATCTCGCCCAGCCGCAGCCCGGACCGGTCCACAAACCAGCCCGCCATGCCCATCGCCAAGGCGCCCAGGCCGCCCGGATTGCCGCGCAGATCGATCACGAATCCGTCGCATGCGCGGCAGTCTTCCACCGCCTGCCGTGTCTTTTCAATCAGCGTCTCCGGGTCGAAGAACAGGTTGAAGCGCAGATAGCCGACGCGCGGAGCCGCCATGCCCGTTTCGATCTCGACGCGCAGCGGCGGCAGATTTCCAAAATGCGCCACCAACCCCGGCGCCTCGGCCCGGTCGAGCGCCAGTTTTCGCTTCGCCCCGCGCCCGTCGCGAAATTCCACTGCGACCGTCTTTCCGATCTCGCCGTGCAACCGCGCCAGGATCGCCTGCACCTGCATCAGATCGATTTCCGTGGAGCCTTGAAACCTGCGTCCGATCTCCTTGATGACGCGTTCGACCGGCTTGCCTTCGATGCGCAGGATCTCCCATCCGGGCCGAACCCCCGCGCGCTCGCCCGGAGAGCCCGCCGTAACCCGCGTCACCAGCACCTGCCCGCCGATCGCGCGAACTTCCAGCCCCGGACCGCCTTCGCCCTTTTCCACGCTGTGTATATCGTCGTAGACCGCGCCGGGAAACACCTCGAAGTGAGTTTGTTTCAGCCGCCCCAGCATCTCGTTCATCGCCGCGCGGGCCGCGTCGCCGTCACCCGCGTTCTCTACCCGGGGCAGCAGCTCGTCGTGCACGGCCTTCCAATCCAGGCCGTTCAGCTTGGGGTCCCAATGCTTGTCCCGAACCGTCTTCCAGACGTATTCGAAAGAATCGATGTTGAGCTGGCGTTCGGCCGGTGCCAGGCCGGAAGCCGCGCCGCAAGCGGCAAGCCCCGTCCACGCAACTACAAACCACGCCGTCGCGGCGCCGAACCCCATGCTTCGACTATAGCGCGGCGTGGGGCGGGCGCTTTCGCTCGCCCCACGCCGTGAGCGGCGCGAACGTGTGCGGCCTTACGGTTGCGCTTTGGGCGAGTTTGCCGACGGCGCCGAGGCCACCGGCGAGCTCAACGCCGGCGAGGAAACCACCGCCGGGCCGCTCACCGTGGAGCATCCCGCAGTCCCCGCGCCGCCGGCGCAGCCGAAGAAATTCATGGTCGCGTTGACCGTGCCCTTGCCCAGGTTGGCCACGCCGGCCCCCGTGCCGAGCAGATTGTTGAGGTGCACGTCCATTCCCCCGGGGTGGTTCATTACCACATCCACCGCTTCGTTCTGAATGGTGTTTTCCAGGATCTGCGTTTGATAAACCGGCGCCAGGCTGTAGACGTTGATGCCGGTGGTTCCCGGCGTGGCCGCGTCCTCGGTGTCCGCGCCGTTGCCCGAGATGAGATTGCCCATGATCACGTTGTCATTCAGATTGACGCCGGGCGTGGCGGGAGGAGCGGCGTGGTTGTGGATGGTGACCCCCGGCAGGCCGTTGTTCTCCAGAACGTTCCCAATCACCTTGTTGCCAAAGTTCAGGTTCCCCGGCCCCGGCGCGAAGATTCCGACGCCGGCGCCGGCCCCAATGAGCCCGTTACGGGAAACATTGTTGCCGACAACACTGTTGCTGAACACTCCGTAGGGCAGCGGAGAAGCCGCCTTCGGCGACGGTGAATGCGAGGCCAGGGTGATGCCGCAGTCCAGGGCATTGTCGTGAACGGAGTTGCTGGTAATCAGGTTCTCGTAGGTCTGCCCGGTCTCATCGCTGAGCAGAATTCCGCCCGCGTTGAGTTCCACCTCGTTGTTCGCCACGGTCACCGCGAACGTGGCCACCAGGTGAATTCCCTCGCCGCAGTCGTCGCCCTCGCTGGTTTCAAAAACCGGTTGACCCGCGCAACTGCTGGCGGCGTAGTTGAGACTTTGGTCGTTGTTGGCCACGTGGTTGTTCGAAATGAGACTGTCGGTGGTGTTGGTGACCAGGATCCCCTCAAAATTGGCATTCATGACCGTCAGGCCCGTCACCAGCACGCCGGCCATGCCTGGGTTATCCAACCCGTCCACGTAAATGCCGTTCGCCAGTCCGCGCGCGTTGACGATGGTGGCAGCCGCCCCGGCGCCTACCAGGGCCAGCGGTTTGCTCAGCACCACGTCCTCGGCATATTCGCCGGGGCCGATTTGGATCTGGTCGTTTGCGGCGGCGGCCGAAACCGCCGCGCCGATAGTGGCGTAGCATCCCGATGTACCGCCCGGATTGACGCACAACGTTTTGGCCGCCGCGGAATGGGCCAGACCTAGAGTTAGGAGGCCGCAACATACGACCGCGTGAACCGCACACTTCGCTTCGTGTTTCAAATTCGACATTCATCCTCTCCTTGAGTGGGAACCGCGCCGGCCCCCAGGAACTGCTCCGTCCCCTGGGTCGTCCTGGATTTGGGCCCGCCGCGCAGCGCTGTGTGGATTATACGCCAATTCGCCGGCCGGATATACTCCGAAACCTCTTTGCTCGAATCCCTCCTCGATCCGAACGAGCGCGGCGTGGCTCCGGGGGCGAGACCCTCGTGCGTGCCGTGTCGAGTCTCTGACCTCCCGATCGCGGGGAATCGGGATGAGCCAACCTGGAACCTTAGCCGAAGATCCTGAAAGGGGTCTGCGCGAAAAGAAATATCCGCGTGCTGGAGTGGCAGGCTTTACGCATTCTTGGCTTTAGCGCCCGGCTTGGCCCGATCCATGTACTTCATCGTCTCCAGATCGAGGCGGATCATGTCCCCGGCCTTGATGAATTGCGGCACCATCACCTCAATGCCGTTGGCGAGCTTCGCGAGCTTGAACGCGCTATCCGCCTGCTGGTGCGTAGCGGGAGCTGTGTCCGAAATTTTCACCTCGATCATGTCCGGGAACAATACCTGGACCGGCTGGCCGCTGACGAACTCGACCGGCAACTTCATCCCCGGTTCCAGAAAAGCGGCACGGGGGCCGACGACGGCGCGGGCGATCTCTCGCTGCTCGTAGTTTTCAGGATTCATGAAGCAGAGTTGGCTGCCGTCCGCGTAAAGGAACTCCAGGGCCCGTCTCTCGACTGGAAGATCCTGAAGCCTCAGTTCGGCGCGGAAACTATGCTCTCGAAATGTCCCTGTATCGATATTTTGAAGGCGTGCGTGCGTGACGCCTCCCATCCTGCCCTGGCCAGGGTGGTATTCCGCGGCGACCACGCGGTAAGTTTGATTTTCGAAACCAATCGCCGTTCCCGGACGCAATTGAGATGCGAGCACCATCAGCAGCCCCTCGACGGCCGTGGGGCCCGGGCATCTCGGCGCGGCCAAACCGCATTGGGGGTTGGCTTCGCCTGTTGCGGAGGACGGTAAGGAATCTTAGTTCGTTCCACGGTCCAGGTTCGAATGACGTGGGGATGACGTGCTTTGTCCATATGACCCTCTCATTCAAAAGCAGATACCGCGATCCGCTTCCATTCTACCTCCCAACGTAATGCGGACGGTCGCGCGCCCAACCAAATCACCCGCGGCCTTGAAGGGGTCACGGGGAGTCAGCATAAAAGCGCGCGTTCGCCACGGCACGGCGCAAGACTAACTTGATGGCACGGAACCGCGCGTTGACGGGGCCTGCGGCGGCCGCGATTACCTGCGGCGCGGTATTCCGTCCGGTGAATGGCGATGTTTCGCGGCGGGCTTCGGCGTCGTATGTCTGCCTTTGCGGCTGGGCCGGCTGGAGGCCACCCTATTTCGTGTGAGAATAATAGCATCAGACAGGTACGATATGCCGATGAAAACCGCTGGGAAGCGAGGACTGTTTGGGAATCCACTCGTGCTGGCGGCTCTGGCGGGAATGCTCGTGTGGCTCGCCGATCAGCCCACCGTCCCCGGATACAACCCTCTGCTGGTAATGTTCTGGGATCCCGGGGTGGGGCACTTGCCTTGGCGGGACTACCTTGTTCTCCTGCTTTCGTGGCTGGTCACGACGTTGTTCTGTCATTTCGCGCTGTTCACGGTTCAGAAGGTCCGCCGAAGACGAAAACTCGCATGCAGGCTGAGGCCAAATGGGGCTAGCCAAGCAGATTCACGCTGACCATGGCAAGCATACTAGAAGGTATTGATTCGCCCGAGCGGGTACAGCGGCTCTCCCTTCCCGAACTCGGGCAACTGGCGGCGGAAATACGCGAACGGCTGATCGCCGTCCTTTCCAGCAACGGCGGGCATCTTGGCCCGAACCTGGGCGTGGTGGAACTCACCATCGCACTGCACTACGTATTTCATACCCCGAGCGACAGCTTGCTGTTTGACGTGAGCCACCAGGCCTACGTGCACAAGCTGCTGACCGGGCGCCAGGGGCGGTTCCACACCATACGAACTCCCGGCGGTCTGAACGGGTTTATGCTGCGCACCGAAAGTCCGCACGATTGCTACGGCGCGGGTCACGCCGGCACGGCGCTATCGGCGGCGCTCGGCATGGCCGTCGCCCGCGACAAGACTGGTGGCAAAGAACACGTGGTCGCGGTGGCCGGAGACGCGGCTTTCACGTGCGGGGTTACGTACGAGGCCCTCAACAATATCGCCCACCACACGAAGCGGATGATTGTCGTCCTGAACGATAACGAGTGGTCCATCGACAAGAACGTCGGCGCGATTGCCAGCTACCTTCACAAAATAGTCACCAGCCCGCAGTTCGACTATCTGCATGACCGCGCCGGAAAACTCGTCGAGAAGGTGGCCGGCGTGACGGCCCTGCGCATGGCGCACAAAGCCGAAGAGGTCGCCAAGGGAATGCTGTGGCCCAGCGTCATCTTCGAGGACCTGGGGCTGAAGTACTTTGGCCCCGTCGACGGGCACGACATCGCCACGCTGATCAAGACTTTCGAATTTCTCAAGAAGCAGGCCCGTCCCGTGCTGCTGCATGTGCTCACCCAGAAGGGCAAAGGCTTCGAGCCGGCCATGCAGAAGCAGAAGAAGTTTCATGGGCTTGGTCCCTACGATCCCGAGACCGGCGAGACAAAACCGCTGGGCCGCCGCACGTACTCCGAGGTGTTCGCCGATACCATGGTGAAGCTGGCCAACTTCGATCCGAAGGTTGTGGCCATCACCGCCGCCATGCCCAACGGCACCGGCCTCGACCGCTTCCAGCCCCATCATCCGGACAAATATTTCGATGTGGGGATCGCCGAGGAGCACGCGGTCCTGTTCGCCGCCGGGCTGGCCGCAAAGGGTTTCAAACCGTTCTGCGCCATCTATTCCACGTTCCTACAGCGCGCCTTCGATCC
>JBKQVG010000273.1:0-24659 GCA_052325345.1 Bryobacteraceae bacterium
GCGCGGCTTCGTAATTCTCAGCCGGCTCGGGCGCCTCGAGTGACTCCATCGAGGCCAGCACGCGCTCCAGGGCTTGGTAGGATTCGAGGCAGAGCGGACACACGGCGAGATGAGCGGCGACGGTACCGTCCTCTTCGGCTTCACCGTAATAATGCAAGATCAATTGCGATTGGCTCAGGTGTTTCATGGTTCGGACTTACGACCTCACCGGACTAACCAGCGGCTCGAGCGCGCGCCGCAGTTTTTGCACCGCGCGGAACACGCTATGTTTGGCCGCCCCGGGCCGGCACTCCAGCACGCGGCCGACTTCTTCAATGCGCATGCCCTCGAAATGGCGCAGCACGAAAGCCGCGCGCTCGGTCGGGCTAAGCTCGTTCATGGCGTCCTCCACCGCGCCGCGCAATTGGGCGCTCCAGGCCGAGCGCTCCGGGCTCGGCTCACGGGCCGGCAGTTGGGCCAGCGGGTCCGGCGCGTCCGGTTCGGCCGCGGCCAGGTTTTCGCTCCGCCGGCGCCGCGAGCGAATGGTATCGAGCGCGCGGTTGGTGGCGATGCGATAGAGCCAGGTACCGAACTCGGCCCGCTCATCGAAGCGGCCAAGCTGCCGGTAGGCCCGCAGAAATGCTTCCTGCAAAACGTCTTCGGCGTCCTGCTGATTGCCCGTCATACGAAAAGCCGCGCGAAACACAGCTCGGCTGTGGCGTTCCACCAGCGCACGAAAGGCGTCGGGATCGCCCGACCGTGCCCGCGCCACCAACGCCCGATCGCTGAGCTCCATCCGGCTGATGGTTAGACTACAGGGCTTGCGGGTGGTTAGCAACAAAGTTCAGGCGTGGGGCCGGCGACCGCAAGCGATGCAACCCATCCGCGGCGTCCGTCAACTCCTTGTGGAACGAGACAAGCGCCGGGACGAGTCCCGGCGTGGCAGACTGAGAGTCCGCTCCACGAAGTGGCCAGATCGAGAAAATCTCTTTCGCCGGAAAAGAGATGAAGAAGATCGCCGGCGCTACGAACCGGCCGCACGCGGCCGGATTCAATCGGGCCGACGCCTATGTGATCGACGACTGGCGCTAAGCCCGCCGGACTGAACTATACTTCCAGCATGGCGGTTCCGCGTCGCAATCTGTTGCAGGCAATCGGCGCGGCGGGGCTGTTAGGCCTCGCCAACCCGCGGGAAGAGAGAGCGCAGGAGCAGGTGGCTCGCGCCACCCGCGCCCTGCCCGTTCCGAAGATCAAAGACATCGGCGTAATCGAGTGCCAGCCCGCCGGCGTGCGGCTGACCGTGGTCAAGATCAGCACCGACCAGGATGGGCTCTACGGTTACGGCTGCGCCACCTTCACGCAACGCGCCGACCTGGTGAAGCCGGCCGTGGAGCTGTATCTCAAGCCGTTTCTTGTGGGCAAGACCACCGACCGGATCGAGGATATCTGGCAATCCTGCTATGACAGCTCTTACTGGAAGAACGGCCCGGTGCTGAACAACGCCATCAGCGGCGTGGACCAGGCGCTGTGGGACATCAAGGGCCGCCAGGCGGGCATGCCGGTCTACCAGCTTGCCGGGGGAAAGTGCCGCGAGGCCGTGGACTGCTACGCCCATGCCTCGGGCGCGGAACCCGAGGACACCATCGAGGCGGCGAAGCGTTTCATGGCGCAGGGCTTCCGCCATGTGCGCGTACAGGTGGGCGTGCCCGGCATGGAAGGCTACGGCAGCCCGCGCGGCGCCGGCGCCATCCAGGCGCTGCACAACCAGCCGGTCTTCGAGCCGGCCTATTACATCAGGCGGGCGCTCAAGCTGTTCGAACTCTGCCGCCAGGAACTGGGCGACGAGATCGAATTGCTGCACGACGTTCACGAACGTGTCTCGCCGAACCAGGCGGTCGAGTTCTTGAAGGACGCCGAAAGGTTCAAGCTGTTCTTCATGGAAGACCCGCTGTCGCCCGAAGACATCGCGTACTTCCGCCAGATACGCCAACAATGCGCCACGCCGGTGGCCATGGGAGAGCTGTTCAACAGCCCGCACGAGTGGCAGCCATTGATCGCCGAACGGTTGATCGATTACATCCGGGTGCACGTTTCGCAGGCGGGCGGCTTCACGCCGGCGCGCAAGATCGCGATTCTGGCGGAGAGCTTCGGCGTCAAGACGGCCTGGCACGGCCCCGGCGACGTTTCCCCGGTCGGCCACATGGCCAACGTGACGCTCGACCTGGTGAGCTACAATTTCGGCATTCAGGAATACTCGGCTTTCAACCAGCGTACGCAGGAGATTTTCCAGGGCTGTCCGGTGATGAAGGACGGCTACCTTTGGGCCAACGAGAAGCCCGGCTGGGGCATCGAGGTGGACGAGAAAGCCGCGGCCAAAGCGCCGTTCACGCCCGGCAGAAACAACTTGAACGGAGGGTGGGGCGAAGTCCGCAGACGCGATGGCACGGTGATCAAGCAGTAGCGGCGGCGGCCCGTATGGTCAAAAATGAAACCGGTACCTCAGCTCGCCATAAATCTGGCGCGGGTTGATGTAATGAGTGCCGCCGAAGGTGTTGCTGGTATCGAGCAGATAGCGGGTGTTGGCGATATTGACCGAGTTGACCGAGACCGTCCAGCTCTCCGCGATATCCTTGCCGATCGAGAGATCGAAGGTGGAGTGGGGCGGAAGGTGCGAGGGACCATCCCCGTTGAGAAAGCCGGAGCCGAACTGATAAGCCGGCGTCGCCCACATATGTCCGGGTAAGGTCAGGGAGAGAACCGAAGTGACGGTATTGCGCTGATCGTGATCGAGGATGAAATTGCCGGTGGGAGCGTCTTCCAGTAATCCGCCGGTAATGGGCCCGATTCCCTGCCCAATCTGATTCGAGTAAGCTACTCGCCACTGGGCCATATGGAACAGACGCGGCGAGCGCACGGTGACCTCGGTGCCGCTGATGACCGCGCCCAGGTCTGTCAACGGAATAAAAATGCCGGAGTCGCCGATCACATCGTGGTCCAGAAAGTTGCGCGCGCTGGTGTGGAAGTTATCGACGTCGAGCGACCATCCGCCAACCGGAATGCTCAAGCCGATATCGTGCTGAATATCGCGCTCGCCCGGCAGCGGAATGAAGCCGAAGCCTTGCGACACCGCAAAATCGAGCGCGGGACCGGCCAGGCTGTCGAGCGGCGGCGGCTGATAATAATACGCGTAGTAGCCGTGCAGCGTCCAGTTCAGGCGCGGAATGCGGATGGCCCCGCCCAGACGCGGGTCGGCGGCGTTCTCGTTAAGCAGCCCGCTATAGTGCGTGAGCCGGATGCCGAGGTCGAAGGTAAGCCAGCGTGCGGCCTTGTATTGATCTTCCAAAAAGAGCGCGCTCGAATTGGCCCAATGCCTCTCCGCCTGATTCAGAACGGCGATGCCGGGATTGGCGGTGAGTCCGAAAAAAGTGTTGTCGTGCTGTCCCCAGACTTCGATACCCGCGTGTACGTTGTGCCGGTTCTTTTCCGCCGCGAATACCGAGCGGCCGCCGAAGTAGTTCGAACGGGCGTTGTCGTCGAGAACGAAGGGGGTGTCATTCGGCCCGCCCACATAATGAGCGCTGTTGAAATGGAAATAGGGAGCGAGCGTAAGCGTGATTCCATCGGCGAAGCTGTGCGTCCAATGGAAGCCGACTAAGTCGTCCTGTTCGAGATCGAGATCGCGGATTCCGGCTGCCTGATCGTCCTGCCCGTTGGGAATCTGGTAGCGATCCCGGCGAATCGAAGCGATCCAGCGGAGTTGATTGTTGGCGTCGGGATTATAGAGGAGAGAAACGAATCCGCCCTGGCCGCTCGACTGGTCGTGAATGACTTCGGAAACGGGCGGCGCCAGCCCCAGTTCCGAGCGGCTGCCGTCGAGGCTCAGGTAGTAGGCAAAACGCTCGGTGTGACCGCCGAAATTGATTTGATCGTCGGTGGAATAGAAGTTTCCCGCCGACGCGATCAATTCCGCGTCATTGTTGCGCTCGAACCCGGAGGGTGTCACGACGTTGAAGAATCCGTAGGTGCGATCGCCGTATTCGCTCGAAAAACCGCCGCGCTCGATCTCCAGCTCATCCACATTCTTGGGATTGATGAGCGGCGCCACGTTGGCGGCGATATTAGTGTTGACCACGGGTATGCCGTCGAGAAACCAGTTCACCTGATGGCCGCCGCGCATGTGCAGCATGTCGTGAACCATGTAGGCTCCGGGTGTGAAATCGGTGATCATCGCCAGGCTGTTGGTTTGATCGGCTCCGGCGGTCTCGGCAATTTCCTTGGGTGAAACCATGGTCTGAACCGTCGACACTTGGGTATCCAACCGGCTCGCGGCGCCGGACACTTCGACACTTTCGTTGATCGCGGCGAGCTCGAGTTGAAGGTGCAAGACGGGCCCGTTGCCCGCCCTCACGTTTACCTGTTGCTCCAGCAGGCGGAAGCCTTGCGCGGAAACGGCGACCGTATAGACGCCCTCCGCAAGACCGCTCACTTGAAATTCGCCGTTCGCGTCGGATGCCACGGTCTTCGTCAAGGTGGAACCCGGGCCCTGAATCACCACTTGCGCGCCCGGCAGCGGACGGTGTTGCGGATCGTGAACCACGCCTCGAAGAGTGCCATTGCCGGCAGCCAGAGCGGGCACGATCAGCATGCACCAGACCACAAACCTCTTGCAGACACCTTCCATTTCGATCTCCTGTTTAGGACTAAGTAGGACAGGCCTCCAGACCTGTCCATGCGATTACAGCCGGTTAGCGAGCCAGTTCGTGGAATAAGTTACAAACGGGAGCTAACTGACCGCGCCGCTTGCAGGCGAAAACGCCTGCTCCACAACGGCGGTTCCAACGACTTACAGCTTTCGTGGAGCAGGCCTTTGGCCTGCTAGCGGTTTCAGTGACTTAACGAGCCGCGACCCAAGGGAGCGGTTCGAAGCCACGAAGTCGGTTTTGCCACATTCGTCAGGAGAGAGGCGCCGGCGGTCCGCGCTTCTGGCGCGAGCGGCTAAACGAAATGCGATACCCTGCCTCGGTCCGCGCCCGGCCAGCGGAACGGCCGGCGAGCAAAGCGAAGATCACCGGGGAGTTCCCGAGTACCGCGACATTCGGCTCGCAGGGGACGATTGTGGCGGCCGGGTAATACGGGCATTTTGGCTGCAACGTCCTGACTGCCGGGCCCGGCGAGGACCGCTGGTCCGCCATCCACATCATCGAGCAATGATGCTTGCCATTGCGGCGGCAGCAGGGGGGCAACTGTGAATCCGAATCGGCAACGAGCAGCGGCGCGATCAGCGGGAAGCTGAGCAGGGTCAGTAGGAACGATGCAAGCGCGCGACGCATCCGGAAAGAGTGCCTTCAACCATTAGACACTAATCCAGCCGCGCCGCCAAGTCTCACCCGCGCACTCGGAAGCGGAAGCGCATGTCTTCGCCGAACCACTGGATGTAGTTGGTTCCCCAGCCGTTGTTGAAAAGGTTGAAATGCAGACCCCGCGCCAGGTCGGGCTGCTTCCTCGAAAAGTACACCGGCAGTCTCTCGCCCAGGGCGACGACCGGCGCGTCCAGAGTGTCGATCGCGAAGGAGCCTTCGGGGCCGTTGTAGCGCACGCCTCCGAGCACGGCGTGCATGGCGCGGTTGCCTCCGGTTACGACATCGAACGGGGAAACCGGGGCGCCGGATTTATCCAGCGTCCAGCCGCGAGGATCGGAAACCAGAGGCTGGAAGCTGAGCCAGAGCGCTTCGGGCATGCGGTTGGAGACTTTGCCGAACCAGGAAAAGCTCAGCTCGACCACCGGCTCGGCATCCGGCAGCGTCAGTTCGAGATACATCTCCCGCGGCCATGCGACCCTCCCCGACTGTTGCGCCGCGGCATCGTCGATGTTCAATCGCGCCAGTATCCTGTGCCCGGCCGCGCCGCCGCCCTGCCTGCATTCGGCAAGCACGGGCCACCAGGTGCGGCTCTCGGCGCCGAAGCGTTCGATGTTCGGTTTGCCGAAATCTTTGGGCGCCCAGTCGGCGTGACTCTTCAGATAGTCCGCAAAGAAGCGATCGTAATCGGTTTTCGAGAGCGTCTGGTAGGAAAACAGGGCGAGCGGCTGGCGCGGAGAGGCCCAATCGCGCCCCGTCATTTTGTTGCGCAGGCGGAAGATGGCGCCGGTTCGGGGATCGAGCGAAATCGTAAAATGCCTGGTCTCAATCGGCTCGTCCGGCGCGTGCGGCTGCAACCCCTCCATTGCGGGAACGGCGGGCTTGAGACTGTCGACGCGTGCGGTGGCTTCCTGGCGCAGCGGCGCGGGCAAGCTCGCAATCGCATCGAAAAGGTCCTGCTGCTTCTCCTCCCAACTGTGCCGCACCACCTTGTAATTGGGCTGATCCAGCATCTTGGCGAGGTCCGCCGGGGTGTAGTGATCGAAATCGAGCCAGGTCTTGGTGTCGGTGCCCCAGGTGTGTTCCACTTCCAGCAAGAAGCTGCTCAAGAATGCGAGATCGGTGGCATCGCCCGCCCGCAATTTCCGGTTCGCAATCCATTCGCTCCGGAGCCGGGCGATTTCCCGGTAACGAGCTACCTTGAGCGGGTCGCTGGGCGCGCCATAAATCCAGGTGTCGCCGATCTCTTCGGTCAGTACCGGCAAGCGGCCGCGGTGCGGCGCGACGGCGTCGGCAATGCCGGAGAGATTGGAGGCGCTCACCTGAGCGTTGGGGAAGCGCTTGCGCAAGCCGGCATAAATCTTGTGAATCTCGTCGAGCGAATGCGGACCGCTGTTATCGTTGCGAACCTCGATATCGATGGCGAGATCCGAGTCCGGCACCTTTACCACGCCGCCATATTCATGATGGTGATACATCATCGCCAGCGAGCGGCCGCGGGCATCCTTCCAGACGAAGAGGGGCGGAACATCCGGCGGCGTGCTGGCCGAATTCACGCCGATGTCGAGTAACTTGATTCCGCGCTCGGCCAGGGGGCCGACGATGGCCCGCGTATGACCGGGGACGTCCGTCATTTTGGCGCCCGTGGTGGTGCGCGCGAAGCGGTGGTCGAGCGCTCCGGCCAGCCCTAAAGCTCCGGCGATCATGGACGGGTCCATCAGCTCGGTCTGCCAGGAGAACGGCAGGGCGTGCCAGGCGATGTCCCCGTCCGCAATAGCCTGTTCCATGCGCTTGCGCCGCGCGGCGGCGGCTTTTTCGAGGTACTCGTAAACCAGCCACGAGCCGGTGGTCCAGATATATCGATCGTTGCCCGCCTGCCGCATGGCCGCGGCGGTTTCGATGGCCCGCGGGAAATACTGGTCGAAATATTTCCGCACCACATTGGCCTGGGTATCGACGAATCCCACGTCCAGGTGACACTTGAACATGACCAGGACGCGCTTGACGTTCCTGTCCGGAACGGCCGGCTCGGTCGCTTGAAAAGCACGCGCGGCCTTCGGAAGCAGCGTCCGGAAAGAGGCGGCGGGAACAAGGTTGGCAAGGAAGCTGCGGCGTCGCATGGCGGTTTGTAACTATGAGCGAATCACACCTTTTTTCAATAGCACGTTGCCATAGAGCCGCGTTTCCCCCGTGGCCACAATGGCGAAGGCGGCGCGCGACCGGTCGTAAAAATCGAACCGGTCGATGGCGGTGACTTTGACGCTTTTCGCTTCGGCCCGATCGATGGCCTGCTGGAATTCCCGAACCGTCTCGGGAACGGTTTTCGCCTGCCCGGCGGCCTGCATCACGGTGACGGGCGAATCGACGTAGCTGTCCAGCGGCAGCACGCTCAGCACCGCTTCGAGGACGCGCGTGGCGCCCAGGCCATCCAGGCGGACCAGCCGGCGCGCCATCGTCACGGCCGGGAAGTTCGCGTCCACGATGGCCAACTCGTCGCCATGGCCCATGGCGGCGAGCACGGACAGCAACTCGGGACTCAGGAGAGGATCCAGATTCTTCAACATTGGCTCATTTCGATATTACCGGTTTGGACGGCTGGTGGGAATGCCGCCATGGTGCGGTAGCATTGGGGGAACGTGCAGGAACATTACAATGCCCGCTACGTCTGGCTGCTGGCGGCGGTGGCGGCACTGGGCGGACTGCTGTTTGGCTACGATTGGGTGGTCATCGGAGGCGCCAAGCCTTTTTACGAAACGTTCTTCCGGCTCGAGTCGGAGCAGGCCATCGGCTGGGCCAACAGTTGCGCCCTGCTCGGTTGTCTGGTGGGCTCGATTTTATCCGGAACGGGCGCCGACCGGTTCGGGCGGAAGAAGCTGCTGATCGGATCGGCGGTGCTGTTTGCGGTTTCGTCGGTAGCGACCGGCTGGGCGCAAACCTTCGCTCAATTCGTGGTGTGGCGGATCGCGGGCGGCGTTGCCATCGGGATCGCCTCCAACGTCTCGCCGGTGTACATCGCGGAAATCAGCCCGGCTCCGTGGCGGGGCCGGATGGTGGCCATGAATCAGATGACCATCGTGGTGGGCGTGCTCGCCGCGCAGATGGTCAACTGGGCCATCGCCCAACCGGTGGCTGCCGGAGCGACGGCGAAAATGATCCGTGAATCATGGAACGGGCAGGCCGGATGGCGTTGGATGTTCACCGCGGTGTCCGTTCCCGCACTCATCTTCCTGGCCGGCGCCCTGTCGATTCCGGAGAGCCCGCGATGGCTGGCGACGCGCGGGCAGAAGGACCGCGCGCGGCGCACGCTGGCGCGCATCGGGGGCGAGCCTTATGCCGATCGCGAACTTGGGCAAGTGCTGGCTACGGTTCGGACGGAGGCCCGGCAGGGACGCTGGGCCGAGCTGCTGACGCCGGGCGTGCTCAAGGTGCTGGGCGTTGGAGTGTTCCTGGCGGTGCTGCAGCAGTGGAGCGGAATCAACGTCATCTTCAACTATGCCGAAGAGATCTATCGCAACGCGGGCTATGGAGTGAGCGACATTCTCTTCAATATCGTGATCACCGGCGCCATCAACCTGGTGTTTACGCTGGTCGCTTTAGCCTTCGTGGACCGCCTGGGGCGGCGGGCGCTGATGCTGGGCGGATGCGCGGCCATTGCGGTTTGCCACACGCTTCTGGGGTTCTCTTACTATTTCGGTTTGAAGGGCCTGCCGGTGCTGGTCTGCACCTTGGCGACCATCGCCTGCTACTCCATGTCCCTGGCCCCGGTGACCTGGGTGCTGATTTCGGAGATCTTTCCCAACCGCATCCGCGGCGCGGCTGTCTCGATTTCGGTTTCCGGGCTGTGGATCGCCTGCTTCCTGCTCACCTTCACCTTCCCGATCCTGAACCGGGCGCTAGGTCCGGCAGGCACGTTCTGGCTGTACGCGGGGATTTGCCTGGTGGGGTTTGTGTTCGTACTGCTCGAAGTTTCGGAGACCAAAGGCAAGACGCTGGAAGAGATCGAAAGGGAATACGCCGGGGTTTGAGCCGTGGCGAAGGCGGCACGATCAAGACTTTCCCGCTTCCCGGTCAAGCACCGAGGGGCAAACGTACTTCTTGAGTGCCGAGACTCGCATCGCGCTCAGGCCGATTTCGCCCTGATCTTCAGGGCGAAGGCGTAGTCGTTGGGCTTCTGCGCGGGGAGGGTTACCACCAGGCCGGCGGCATCGCGGGTGAAGGGAAGAGCGCCCTGGCTCGCGAGCAGCTCCACCTGGCCCACCTCTCGCGGATAGTGCTCACTGCCGGAGGCGAGAGTCTTGATGGTGAGCTTGCCGCCGGCGGGCCATGCCAGGGCGATGGCGTACAGAGCGTCGTTCTTGGTAGTAAAGCGAATGTCTTCGGCGGTGTAGGGGCGTAAATTCCTTTCGTTGAAGTTGCCCGAGCCTTTCACGTCCGGCGCGCCTTCGCCAAACACCGTAAAGGGCCGGGCGCCGAAGATGGCTTCCCGGTTATTGGGCATCCACGAGGCAATGCCGTCCAATACCTTGCGCTCGTCCTCATCGATGGCGCCGCTGCCGCGGAGCGGAATGTTCAGCAGCAGGTTGCCGTTCTTGCTCACGATATCGACCAGCATCTGGATCACCGTGCCGGCGGTCTTATAGGTGTGGTTTTCGAAGATGGAGCGCCTGTAGTGCCAGTCTCCGATGCAGGTGTCGGTCTGCCAGGCAGCGGGAAGAATCTTGTCGGCGCGGCCGCGTTCGATATCGAGCACCATGGTGCCGGCGTGGTTCGGCTCGAGGCCCTTCGAGTTGAGGACGGCTTCCAGCTTGCCGCCGTGATTCTTCATATTGGCGTTGTAGTAATGGGCCGCGATGTCGAGCCCGGCCTGTCCGAGGGGAAGCCCGGTATCGTCGAAATACAGCAGGTCGGGCCGGTACTTGTCCACCAGCTCCTGGCAGCGCAGAAACCATTCATCGACAAATCCGGGGTTGTTCGGAGGGGGTTGCTCGGTCCACTTCCGGTCGTGCTCGCGGTGCCACTCGTCGGCCGCCTGGATGGTGGCGATCCCGTCCGGCATCACCATGTTGCGGCCGGTATAGAGATCTTGCGGGTCGAGGCCGTCCCACCACTTTCCGCCGCCCTGTTCTTTCGTGGTGGTAAACGCGTCATAGCGAACGCCGGCCAGCGGCCCTTCCTGGTCGTAGTCGTAGGCGGTCTGGAACCAGTGCCAGGAGTGCGCCGAGTGATTGGTCACGCCGAAACGGAGGCCGTGACTGCGCGCGATTTTCGCCCAGGCGCCGACGATGTCTCTCTTCGGCCCGATGCGAACCGAGTTCCACTTATGGTGAGTGGAGTCGTAGCAGTCGAAGTTGTCGTGATGGTTCGCCAGGGCGACGAAATAACGCGCCCCGGCTTTCACGTAAAGCTCCATCAGCGCTTCGGGCTCCCAGCTTTCGGCCTTCCAGAGGTTATCGATTTGCATGAAGCCGAACTGGGAAGGGTGTCCGTAGTGTTCCACATGATACTGATTGGCAGGATCGCCTTGAATGTACATCTTGCGGGCGTACCAGTCGCCCTGCTCGGGCACGCACTGCGCTGTCCAATGCGCCCAGATACCGAACTTGGCGTCGCGAAACCAGTCCGGCGCCTGATATTGCGACAAGGATTCCCAGGTGGGCTGGAAAATGCCGGGCGCAATTCGTCTCGGCGCCCCGGCTTGAGCCCGGACCGCGCGGGCTCCCCAGGCCGCGGGCGCGAGGCCGGCCAGGCCGCGGATGATGGATCGTCTTGTCATGATGGCTCCAATGCGGTTTCAGTATAGTCCACCCGGGTGGTTAACCGTTTTGGGAATTCCCCTGTATCCAACCCGGCAACCGCTCCCTGGCAGTCGCGGCTCTGTAACTACATGCAGGCACGGGGCGCCTGTAACGGAGCCGCGACCGGCAGGGAGCGGTTGCCGATCGCCCATTCTCCCCAAAACGGTTAAGCGCCCAGTCCACCCCGCGCTGCGATAGGATATGCGGGTGAACTCCATGCGAAATGTCAAGTTGGCCGCGCTGGTTTCGCTGTTCGCCTGGGTGGCGCTGGCGCAGGGGCAGTGGGTCGTTACCTGGGGCACGAGCCCGGCGCCGCAGTTGTCCAAAGGGGCGCAGATGCGCGCCGCCAGGCTGGTGTTCGACAACCAGACCTTGCGCGAAATCGTACACGCCAGCGTCGCGAGCGACACGGTTCGGGTGCGGCTTTCGAACGCGTACGGCAAGACCACGGTCGAGATCGGCGGCGCCCACCTGGCGCGGCGCGGCGAGGACGCCAATATCGTCGCCGGCACGGACCGGAAGCTGACGTTCGGAGGCCGCGATACGATCTCCATTCCGCCGGACGCGGAAGCGATCAGCGATCCGGTGAAGCTGGAGGCGCCTGCCGGGGGCGATTTGGCCATCAGTCTCTATCTGCCCAAAGCTACCACCGGCGCGGGGATTCACTATTCCGCGCAGCAGACGTCTTATGTCGCCGCCGGCGACGCTACCGGCGCGGCGGCCATGGCTGGCGCGGCTAAAATCAGAGCGTGGGTGTTTCTGGCCGCGGTGGATGCCGAGGAGCCGGCGGGAGCGGCCACGGTGGTCGCTTTCGGCGATTCCATCACCGATGGCGCGCATTCCACCGTGGACGCCAATCACCGTTGGCCGGATATTCTGGCGGGGCGCCTGGAAGCTGCCGGCATGAACCTCGGCGTCCTCAACGCCGGCATCGGCGGCAACCGCGTGCTGCACGATCCGGCGGCCAACGTTCGTTTCGGCGTGAACGCGCTGGCGCGCTTCGACCGCGACGTGCTGGCGCAGCCGGACGTGAAATTCCTGATCGTGCTGGAGGGCATCAACGACCTGGGCCACGCGGGGACCTCCGCGCCGGCGTCGGAAACGGTCAGCGCCGAAGATATCATCGGCGGCTTGAAGCAATTGGCGGAACGGGCCCACGAAAAAGGAATTCGGGTTTTCGGAGCCACCTTGACGCCTTTCGAGGGGGCGCTCTCCAAGGGCTACTTCACGCCGGAAAAAGAAGTGCAACGCAAGGCCATCAACGAGTGGATCCGCAACGGCAAAGCGTTCGACGGGGTGATCGATTTCGACAAAGCCGTACGCGACCCCGACCATCCCGACCGCATGCTGCCGGCCTACGATAGCGGCGACCATCTTCACCCCGGCGATGCCGGATATAAGGCGATGGGCGGAGCGATCGACTTGAAGTTGTTCCGCTGAGCGGGACCGGCGGCGCCGTTTCGAGATCTGTCGCGCTCTGCCAGTCGATGGCCGCCTGGCGGACGGCAAGGTATCACACCCTGTCGGATTCTTTCCCTGCCGCGACGATTCTCGTGGAGCGGACTCTCAGTCTGCAGTTCTTTTCCTTCGTAGCGCCGGCGAAGAAGATTTTCTCAAGCTGGCCACTTCGTGGAGCGGACTCTCAGTCTGCCACGCCGGGACTCATCCCGGCGCTTCTCTCGCTCAACGCACGATGCTTCCCCCCGAACGTGAAGATAGCCCGTGCCCTTTGGCTGCGGCCATGCTGCCTTGTGGCCTGTCAATGCCTCGCCAGTCCGCGGCACCCTGACAGTCGAAAAAAGCGATCGTCTGTCCCGCTTGCTGCTCAAGCGCCGTAGTCGGGCGGCGCCATCAGTGTGAGGGCATCGGGCACGATGCGGATGGTGGCGGGCAGGCGTCCGGCCAGCTCGCCGTCGATCTGCACGAACACCGGTTGGTCGCCGGCCGCGGCGAGGGTGGCTTCGCCGGTGCGCACCACGCTCACGCCCTTCATATTTTCGACCCGGTTGAAGAGCAGGCCGGCGAAATACTTCACGTAGCGCAGAGTGGAGTCGCCCTGGAACAAGACCATTTCGAACCGATCGTCGTAGAGCCGAACGCTGCGGGCGATTTCGAAATCGCCGCCGTAGTTGCGCACTTTGCTCAGCAGGGCGAAGGAGCAGCGGCGGTGGGCGGGCACGCCATCCACCCGGTAGGCGACGTCGAACTCCTTGAGACGGCGGCCCAGCATGGTCCAGCCGGCCACCCAGTAGGCGAACTTGCCGGTGCGGGCTTTGAGCCGCGGGTCGACGCGGCCGACGACCTGGGCATCCAGGCCGACGCCGGCCATCAGCAGGAAGTAGCGGGTGACGCCGCCGGCGCAGGTCACCTGGCCCACCGAGACGCGGCGCGGCCGGCAATCGGGCAGGCGGGCGGCCACGCGCTCGATCCGCGAGCCCAGCTTCATTTCGCTGGCCAGCACGTTGGCGGTGCCGCCGGGCAGCACGGCCAGAGGCACGCTCGAATGCACCATCCCCTCCACCACCTCGTTGACGGTGCCGTCGCCGCCCGCGGCTAGCACCAGGTCCGTGCCGCGGCCGATGGCTTCGCGCGCGATCGATCCCGCCGTTCCCGGACCGGTGGTGGGCGCAACCGTGACGTTATGACCCTGGCGTTTCAGAATATCGACGGCACGCCCGATCAATTCCGATCCGCCGTTGCCAAATTTTCCCGCGTAGGGGTTGTAGACGAGCAGGCTATTGCCGTAACGCAATGATGGGGGACTCTCCAACTTCCCGTTTCAATTATAAACTCGTTCAATTATAAACTACACAGCGTCTCTTCTCCCATCCATTGCAACCAGACTCGGCCTAGGCTGCGGTCCGCGGCAGTACGTCCTTTTCGATCTGCGGCTGAATCTCCCGCCCGGCGACCTCGAGGTCGTAGGCGACCTGAAGATTCAACCAATACTGCGGCGATGTGCCGAAATACCGAGCCAGACGCATCGCGGTGTCCACGGTGATGGCTCTTTTGCCGTTGACGATCGCGCTGATCCGATTCATCGGAACCCGGAGTGCGCGGGCCAGCTCGTTCAGGCTGACACCAATCTCACCGAGTTCATCTCGAAGTAGCTCGCCCGGGTGGATGGGCGGGAGTTTCCTTCGCTGTGCCATGGTTCTCCTCTCTCAGTGGTAATCCACTATTTCGGCTTCGTGCGCGTTGCCGTCACGCCAGGTGAAGCAGATCCGCCAGCGGTCGTTGATCCGAATGCTGTGCTCGCCGGCCCGGTTCCCTTTCCGTGCCTCCAGCCGGTTGCCCCGAATGGCCCCCAGGTCGGTAAGCCTCGTGGCTGCGTCCAGCCAGCGCAGCCGCTTCCGCGCCTGCTCTTCGATCCCGCGAAACCTCCGGCTGCCAAATCCTTCGTGGATCGCCTTGGTTTCCGGACATCGGAACGAGCGAATCATACACGTTAACCATACTACGCGCCACGTACTGGGTCAACTGCGGCCGTGCGCGCGATCCGTGACGCCGAGCGACGTTGGCGCCCGTGGGAGTTCCCCCAGAATCCGCCCAGTTAACGCAATAATCCCTTTTCCCGTGCGCGCAAGTAGTAGTATTTGCAGCGCGAGGTGGCTACAGCCGGGTTTGCTGTGAACCGAAGGGTTGTAGGTTCGAGTCCTACCTGGGGAGCCAGTGCGATAAGGCGCTACGCAGCGCTATTCAGCGCCATCTGCCGTCCAGAATACATCCGCACCGCGTTGAAAATAAAGGAGCGCGCGAAACGTGCTGTTAACCGTCGGGGGCGACTCGGCAGGACCAAATCGCCGGGTTTCGAATCTGCGCGTCGAAGTCGTGGACGGCATCGGCCAAGTGACTGAGAACACAGGTGAGTAATTGCTCCGCCGACAGCGATCCCGGCTGTTCGTAGTACCGCAATCGCTCGGCGAAGGAACAGCAAGGCCTACACGACGGCCCACCCTTCGGTTAACAGCGCGCCATTTCCTGAGCGTGCTACGAACCCTCGAAGTCATGTTATGCCAGCCGCAAGAAATTGGGGGAATCGCAATGTCGGCGATGCGGTGGTGGTCGTTCGGTGGCACGTGATGGATCAAAATCCTCGAACGGTCAGAACCCGGCCTGTTAACCAACGAGTGCCGAGGCGTTAACCATCGAGTGCCCGGCCTCGGGCTGCTCAACCACCACAAATGGGGCGGGATAGGGCGGCCGCCGCCTTATCCCGCCGTGTTGTCCCGGACATCCTCGCCGTGCGGCGCTCCTGGCTGCGGTTCTCGCCTCGCTTGACGACAACCAGCGGTCCGGAGGGCTCGGGACTCAGGCATAATGGAGGGAGCATCTATGAGCCAGACTCTCCAGTTGGGTTGCGCACAGGTCGAAGAGGCCAAGCTGGCGGATCTCTGCCGGCGGTATGGCGTGAGGGAACTCTCGCTGTTCGGATCGGCCGTTCGGAACGAAATGCGACCCGAAAGTGACATCGACCTCCTCGTGGAGTTCCTGCCGGACGCGCATGTCGATCTGGTCGACTACGCAGGATTGATGTTGGACTTGGCACGGCTCCTGGGCCGGAAGGTGGATCTGGTCTCGAAGAACGGACTGAAACCTCTGATCAGGTCCGCCGTGCTTGAAGAAGCCCGGCTTGTATATGCGGCATGAGAGTCTGTATCTCAACGACATCGTTGAGGCCGCCGATCACATTGCCGAGTTCATAGCCGGAGCCGATTTCCAGGCTTTTCAAGAGTCCGAGATGCTGCGCAGCGCAGTCGTCCAGAAACTGGGCGTCATCGGCGAAGCCGCCGCACGTGTCTCGGGGGACCTGACAAGCCGCCATCCCGAGGTTCCTTGGCCCCAGATCGTGGCCTTCCGCAACATCCTCATCCATGCGTACTTCGGCATCGACTGGGATGTGGTGTGGCGTGCTGCCACGAATCGGTGTCCAGTCTTGCGAGGGCAGATCGCTGATATCCTCGCGGCGGACTTCGGTGTGCCGGACGGCCCAAGCGCGGAATGAAGAGGCTTCTCGCTCGAAGGGAGTCCCCAGCCGGGAAGCAGGTCGAGCAGGCACTCTGCCGTGAAGTTCTCGTCTACTTTTCCGGCGGCGCCGCTGAATACCGGGAAGACTCCCGACCGGTGCGAAAGACGCAGCCTCAAAAGGGGAGAATCCGTTCGAAAGCGGCCATCTTGCCGAGGCAAACCATTCCCCGCAAGGTCTTGCCAGCAGTGTGTTGACGGCATCGCCGCGCCCGAAGTGCGCAACTGGCCGACGTTTTGCGCGTTCCCCGTCTCTCCGTTTTGTCCGCGTCGGAGACCGAAGCGGTAACCGATAAGACCACCGCCAACCTGGTGCGTGCTTACGCCAACATCGCGACGATCTGGACAGAGCAGGATATTGGCAACCAAAGATCCGCCGAATGAAGCAGGCGATCGACAGCTACCTGAAGCTGCGCGAGGCGCTGAATCGCCTCCCTGTGCGGCATGAGAACTGGGGATATTGAAACCAATGTTACGAACAGAGCGCGTTTGATTGGACGGGGAGGGGGCACCGGAACCTCCGTAATCGCGTTATAAACTCGTTGGTAGGTAGATGAGCAGCCCAATGTCGGATGCCGCGCGGGAAGTGGAACGGCTGCGCGACGAATTGCGCCGCCACGAATATCTTTATTACGTCGCCGACCAGCCGGAGATCTCAGACGCCGAGTACGACGCCCTGATGCGGCGCCTGGTGGATCTCGAAAAGGAGCACCCGGAGCTGGCGTCGCCCGATTCGCCGAGCGAGCGGGTGGGCGGCAAGCCGCGGGAGGGCTTCGTCAAGGTCCGCCACAGCTCGCCCATGCTCAGCCTGGACAACGCGCTGAGCGAGGCGGAGCTGCGCGACTTCGACCGGCGGGTGGCGGAATTGCTCCCGGGCGAAAGCTACCGCTACATGGCGGAGCTGAAGATGGACGGCCTGTCGACGGCGGTGCGCTATCGAGAGGGCCGTTTTACGCAGGCGGTGACGCGCGGCGACGGCGAAATTGGAGAGGACGTAACCGAGAACGCCCGCACCATCCGCTCGCTTCCGCTGCGGGTGAACGCCCGCGCCGGCTTGCCGGACGAGTTCGAGGCGCGCGGGGAAACGGTGATGAACCGGCGCGCCTTCGAACGCTTGAACGCCGAGCGCGACGCCAATGGACAGGCGCGATTCGCCAATCCGCGCAACGCCGCGGCGGGCTCGCTGCGGGTGCTGGAACCGCGCGTGACGGCTTCCCGGCGCCTGGATTTCTACCCGTATTTCCTGCTGGTGGACGGCGAGCCCGCGCTGGCCACCCAATCCGAGGCGCTGGAGGCTCTGGAGCGGCTGGGTTTCAAGGTGAAACGCCAGCGCCAACTCTGCGCCGGAGTGGACGAAGTGCTGGAGTTTTGCGCGCGCTGGGAGGCGGCGCGCGACACCCTTCCCTACGAGATCGACGGGGTGGTGGTGAAAGTGGATGCGGTGGCGCAGCAGCGGGCGCTGGGGTTTACGGCCAGGGCGCCGCGCTGGGCGATCGCGTACAAATATCCGGCGCGGCAGGCGAAGACGCGGGTGGTGGGAATCGAAGTCCAGGTGGGGCGCACGGGAACGCTGACGCCGGTAGCGGTGCTGGAGCCGAAGGAGGTCGGCGGGGTCACGGTTTCCCGCGCCACCCTGCACAACGAGGACGAAATCGAACGGCTGGGGCTCGAGATTGGCGACGAAGTGGTGATCGAGCGCAGCGGCGACGTGATTCCCAAAGTGGTGCGCGTGAGCGTGCAGGGCTCGCCGCGCAAACCGTTTCGCATGCCCGAACGCTGCCCGGTGTGCGGCGGCACGGTGGTGCGGGAGGAAGGCGAATCGGCCATCCGCTGCATCAATACCAACTGCTCGGCGCGCCTGAAGCAATCGATCCTGCATTTCTCCTCGTGCGGGGTGATGAATATCGACGGGTTGGGCGAGGCGCTGGTGGAGCAACTGGTGGACAAAGGCCTCATCAAGAACGTGGCCGACCTGTATTCGCTTACCGTGGACCAGTTGAAGGACCTCGACCGGATGGGCGCCAAATCCGCCGCCAAGCTGGTGGAGAACATCGAGAAGTCGAAACAGAATCCGCTGCCGCGGGTTCTGGCGGCGCTGGGGATTCGCTTCGTGGGAGAGCGCACGGCCGCTCTTTTAGGCGACTTCTTCGGCGAGCTGGACGCGATTGCCGCCGCCACGGTGGGGGAACTGCAGGAAGCCGAGGAAGTGGGTCCCAAGGTGGCCGAAAGCATCTACCGGTTCTTCCGCGAGCCGCGCAACCGGAGCCTGGTGGAGGGTCTGCGGCAGGCCGGCCTGGTGTTTTATCAGCAGATCAGGCGTTCGGCCAAGGGACCATTCCAGGGACTCACCTTCGTGCTCACCGGCAGCCTGCCGACGCTTACCCGCGAGGATGCCAAGCGGCGCATCGAAGCCGCCGGCGGCAAGGTGGCCGGCTCGGTGAGCAAGAAGACGCACTACGTGGTTGCCGGCGAAGACGCGGGATCGAAACTGGCGAAAGCGAAGGAATTGAAGATCCCCGTCATGAACGAAGAGCAACTGCTGGGCTTGCTGGGAGAGTAGGGGACTACCAGACGGCGCCGGCATAGTGACGGCGAATTTCGGAGTCGGCCGTGATCAAAGAAGCTTCATGGTTGGCCTGTGCCTGGCCCACGATGATCCGGTCAAATGGGTCGGAGGTCCATCTCGCCTGTGCCGCCGCAAGCGCCACCGCGGCGAACGGCAAGCCGCACAAGGCGATCCCGAAGGTCGCGTTCAAATAACCGTAGGCCTCACCGGCATCGACGGTGATGCGTTTCCTCTCGTACAGATATTGCAATTCGAGGAGGGCCATGGGCGAGAGCAGCAGATCGCACTCTTCGATCCGCTGCTTGGCCGCCCGCGAAATACGCTCGATTAAGCCCGCGTACAGCCAGACGGCGACGTGGGTGTCGAGATACGCGATCACAGCTTTTGCCAATCCCGGCGCCAGGCAGCTTGCATTTTGGCGGTCAGTTTGGGATCGCTGCCGACGATGGAATCCGGATCGCACAGCAGGATGTTCTGCCGCTTTGCCCGCGCCAGCTTCGACTGAGAGCCGGCCGATGCGATGCGGAGCGAGGCTCCCTTGTAGGAGATTTCGATGGTATCGCCGTGGAGAGCGCGGTCGAGGGCGGCAAACAGGTGCTTGCGGAATTCGGTTGCCGTGTACTGCATATATGTACACTGTACCATGATCAATGTACACATGGGCGGGGTTTTCTACATGAAGTAGTCTTTGACCTTATCGAAGAGGCCCTTTCCGGCGGGAGCGTTGTCCACCGGGAGGGAATCGCGAAGCTGCTCCAGGAGTTTGCGCTGGTCGCGGGTGAGGCGGGTGGGGACGCGCACGCTGACGTGTACGTGCAGGTCGCCTCGTCCGCCGCCGTTGAGGATGGGCACGCCCTTGTGGCGCAGCCGGAACTCGGCGCCGTTCTGGGTGGCCTCGGGGATTTTCAGGCGGTGCAGGCCTTCGAGAGTCGGAACGTCGATTTCGGCGCCCAACGCGGCCTGAGCGAAGTTGATGGGGATGGTGCAGTGCAGGTCGTTTTCGTGGCGCTCGAAGAAAGCGTGCTCCTTGACCTTGAGGAAAACGTACAGGTCGCCGGGAGGGCCTCCGGCGGCGCCGGGGTTGCCCTCGTTCGCCAGGCGCAGGCGGGTACCGTCATCCACGCCCGCCGGGATATTGATCTTCAACTTCCGCCGCACCTGGCGGTGGCCCTGGCCGCGGCACTCGGCGCAAGGGTTGCGGATAATCCGGCCGGTGCCGATGCAGGTGTTGCAGGTACGGCGGATGGAGAGAAAGCTCTGCTGGTAGAGGACCTCGCCGCGGCCGTGGCAGGTGGGGCAGGTGGCCGGCCCGCTGCCGGGTTCCGAGCCGGTGGCGCGGCAGCGCTCGCAGGGCTCCATGCGGGGCACCTGAATTTCGGCGGTGAGGCCGAACATGGCTTCTTCGAAAGCGATTTCGAGATCGTAGCGTACATCTTCGCCGCGCTGCGTCCGGGTGCGCCGCCGTCCGCCGCCGAACAGGTCGTTAAAGCCGAAGAAATCGCCCAGGATGTCGCCGAAATCGGCGAAGGCATCGGGATTGAATTGCGGGCCCGCCGCCGAGCCCTGCAGACCGGCATGGCCAAAGCGGTCGTAGGCCGCCCGCTTCTGCGCGTCGCTTAGCACGCTGTAGGCTTCCGAGGCTTCCTTGAAGCGCTCCTCCGCGTCCGGATTATCGGGATTGCGATCGGGGTGGTATTGCAAGGCAAGCCTGCGATACGAAGTCTTAATCTCCGAGTCGCCGGCTTCCTTGGACACGCCCAGGATTTCGTAGTAATCTCGCTTGGACACTGGATTTGCCATTTTAGGATCTGACGGCGACTTTCACCATCGCCGGCCGGAGGAGACGGCCCTTGAAGTTATAACCCCGCTGATACTCGCTCAGGATGGTTTGATCCTCCACATCCTGGGTTTCCACCCGATCCACCGCCTGGTGGAGGTTCGGATCGAATTTCCTGCCGGCGCTCTCGATCGGCTCCAGGCCGATCTTCCTGAGGCACTCGGAAAGGCGCTGGTGAATCAACTCGACTCCCTTGGCGTAGCTGGCGTCGGCGGTTTCCACCTTGAGGGCGCGTTCGAAATCGTCGAGCACCGGCAAGATGTCCCGGACCAGGTCCATGGCCGCGAACTGCAGGTACTCGGAACGCTCGCGCTCGCTGCGGCGGCGGGCATTATCGAACTCGGCACGGGCGCGCAGCAGGCGGTCTTCGAGGTCGGCCTTCTCCGCCGTCAGGCGGTCGCGTTCCGCCGCCAGATGGGCCAGTTGAGAGTCGGGCGTTTCCACCGGCAAGGAGTCGCAAGGAGAAACATCGGAAACGTTCGATTCTGGATTCACAGGTTCCACTGATTCTAGCCTACCAAAAGCGTCAATCCGGTCAAAAGAGGCGTTCGTTGCAGGGCGCTCGAAGAACCGCTTCCTCCGGCCGCGGCTCGGTTGGCGCGCCCCTTTTCTTAGAATTGGGCGCCGGCCAAGGCCCGGCTGGTTTGCAGGACGGCCGCCATCACGCGCTCATAGTGCATGCGCATGGGGCCGAGCACAGCCACCTTGGCGGGCTGCCCGCTGGCCATCCGCACGTTCATCCCGATCAGGGCCAAATCCTTCATCGCCGGATGCGCTTCCTCCAGGCCCACCCGCACTTGCAGCTCCCCGCCCGGCTCCTCCAGAAAGCGATCCAGCAGTTCGATCAGGCGCTTCTTTTCTTCCAGGGCGCGCAGCAAATCGCGCAGTTTCTCGCGCGTGATGCGCAAATCCAGGCCTATCAGATTGGATGCGCCCTCCATGTGCACTTCGGGCGTCACTTCCAGGTCGAGCAGACCCTTCTGGAAAAGAATCTGCAACTTACGCATCATGGCGTCGTAAAGGGCCCGTTCCTCCAGCATGCGGCGCACCAACTCGCGCCGCGCGTCGCCCAATTGCCAGCCGGAAAAGTTGCGATTGACGTAGTTGCGGATGGAGATGAGATCCTCGGCCGGCACCGGCTCGTCGATCGCCACCACCCGATTGTGCACTTCGCGGTCGCGCGTCACCAAGACCATCAACACCCGGCTGTCGGAGAGCGGAATCAGCTCGATCTGATCGAGCTCCTGAGTCAGGGAAGGGATCGCCGCCGCGATTCCCACGTTGTGCGTCATTTCCATCAGCACCTGGCTGGAGCGTTCCACGCGCGCGCCGAGGGTGGGCAATCCGCTGAACTCGGTGCGCAGCCGGTCCGACTCGCTTCCCGCGACCCGCGCCGCCGTGAGCAGGCTCACGTAGACGCGGAAGGCCTTCTCGGTAGGCACGCGGCCGGCCGAAGTGTGCGGCTGGGCGAGGTATCCCTCATCCGCCAAGTCCGCCATTACGTTACGGATAGAAGCCGGACTCAGGGACTGGGTGCGCAGCCGCGAGAGGGTGCGCGAGCCAATCGGTTCACCCGTCTCGATATACATTCGGACGATGGAACTCAAGATCTCACGGTGCCGCAATCTGAGAGCTGTTTCCGTGCCCATGGTCTGCGCGATTACACTTCCCCTTCAAGCCATTGTAACGAATTGAAAGTAAAGGGGTCAAGGTACAGGTTCGCAATATCCGGTACTGGCGCGCGAGATTTCGCCCGCGATCCTCCGATGTTGCTAGAATAACCCTTTCAACCAAAGGAGGTTGCGGCATAGTGGCGGCCCTGAAAACCCTCGTGCGTATTTTCAGCTACCTGTTCCACCTGGTACTAACCCTCTTTCTCCTGGTCGTGGCCTCGCTGGCGATGACATCGCCGACGGTTTTTCTTCGCCTGGACATGCTGCCGTGGACCGGCACGGCGCTGGTGCATTGGGTGTTTTTCGGGTCGCTCTTCGGATTGTTGAGCGTGTTGCTGGCCGTGGCGGGCAAGCTGCGTTGGCTGTTTCTGGTATGGACGCTGGCCGTGCTGGTGTTCCTGGCGAAGGGTTACGTATTCAGCGGCTACCGCTTCACGTCCGGCGGCGCAGTCCTGGCGGCATGCGTGGTGTGCGGCTCACTGGTGGCTTTTGGCGGCGCCTGCCTGCAATGGTCCGACCGCCAGGAGCGGCGCTAGAAAGCCCGAAGCCGGCGGGAACGGATTACGCGACCTTCTGAACTTTGCCCGAGCGAATGCAGGAGGTGCACACCCGGATGCGCTTGCCGGCGCCGTTCACCAGCGCGTGGACCGACTGCAAATTCAAGTTCCAGCGGCGCTTGGTAACGTTATGAGCGTGACTGACTTTGTTCCCGAATTGCGGCTTGCGGCCACACACATCGCATACCTGTGCCATAGGACAGAAATCTCCTCAGTGAATCTAAACTGCCATCTTAGCAGGATAGAGGCCGATCGGGCAAGCGCGTGGACCGCGGCTGCCCGCGAAGCCTGAAAAATCAAATTCGAGCCACAGATGAACACAGATGAACACAGATAAATCCTTTGTTTTCTTTATCTGCGTTTATCTGCGTTCATCTGTGGCCATATTCTTCCGCCTTCCGCGGCCGCGCCACGGGCTACGAAGGCACGCACAAAAATGCACAACGACGCACAAACGCCTTACTTCAGCTTGGCCAGTTTTTTGCGGATCTCGGGTGCGTTTTTGGCGTCGGAGGCCAGTTCCAGATACTTCGCGTAGGCTGCCCGGGCGCTTTGCGGGTCCTTCAGTTTCTCTTCCGCTTCGCCCAGCCGCAACCACGCCTCGCTATTGCCGTCGTTCCACTTGGTAGCTTCTTTATAGCGGCCGGCGGCGGCCCGGAAGTTGCGCTTCTTGGCGTATTCGTTGCCGATATCCACGCTCTTTTTCGACTGCAGCGGGTTAAAGGCGTAGGAATCGACGGACAGCGAGGTATCTTCCTCCGGCGGATCCTCCTCGGCCCCCGTAGCCTGGGGGGGACGCTCTTTCTTGAGCGTGGTGGTATTCGGCGGAGGCTGTTGCGACGGCGCGCTCTGTGCCTCGGCAAGGCACACGCCGGCAGCTAACAGCAGCAAAGCCCAGCGTGACATAATCCAATTATAACCGCCCCTTCATGGACCTACGCGAAAAGGCCGCGCAACTGCCCATCGAGCCCGGTGTGTATCTGTACAAAGACGCCGGCGGCCGGGTGATCTACGTCGGCAAGGCCAAGAGCCTGCGGCACCGCGTGCGCAGCTACTTTTCCGAAGACAAGCTGGCGGACGTCAAAACCGGCACGCTCATTGCCGAGGCCGCCGACCTGGATTACATCCTGGTCGATAACGAAAAAGAGGCGCTGGCGCTCGAGAACAATCTCATTAAGCAATACAAGCCGCGCTTCAACATCCTGTTGCGCGACGACAAGACGTACCCGTACGTCAAGCTGACGCGGGAGCGTTTTCCGCGGGTGTACGTAACCCGCCGGCTGCGCAAGGATGGCGCCACGTATTTCGGCCCGTTTTTTCCGGCCAACCTGGCGCACCGCCTGGTGCACTTCATCCATCGCCACTTCAAGGTGCCGTCCTGCAAAGTGGACCTGACGCGGTTCCATCCCAAGCCGTGCCTGCAATATCATATTCACCGCTGCCTGGGGCCGTGCGTGGAAGCTCTGACCACGGACGAGGCTTTCGCCGGCGCGGTGCGCGATACCCGCCTGTTTCTGGAAGGCCGCCACGGCGACCTGGCGCGCGAGCTGCGCGCGCGAATGGAAGAGGCATCGGCGGAGACGCGCTTCGAGGAGGCGGCCGGCTTGCGCGACCTGCTCTCCACGGTGGAAGAGATCGAAGAACGGCAGAAGGTGGCGGCCGCCAAGGGCGACGACATCGATATTCTGGCGAGCTACGCCGAACCGCCGCTGGTGGCCCTCAACCTTTTTCACCTGCGCCACGGCCAGGTGGTCGACCGGCGGGAGTTCTTTTGGGAGGACCAGGCGGCATTCGACCCGCCCGAGTTCTACTCTTCGCTGCTGCAGCAGCTCTATCTCGACGCGCAATACATCCCCACCGAAATTCACGT
>JBKQVG010000274.1:0-2876 GCA_052325345.1 Bryobacteraceae bacterium
AAGCACTTCGGACCGGGCAACCCCGACGCAGCACACCTGATCAGAGAGTGATGTCATGACCAAACGCATTTCCATTGGCTCATGGGCCTACACAATTGGACCGTACGTTGATCATCCAGTCACGTTCAACGTTGTGTGCGACAAGTTGAAGGCGCTCGGCTTCGACGGGCTGGAGCTGGGGGCGTTCCCGCCCCATCCCAACCCCGGCAATCCGGCCGGCGCGGACGCCGATTGGCCGGGCGCCATGCCGGAGAAGTCACAGCGCCTCGAGCTAGCGGCGCAGATGCGCGAGCGCGGCCTTGGGTTCAGTGGCATCGCCGCCAACCTCTGGGGCGAGAAGCTCATCAACACGGACGACCAGAGCAAATACATTTTCGAGTTCAAGCGCAACTCGGACTTCGCGCATGATCTCGGCATTTCCACCATCCGGGTGGACTGCGTGCAGCCGCCAACAATCCACCGCGAGGTGGAGTATGCAACCGCTTTCGACCGCGTCGTGCGGACGTGGCGCACGTGCTGCGATATCGCGGACGCCAATGAGCAAGTGGTCACCTGGGAGTTCGAGCCGGGCTTCGCCTTCAACAAGCCCTCGGACATATTGCGAATTCATGATGCCGTCGGGCGCGCGAACTTCGGACTGCTCTACGACACTTGCCACGGACAGATGGTGGGCGTGAACGGTTCGCGGCAGGAAGGCGCGAAAGACGTTTTCCCAACCCAGATCGACTTCATTCGTTCGCTTACCGGCCGTATCAACCACATCCACCTGATCGACTCCGACAACACCTGCCACAAGGCGGCAGACGGCACCGACGAAACTTCCGCACATCCGCCGTTCGGCAGCGGCGTGCTGGACTTCGACGCCCTCCTGCCGGAGTTGGTGAAGGCAAGCCGACTGCCGGACGACTGGTGGG
Organism: Bryobacteraceae bacterium; assembly: GCA_052325345.1. Lineage (GTDB taxonomy): Bacteria > Acidobacteriota > Terriglobia > Bryobacterales > Bryobacteraceae > JBEKYD01. The sequence goes on from JBKQVG010000274.1 coordinate 915, forward strand.
CGATCGATCTCTGCTTCTACCCCGACGCCTGGGGTGCGACGGAGTCCTGCAAGACGGACATCGACAAGCTCAACAAGAAGTTCGGCTGAAGGAGCGACGAAGATGCAAGAACTTCGCGTCGGCCTTATCGGCTGCGGATTCATGGGCCGCACCCACTCCAACGCCTACCTGCGACTCAACAATTTCTTCTCGGTGCAGCACCACCCGGTTTTGCAGGCTGTTTGTGGGCGCGACCGCGGGCGTACCGAAGCATTCGCGCGCACCTGGGGGTACGGGCGGGTCGAGACCGACTGGCGGCGGTTGATCGAGGCCAAGGATATTGATCTGATCGACATCTGCGTGCCGAACGTGGCGCACAAGGAGATCGCGATCGCCGCCGCCCAGACCGGCAAGATGGTGGTCTGCGAGAAACCGCTGGCGATGAACGTCGCCGAGGGCGAGGCGATGGTGCGCGCTGTGAAGGCCGCCGGCGTCGCCAATATGATCTTCTTCAACTACCGCCGGGTGCCGGCCATCTCGCTAGCCAAACAAATCATCGAGGAAGGCAGGATTGGCCGAGCGTTCCATTACCGCGCCACATATTTGCAGGACTGGACGATTTCGGCGGATGTGCCGCAGGGCGGGGCGGCGCTGTGGCGGCTGGACGCGGCGGATGCCGGCAGTGGCGTGACCGGTGATCTGCTGGCGCATTCTATCGACACCGCGATGTGGCTGAACGGCCCGGTCCGTCGCGTGGTCGCCAAGACCGAAACCTTTGTCAAGGAGCGCCGCCACGCCGTCACCGGCAAAGTTCAGCCGGTCGTTATCGACGACGCCTGCATGTTCCTGGCGGAGTTCGCCAACGGCTCGCTCGGCACGTTCGAATCGACCCGATATGCGCGCGGGCGGAAGAACTTCAACACGTTTGAACTCAACGGCGCCGACGGCAGTGTCTATTTCGATCTAGAGGAACCGGAGTATTTGCAGTTCTTCGAATATCGGGAGCCGCAGTCCGACAAGAAGGTAGAGTCGCATCTTACGGGATGGCGTAAGATCCACGTCACGAACTCCGAGCACCCCTACATGAGCCACTACTGGGTGCCCGGCACGTGCATCGGCTACGAGCACACGTTCCTGAATGCGGTCGCGGATTTTGTTGCTGGTCTCGAATCGGGCACGCCGGCGCAGCCGGATTTTGCGAGCGGCCTGCAAACTCAGCGTGTGTGCGATGCAGTGCTGGAGAGCGCGGCAAACGGACGCTGGGTGGAGATCGCGACTTGGCCACGGAGATGCTGCAAACGACGATATTGCTGAGGGTGTGTCGATCGCGATCGATGGGGCCGGTACTCTTCGGGTAGCGCCGGGGCGACGCCGGCTCTGCCCAGCGCGGAGTCGGCGGGCAGATATCTCATATTTCTAGCGCGAATGCTCATTTACGGCGCGATCGGGCAGATTGAAACTGACAAATCCGGAGCGAGCCGTCCAATCCGACGGGCAGCCGCCGGGCTTCCGCGATTCTGGGAGGGAACGATGAAGATCGGCGTGAACACCTGGGTATGGACGTCGCCATTCAGCACGAGAGATTTCCATCTCATCCCCAAGGTGAAGCAGATGGGGTTCGACGTTCTGGAGGTCGCGCTCGACGATGCGTCGATCATTGTCGCGAAACTGCTGCGGAAGATGGCGGAGGTTAACGGCCTATCGGTGACGGTCTGTGGAGCTTTCGGACCGACGCGCGACATCTCCAACGAAGATCCGGCGATCCGGAAGATTGGCGTCGACTACATACAGGAGAGCGTTCGGTTTGCGGAGAAAGTGGGCAGCGGTCTCTTCTCGGGACCGGTCTATTCCGCGGTCGGCAAGACCCGTTTGATTCCCGATGAGCAGAAAAAGCGGGAATGGGCATGGTGCGTCGAGAACCTCCGCGAGCTCGGCAAGGCGGCGACCGACGCCGGCGTCACGATCGGCGTCGAACCCTTGAAC
>JBKQVG010000275.1:0-9835 GCA_052325345.1 Bryobacteraceae bacterium
CGGTGCGTCATGCCGAGAGTCAGAGCCGCGACCGTAAGGGAGCGGTTGGCGCGGCTATTACGTAACGCGCCCTAAAGAGAGTCGGAACCTAGAAGTACAGCTTCATCGCCATCTGAATTTGGCGCGGGGTGCCGAACCCTGTCACCTGGCCGAAGGTGCTGCTGGTGAGGCTGCCGGCCGGGTTGTTCCAGTTGGCGTGGTTCATGATGTTGAAGAAATCGGAGCGGAATTCGAGCTTCCACCGCTCCTTGAAGGCGAACTGGCGGCTGACGGCCATGTCCCATTGGATGGAGCCGGGGCCATAAAGGGCGTTGCGGCCCAGGTTCCCGAACGCAGCGGTCGCAGCGGTCGCAGCGACGCAGTTGGGCGATAGGGTCGAAGCGCCCACGTTTGCCACCGAGTCCGCGCATATAAATGCGTTCGGGTTAAACCAGAATGGGCCAGTGGCGGGCGCCGGCAGTTGATGCACCTGACCCGGTTCGATCACTTCGGGACGGTCGAGCAACTGACCGCTGAGGGAAATGTCCTTGCCGCCAACGCTGAGCTGGATCGGGTAGCCGGTTTGAAAGCTGATGATCGGCGAAACCTGCCATTCCTTGGTCAGCGCCTTGGCAAACCCGCTTCCGACGCCCGGGCTGGAAGCGACCACGGTGGCGACAAACACCTGCCGGTGGTCATAGCCACAATTGCCGCGTTCGCCTTCGGCGCGGTTGAGCGGATTTTGATAAACAACGCCTGCCAGCTCGCCGGCGAAGTCCCAAGAACTCGAACAGTGGCTCCAGGTGTAATTGGTCCGCATCGTGAAGTGCTTCGCGAACTGGTGCTGGGCGGAGAGGAACAGCGCATGATACTCGGAGGTGCCGCCGGAATCGCTCTGCTGGATTTCGCCGTAGTATTGTCCGAGGGCGGGGTTGACCAGACTCGTCAGGCGGCGGGCGTTGACATTGGAGGCGCTGGGCGCGACGCCGTTGACAACCGCGGTTGGGATGGAGTAGTTGACATCCGTCGATCCCCAGATATCCCGGCCGGCGTTGCCCAGGTAGTTGGCTTGCACCACCCAGTTGGCGGCAATCTGCCGCTGGTAGCTGAGGTTCCATTGCATCATGTACGTGACCGGCAGGTTGGGCGGAATACTGACGTTGAATTCATACGTGGGGAAGACCGCGTTCCCGGGGAACGGATCGCCGGGTTTGCCGTTCAAGACGTACCCGTTGAAGGGATTGGAGAACAGGTTGCTTCCCACAAAAAACTCGTTACTGTTGATGGTGATCGAAGAGACGTAGGGCGAATTGGTGGTCCAGCGTTCGGGATAGAACAGCTCGGTCGTGTCGTGCATCAGCGAGAAACCAGCGCGGATGGTCTGCTTGCCATCGCCCTTGGGATCCCACACCAATCCGAGGCGCGGCGAGAAGGTCGCCCAGTGGGACTTGGTGAGAGCTTTCCCGTAAGGATCTTGCGCGCTATCGGTAGAGAAGATCAGCCCCGCGGGCGCAGTGGGGTACCGCGGGTCCGCGGTGTGCCAGCCCTGCAGGAACAACGGCCAACTGAACTGATTGCCGCGGCCGTATTTGTCGTAGGACGGCACCGACGGCTCCCAACGCACGCCGTAGTTGATGCTGAAATGCTGCGAGACCTTAAAGGCATCTTGCACGTAAGCGGCCATCACCGTCTGGCGCAGGTAATCGGAAATCACGTTGCCATCGGTCAAACCGGAGAATTGGCCGGTGAGCAGGTCCGCCATGCCGTCGCCCGTGTAGGTGCCGTTGAAGGTGAACTGACCGTTGGCCTGCTGATAGTTGTAAGAGTTGAACTGGTCCTTGCGGCCGTCGAAACCGAAGCCGATCTGATGGCGGCCGCGGATGAGGGTGAAATCGTCGGCTAACTGATAGGTGTTGATATCGAAATTCGCCAGCGCGCAGGTGCCACAGCCGACGGAGAACCCGCCTCCGGAGTAGCTGCTGACGGCAAGCTGGGTGTAATTCGACTGGTTGATGAACATATTCACGCCCAGGGTGCCTGGGCTGAACAGGTTGGGAGGAGCAGAACGATTGTCGCGCCGGCGATCGAAGGTAAGGTGCAGCGAGTTGACGGCCGTGGGGCTCACGGTATAGGTTTCGCCCACTGTCATGGTCTGCGAACGATCCCAATTGGCCGGCGCCGCCAGGGTGGTCAGGGCATTGTTGTTGAGGAAGACTGCCTCGCCGTAATAATCGTAAATATAGTAACGGCCAAAGAAGATGTTCTTGCTGTTGATGTTGTAATCGATGCGGCCAATCCATTGGTCGTCGGGATTGTTGGCCGGATCGCCGTAGGTGACGGTCCCGCAAGGATTCGTGGACGTCGGGAAGTACGTGGAGGCCAGCTTCAATCCCGCCGGGTCGAAGGTGGAAACGGGAATTTGGTTGTTGGGATAGGGCGTACCGCTGGGGCTCTTCAGGGTTCTGGCGGAAGAGAGGCAACCGCCGGCCGACTTGGCGCCATCCACCACGCTGAAGTCACCCGACAGGGTTGCCGCCGTCGGATCGTAGGCGGTGGTGCCAGCCGGATTGCTGCGCTGCCGGGTACCCTGGTAACCGCCGAAGAAGAACAGCTTGTCCTTGATGATCCGTCCGCCGGCGGTGCCGCCGAACTGGTTGCGCTTCAGGGAGTCGCGGATCGGCTGCGAACTGGCGATGCCTCTTGGACGCGCGTTCAGGTCGCCGTTTCGCAAGAAATCGAAAAAGTCGCCGTGGAACGCGTTGCTGCCCGACTTGGTCACGATGTTGACCGTACCGCCCGGATGCAGCCCGTATTGGGCGGACTGACTGCTGGTCATGACGTTGAATTCCGCAAGCATATCGGGCACGGGTATGGGCAGGTTCACGTTGCTGAAGGCGTCGTTGTTGTCGCCGCCATCGAGCAGGTAGTTGACGCCGTTGGCCGCACCTCCGGCCACCGAATACGACGTGGAACCTTGGGAACCCTGAATGTTCTTGCTGCCGGTCAGGTCGCCTCCGTTGAGCGTCATGCTGTTGGTGGCATAGCCGGAGATGGCCAGCAGTTGTGCCGGGTTGCGGCCATTTAGCGGCAGATCGATCATGCGCTCGTTGTCCACGAGCTGCGAGATGGAATTTTCCTTGGTTTCCACCTGGGCGGCGTTGGCGGTGACGTCGATACTTTCCGTGGTCGAGCCGACTTCGAGCGTGACGGACTGGGTGCGATTATTGCCCGCGTCGAGCCCGATGCCCCGCTGTACGTAAGTTTTGAAGCCTTTATAACTGACTTCGAGCCGATAATGACCGGCTGGAAGGTTGGGGAATTGGTAGCGGCCGGTGACATCGCTGGTGGCCAGGTGTACCTGGTCGCGATCCACTTCAACGGCCTTGACTTGAGCGCCGGCGATCACCTGTCCGCTCGGATCGGTGACATAACCGTCCAATTGCGCTACGGCCACCTGTTGGGCTCTGGCTGCTGGCGCCAGAAAGCCGGAAACCGCAAGGGCGAGCAAAACGACTGCCGCCTTGCATCTGACATCTGCAAAGACCCCAAAAAACGACATTGACATCTCCTTGGAAGCCAAGTAGTTGACGACTGAAAAACCTCTAAACCCTGGGCTTATTTTCCGCCCAAAGTGAGCGGAATTCAAGTCCTAAATGTCCTTTTCAGCGCTTGGTGTAGCATAACCCGACGTTCCGAGGGATTCAAAGGTATTTTCCTAAACGGTCTTTTTAGTTTTTCTAAATCCACAAGCAATCCCCGCTCCAAGCCGCTAGCCGGCCGATGGCAGCGTGCCCAGGTAGTTCCCATAACCGACGATAACGGTCGACGCTACCAGCACGGCCAGGCTGAGCGCCAGCCGGCTTTTGGTGCGCACGCTGGCGCCCCGCCATTCGTGCAGGGCGATGCCCCAAAGGCTGCTGAATATAATGATGCTGGCCATGTGCAGCGTCCAACTGGAAAACTTATAGACGCCCATCTGGGTTTCGCCCATGGTATAGAAGAAGAACTGGAAATACCAGATGGTGCCGGCCAGGGCGCCAAAAATGTAATTGTTGCGCATCGGCGCACGCTCGGGCGCATCCTGCGGGTCGCGCGCCGGCAGGGCCGCCACCACTTCCTCGCTGGGCGCATCGATCGCGTTTTCCATGATGAGCTCTTCTTCGCGGCCGGGGTGGTGGTTGCGGATGCGCGAGGAGAAATATTGATAGCCCGTCCGGTTGCGAATATTCAGAATCAGGCACCAGACGAAGTTGGTGGTAAAGCCACCCGCCAGCAGCACCACCAGAATCGGCAAGCCCTGCCACAATGTGCTGGTGCCGTGCCGCAAGGTGATCTGGCGGATTTCGGCGCCGGCGTCCAGCCCATAGGAGAAACAGGCGCTCATGACACCCGAAAAGGTCGCCACCAGCACTCCCTTTTTCAAACTGAATTCCTTGATGACCGCGGTCTTTTCCTCGGGCGACATTTCGCGCTCCTTGGAAACACCCGCCAGGCCGGCGAGGGCAATGCCCACCATGCACACGGCGATTCCCGCCAGGATGACCTGCCCGGAGCGGGTGTGCAGCACGTGCCCGAACTGCCCGTGGAAAATGGGCGGCATCAAGGTGCCGAAGGCGGCGCAGTAGCCGAGCACCATGGCCATTCCCAACGACATTCCCAGGTACCGCATGGTGAGGCCGAAAGTCAGTCCGCCAAAACCCCACAACACGCCAAAAAGGTAGACCCAGAACAGGGTATTCCAGGAAGTTTCGTGCAGCACCGCCACGAGGTCGCTGGTCATGTGCGAGCCCAGCAGCCAGGGCACCAAGATCCAACTGAATACGCCGCCGACCAGCCAGTACGTTTCCCAGGACCATTTCTTCACGAAGCGGAAGGGAACGTAGAAACTGCCGGAGGCCAGGCCTCCCAGCCAATGAAAGACTACTCCGAGCGCGGGATTTGCGGTCATAGGGTTGTGTCCGGATACGAAACCGTTATTGTAGGGCGGGAACGCGCCGCTACCTAATTTTCCCCCCCGCTTTTCTCGCCGGCCGGAACGGTGCGCCCAGGCGTGCCCGCGATTCGTCCCTGGCGCCATGAACGTTTTCTAACATTAACTGCGTTTCAGCTCCGCAACGAACCGGCGGGGCGCTCCGTTTCTAAAACAGGAGGGCCGTGATGAAACGGAAATGGATGGCTGGAGCGTTTGTGATGACAAGCGCGCTCATGACCGCGTGCGCGGGACGGGTTGGGGTAATGATGGAGGGTCCGCCGCAGCCCCGTTATGGCGTGGTGGGCATCGCTCCCGGGCCGGGCTATATCTGGCTTGACGGGTTCTGGGATTTGCGCGGTTCGCGGTGGGAATGGGCTCCCGGGCACTGGGTGCGTCCAACGCGCCCGCGGGCGGTATGGGTCAGGCCCGAATGGCGCCACGAGGGCAACCGCTGGCGCTTTCACAAAGGCCATTGGCGATAGCGCCGCCTGCCGAGCCGTGACCAAAGGGAGCGGGCGGTATGGTCCGGCGCCGCCTGTCCCCTTGCCGGAGATTAATCCGCATCGATGTCTTGCTTTTTGTACTTGGCCAAAGGATCCTCGGGCTCCGGCGCCGCCGGCCACTTGATCATCAGGACCAGCGCCGCAATCGTCGCCGCCAGAAACAGCGCCAGCACGATATAAGAGAACGGCGCCCACTTGCCGATCCAATCGCCGGCCCCGCCCAGCCTCTGAAACAGCGGCTGGCGTATCCCTGGCATGATGAGCACAAAGATGATGAGAAATACAATGGCTCCTAGCATGTCGCCTTCTCCGTCCGCTTCAGACTCGCTCCTCGCACGGACCGTCGGGAAATCGGTCCATGGCTGAATTGGTACCAGTACGTACAATACCACAGATCCCACTGTTTGACTAGCTGCCGTGGGTGCTTAACCGTTTTGGAGGAGAATGGGCGATCGACAACCACAACCGCTCCCTGCCGGTCGCGGCTCTGTAACTACATGCAAACACGTGTTGCCGGGTTGAATACGGGGGAATCCCCAAAAACGGTTAAGCACCCAGTTGCCATCAAAGACCATATACTACATGGACAATGTCCAACATTCATCCCTCCCGGCGCGTTTGCTACCATGACATTGCCAAGGAGATACTGTCTCGATGTCCAAACAGGAAGAAGCTGGTCTGATTCTGAAATTGTACGAGCTGCGCCGCGAGGAAGTCATGCGCAAAGCTCGCGACTGGTACTTTACGGAATTCCATCCCGAGTCGATGGACGATTACAACAAAGCCTTGTTCAGCGAACGCAGCGGTTACCTGCGCATGGTCACCAGCTATTGGGAGATGGCCGCCGCCCTGGTCAACCATGGCGCCATCAGCATGGAGATGTTCAACGATACCAACGGCGAACACATCGGCGTTTTCTCGAAGATCGAGCCGCTGCTCCCCCAACTGCGGGCCGCCTACGTTCCCACAGCGTTTGCCAACCTGGAAAAGCTCATCGATAACACCACCGACGGCCGCAAGAAGGTCGCCGCCTTCCGCGAGCGCATGAAAGCGATCCGGGCCCAGATGAAAGGGCAGCAGACCGCCGCCGCGAAAACCGCCTGAGCCAATCCAGGTGGGATAGGCCATTGACAAACGACACAAACCGATCATCCGTCCCACCTTCGGCTACTGGCCGCGGATCACCCACTCCAGCCCGCCGATCGCGGTTCGGCCGGGCATCGACACGCCCCTGGATTTCCTGGTAGCCGTAGGCGAACGTCACGTTGCGCTTGATTTCCGTACCGGGCCACGACGGCAGACCATCGGTTATTGTGGACCGCCCTACAGACCAGCATAGCCGCGACCAAGACGAGGGCTATCCGTCTTGGCGGGGAGCATGAAAGGTGAGCGAGACGAGCGCCGGGATGGGCCCCGGCATGGCTGACTGAGAGTCCGCTCCACGAACCAACGCCCGCAGCCTCAATAATTCCGGAGGGTGTACGATAGGCAACGTGGGCGTGGAAAACGTCAATCCTCACGAGGAGCTCAAGAGGCTCGACGAACAGATCCGTTTGGCGACCGAGCTCGCGGCACTCAAGCCGGTCTATTTCCGGCTCAACGAAATCCTCCAGGCTTTCCCCGGCGATTTCGACATACAATTCACCGGAAACGATGTCAAGCAGCACCTGATGGCGCGTGGCAAGCTGCTCAAACAACAGGAAGCCGCCCCACATTCGCCCCCGCCTCCACCCGCGATGCCGGCCGCACCACCGCCCCGGCTGCCAAGTTGGCAGGAGATGGTGGCGTCCGCGTCCGCCGCGCCACCGGCGCCGTCGGCCCCGCCAGAACCGCCAGTGGCGGCGCCTCTGCCGCTGTCATTCCCTTTCTTCGACTCGGCGCCCCCAGAGCAGCCTCCGCCCGCACCCGCCGCGGCCCCTCAGTATCCGCCTCGGCCCCCTATGGGGCCTCCGGCTCGCCCGCCGGCGCCGCCGCAACCCACCTTCCGCTGGAATCGCGCTGTGGTGATCGGACCAATAGCCGCTCTGTTGGCCGTCCTGGTGCTCGGCCTTTTGCTGGTGCGTCAAATCGGGAAGCGCAAGGCGGGCATCGCGGCGCGCACCGCGACCGTCGAAGTGGACATCGCGACCAACCCTCCGGGCGCGTCCGTAACGGTGGCCGCGGGTGGCGGCAACTCCCCGGCTGCCTGCACATCCAACTGCAAGTTGTCGCTGGCGCCGGGCACCTACCAGGTCACTGCGTCTCTCGACGGCTTCGATCCGGCGACCGGCGCCGTCACCGTGACGGCCCGCCAGCCGGCCGCGCTCAGCCTGACGCTCCAGCCGCAGGCACAATCGGTTCGCCTGCTGACCGATCTGGATCGCGGCAAAGTGGTAGTGGACGATCGGCCGCCCGCCGATCTCGAAGAAGGTCAGTTGGTTCTCGACAAAGTGGCTCCGGGCACGCACACCGTGAGAGTCACCGGGCCGGATGGGGAGGCTTCCTTCTCATTTGAGATTGCCGACGCCCGAATGCCGGCCGTCGCCGGCCCCGTCAACGCGCGCAACATGATCGCGGTGCTCGTGGCCAGCCTGGGAAACCGGGCCCGCGTCGTCACCAGCGCCGGCCCCTGGAAACTCACCGTCAACGGCCAGCCGCAAAACGATGCCGGTCCCGCCGGAACGGACCTCACCGGTTTTCAGCCGGGCGTGAACGAGATCGTACTCGGCGAGGGCAAGGATCGGCGCAACATGAGCGAGACCTTCGGCGCCGCGCCCATGCTGACCGCCTTCCTGAAAACCGACGTCAATGCCGGCACGCTGATTGTCTCGACCGGCCAGGACGACGTGCGCGTGTTTCTCAACGACAAGGAGTACCACCGGCGCACCGAGCGCGGCCAGTTGCGCGTCCCGGCACTCGGAAAGGTCACCGTGCGGGTGGCCAAGAGCGGCTTCGAGGACGAGCCCGCCCAGACCGTCGAGGTGAAGAAAGGCGCCGAAGTGCGCCTGCGGTTCGACCTCAAACCGCGGCCCCAATTCGGCTCGCTCGAAATCCACGGCGCGATCGCCGGCACCGAGGTGTTCATCGATCAGAGAAACGCCGGCGCCGTGGGGCCGGACGGATCCTTCAGCCTGAGCGCCATCCCGCCGGGCGGCCACATGATCGAACTGCGCCGGGAACAGTACCTGCCCAAGCGGCTGCAGCAATCCTTCCACGCCGGCCGGGCCGTGGTGCTGGCGGGAGCGGATGTGGTGCTGGCCGCCGCCAGCGGCACCATCCACCTCACCCGCAACCCCGCGTCGGCGACCATTACGTACCGCCGCGGCGACGAAACCGAGACGCATGAAGCCCGCGGCAACCAGATCGAGCTGCCGCCGGGAAGCTACGCCTTTTCCGCCAGCGCGCCGGGATTCGTCGAATCCACCACCCGCGTCCAACTGGCCGCCGGCGAGAACCGGCAATTAGACTTCTCCCTGTTGGCGCGGCCCGTCGCGCCGCCACCCGTGGTGGCACGCGGCATGGCGGATTTCGGCGATGCCCAGAACTGGAAGAAGGAAGGCGACAGTTGGGTCCGCAGCGGCGGCGGATTCGTGCCTTATAAGCTCCCGCCCAAGGGAGTCTTTACTTTCACCGTGCAACTGCTCAAAGGCGGCAGCGCATTCCGGGCAGGCCAGATCCGCTGGTGCGTGCAGTATCTCGACTCCAAGAACTACCTGCTCTACGAGCTGGACCGGAAGAATTTCTGGGCCGGAGTGATCGAAAAAGGCAAGCGCTACGAGCGGGTCAAGGCGCCCGTCAATTTCGCAAATCAGAAGGCGTTCACGATTCAGATCGAGGTCACGCCGGAACACCTGGTGCAAAAGGTGCGCGTCGGCAACGACTGGAAAGTACTGGATACTTTCGTCGAGCCGGGCCGCGATTTCACCGAGGGCAAGTTCGGATTCCTGATCCAGGGCAGCGACGAAATCGCCATTTCCGATTTCAAGTTCCTGCCGAAGTGACACCCCCCCCGTCGTGGCGCAGGCTGTCGAGCCGGCTGTCAAGCCTGCAGAGGCGAGACTCCGAACTCCTGATGTCGTGGAATTCAGGTTGAGCCGTGTTTCGGCGATCGAGGGGTGGGACAGACCATCGTTTTTCGTGGTCTGACGACACAAAGCGATCGTCCCCCGGATTTCCTCCGGACTACCTGCCCCACAAAGCCAGCGGGGCTGGCGGGGTGCGGGCGAATGACAAGAACGCCGAGACGAATCTCCGAACTCCTGAGGTCGCCCAGGGATTCCGCGTGGCCAGGGAAAATGACCCGACCCAGAGGTGGGACAGACGATCGTCGTTTGTCGTCTGTCAGGCTGTTATGCCTTGGCGAGGGCCCGACAGACCACGAAAAACGATGGTCTGTCCCACC
>JBKQVG010000276.1:0-11591 GCA_052325345.1 Bryobacteraceae bacterium
AACAGCCTGACAGACGACAAAAAACGATCGTCTGTCCCACCCGGTTTTCCGCACCGATTCCCCGTCGGTTGGGTCAGAGAATTTTCCCCAATGCCTGAAAAATGCCCGGCGACATCAGGAGTTCGGAGGCTCTACTCCGACATGACAGACCCCGCATCAAGCGATGAACAGGCCAAGACCTCTGCAGAGTCGGCGATGAACGATCAACCCACGGTAATCCGTAATCGTGCCAGTCCGCTCCGTCCCACTTTCGATGTGTCGAAGAGGTGCAAGTTCAGGCTGACCCGGTTTTGGTTCGACCTCGCATCAAGCGATGAACAGGCCACCGTTTTCATCGCCCCGAGGCGGCCGGCTACTCCCCCGAATTGGCGGGCGGTTCAGCGCCTCCGGCCGATCACGCCCGAGGGCGCTGCCGGGGCGCACTGCACCAGCGTTGGGCGTGGCTACGAATGCCAGGGCCGGGCCAGCGAGCGCCTTGATATCACCTTTACCGGATTCGCCGTATTCCGTCAGCGCGTGAAGGACTCGAAGGGCTGCTTCCCTATCGATTGCTCGCAATTCACTTCGTGCGGACTCGGGCCAAACGAACTTCATCAGAGGCCGAATTCCCGGAGGACCTCGTCATGTGAAATCACGTTTCCGGCGCGAACTTCGCTGCGCGCGCGAGCGATTGCCGCCGCGTCTTCTTCAGTCACTGGCTCGTCGTCCGGCGGTGCGAATAAAGCCGCCCGATAAGCCGGACTGACGACCAGGTACTCCAAAAACCGTTTGGCGGCGGGGAGTTCCTCTTCCGGAATCCGGTCGATCAGATCATGAAGTGTGTCGCGGCTCATGAAAGCTCCCTGTGCTTAGCATACCAACCCTGCGTAACCACCACCCAGCCATGAGTCCGAGCGTATGGGAAAGCAAGGCCTGGGCGTGCTCTTGTGGGGCGTAAGCTGCGGCCGTTCATGAGCGCCTTACCCACCGCGCTGATGCGGTTGGCGGGAATGATAGGTGGTGTCCGTGCCGCGAACCTCGATGCTCGCGTTCGCGATTGCCGCCCCGGTTTGGTCGGTGATGGTGCCGGCGATGGTGCCGCGAAACTCCTGACCTGCCAGCGGCAACGCGGCGAGTGCAGCCATGACAAGCAAGGCGGCGGCCAGAGTAACTCCCGCATTCCGCGAAATCTGTGTCGACATAGACATTTGCGAAACTCCTCGTTCTGCTTAGAATTCGGCGAGACCTTTCAGTTGAATATGCCGGAAGCCGCGGGGAATCAAGTGTTCGAACGTTTCTTGACGTTTGCAAACCGTTTGAAGGCGCTATAATCTATCTTGTCTTTCTAATGGTTAGCTCCGCTCCGCCGATTACCCACGAAGTGGTGCAGAAAACACTGTAGCCGCGTGGACGGCATCATTTCCGCGGCTCGCGCATCCAACCGGACATGGCCATGAAACTACGACATACCGTTGAACCGCGCCCACTGGGATCGAGCGGGCTGCAGGTTTCGCCGCTGTGCCTGGGCGGCAACGTCTTCGGCTGGACCATCGGAGAGACCGCTTCTTTTGCCGTGCTCGACGCCTTTGTGGATGCCGGTTTCAACTTCCTCGACACCGCCGACCTCTACTCGAAATGGGTTCCCGGCAACAAGGGTGGCGAATCCGAGACGATTATCGGCAAATGGCTGAAGCGAATCGGCGGCCGCCATCGCGTTGTCATCGCTACCAAGGTCGGCATGGAACTGGCGCCGGATAAGAAAGGCCTTTCCAAGTCTTACATCCTGAGGGCCGTCGAGGACTCACTCACCCGCCTCCAGACCGACTACATCGACCTCTATCAATCTCACGCCGACGATTCCGCGACGCCCCTCGAAGAGACTCTGGAAGCTTATCGGGATCTCATCCGACAGGGTAAAGTGCGAGCCATCGGCGCTTCCAATTACACCGGCGCGCGGCTGCGCGAGGCTCTGACGGTGAGCGAATCGCACCACCTGCCGCGCTATGAGAGCCTACAGCCGCACTACAATTTGTACGAACGCGAGGGATACGAAACCGATCTCGAGCCGGTGGCGAAGGCGGCGGGCATCGGCGTCATCCCCTACTTTTCCCTGGCCAGCGGATTCCTGACCGGAAAGTACCGCTCCGAGGACGACCTGGCCAAGAGCGTCCGGGGGCAGGGACTGAAAAAATACCTGAACCAGCGCGGCACGCGCATCCTGGAAGCGTTGGATGAAGTCGCCTCGCTCCACGCCACCACGCCGGCGTCAGTCGCTTTGGCGTGGTTGATGGCGCGTCCCACCATCACCGCTCCCATCGCCAGCGCTACCAGTCCGGAACAACTCCAGGACTTGCTTGCGGCCACCGGGCAAAAACTCGACGCCGCGTCGATCGCGCTGCTGAACGAAGCAAGCCGCTACTGAACTCTTAGCGCAATCGTGCGCGCAGTTCGTCGATCATCCGCCGGCCCTGCGGATCGGGCCTGATGCGCCATGCGGCTTCCAGTTCCGCGATGGCATCCTGCGTCCGGCCCGGTACTTGTAATAAAGCCATTCCCAGGTTGTAATGCGCCTCCCCGAAATCCGGCTGGATCCGGACCGCCTCTTGATATTGCGCGATGGCGTCCGCCAACCTTCCCGGAATTCGCGACAACACACGCCCCAACTGGTTGTATGCCTCGGCGTAGTCCGGACGAGCCCGCAGCGCCGCCTGGTATTCGGCGGCCGCCTCCTCGATCCGGTCCGGAGATTGGGCGTACACAATTCCCAGGTTGTAGTGCGCTTCGGCGAGGTCGGGTTGGAGGCGCAACGCGGCTTGCCACTCCGCCATGGCCTCGGGCGTCTTCCCCGGCATCCACGCCAGGGCGGTTCCAAGGTCGTAATGCGCCTCGGCCGAATTCGGGTCCAGCTTCAGCGCCTGCTCATATTGCGCGATCGCGTCCGGCATTCTCCCCGGCGCCCGCGCCAGCGCGTCTCCCAGGCTGATGTGAGCGTAAGTGTAATGCAGCGTGGGGGAGTAATCGGGGCGGTCGCGCAAAGCCGCCCGGTATTCCGTGATCGCTTGCGGAAGCCGGCCCGGCATTCGCGCCAGCGCTTTGCCCAGGTTGTAGTGCGCCTCCGCGTAATCGGGACGGATTCGCAAGGCCGCCTCCAACTCGGCGATGGCGCCCGGCAAATCGGACCTGGCGAGCAGCAGGTTGCCCAGGTTATTGTGCGGCCGCGCGCTCTCCGGGTACGCACGGATCGCGCTGGTCCAGAGACTTTCGTCGTCGCGCCAGTCGAAATTGCGCGCATGGGTTCGCAGCCCGAATGCCAGGCAGACGAACCCGAGCGCGGCCCACTTCCACCAAGCCCGCCTGAGATGCGCCGCGCGAGCGATTGCCGCCGCGGCGATCACCAGGCATCCGGCCAGACCGACCGAAGGCAGGTACAGGAACCTCTCCGCCATCATGCTTCCGATGGGGATGAAAAGATTGGAAGCCGGCGCCAGCGCGACGAAAAAGAAGCCCAGCAAAAAGAACAGCGGCCGGTTTCGGCGGCGAAAGCGAATCGCCAGCAGAACCAGCCCCGCGCAAGCGGCCAGCGCGATCAACGCCTTGGCATCCTCCCAGCTCCAGGGCCGCCAGCCGAACAACGGCACGGCGTTGAAATAGTAATCCGCCGATAACCGGGCCGGCCACACGAACAGCCACAGGTACTTGCCGATTACCTTGACGGCGGTCATCCGCGCGGTCCAGAAACCGGCGCCAGTCAAGGGATTCTCGCTAAACGGCACCAGCATGTGGGTGTGCAGTTGCCATCGCAGGCAGAAAAACGCGGCGAACGGAAGGATGAGGACGGCGTACGGGACAACGCGATTTCGCCACGTCTCTTTTCGCGCCCAGGTGAAGTCGGCGAGCGCCATGAGGAGAGGCAAAACGGCGCCGCTCTCTTTCGAAAACAGCGCGATAGCTTGAGCGCCGGCGAGAGCCGCCAGCCAGGCGATCCGTTTTCGGCCCGCCGCGGAGGCTCGACGCATATAACACAGCAGGCCGGCGAGGACGCCGAAAGCCGCCAACAGGTCGGCGCGTCCGACGATATTGGTGACGGATTCGACCAGCGAGGGATGCACCGCCCACAGCGCCGCCAGCGCCAGGGCCGGGAAAGAGTCTCCCAGGATCGCTAGCCCCAGCGCGTAAACAAGCGCAATATTCAGGCAGTGGAGCGCCAGGTTGACGGCGTGATAGCCCGATGGACTCGAGCCATTGCCAAGCACGGCGTAATCGAACAGATAGGAGAGAGTGGTCAACGGCCGGTAGAGGCCGGAGGTCCCGCTGTCGAACCAGTATTCCCAGGTGAAAATGAGGCCGATGTTATCCGCCGTGGCGGCCCGGATGCGCGGGTCGTTCTGGACGATCGGCACGTTGTCGAATACGAAACCGCCCGCAAAGGAGTTGGAGTACGCGGCCAGGGCGAGGGCCCAAAGCGCGGCTATTTGCAGGGTGTGCCGCGGCCAAAGCCTGACTGGAGCGCCGCCCGTCCCGGCGCGCCCGTCGACCTTCTGAATCTTCTTCCCCGGCACGAGCCATCATTATACCCGCAACACACAAAACCAGGCACCCTCCGAAAACTCCGTGTCGCGGCAGGGTGGTTCGCGCTATTTTCCGGTCGCGCGCTCGGAGGCGATCGCGTCGTCCAGGGCCTCGCGCGCCCCTGGCAGACGCGGGTCGATGCGGATCGCTTCCGATAGTTGCGCGATCGATTCGCGGATGCGCCCCAGCCTGGCGAGACTAACCCCAAGGTTGTAGCGCGCCGAGGCATCGTCCGGACTCAATCTCACGGCCGCGCCAAACTCGCTCGCGGCCTGCTCAATATGTCCTTGACTGGCCAGGGATATGCCGAGATTGTAATGAGCATCGGCGTTGCCTGGGTCCAGCCGAACCGCTTCCATGAACTCGCCGGCGGCCTCGCGCGGGCTTCCCGCTTCTCCCAATACTGTTCCCAGGCGGTAGTGGGAGATGGCATCGGAAGGGTTCAGGCGAACGGCCGCATGCAGTTGCAGGAGGGCTTCCTGAAGCCGGCCCTGTTTGGCCAGCAACTGTCCCAACTCCGCGCGCGCGGCCGCCGAATTCGGCCGAATCCGGACCGCCTCCGCGAGTTGCCCGGCGGCCTCGACGTCCTCGCCGCGCGCACCCAATGCCGAGGCCAGATTGAATCGCGCCACGTAATTATCCGTCGTCACGTCGACCGCGTGGCGGAACAGCGACACTCCATCCCGCCAGTAACGGACCTGGGACCAGGTCAGGACAAGACACGCCGCGCAAACCGACCAGGCTAAGGCTGCCCGGACTCGCGGCCAAGCTTGCAGGATCTCGGCGGCGCCCCAGACCAGCGCTATGGACAAGCCGACCATCGGTATATATGTGTAGCGGTCCGCCCGCGCCTGTGCGCCGACCTGAATCACTCCGATCACCGGCGCGAGTGTCACCAGGTACCAGGCCCACCCGACGATCAGGTATGGACGCCGCGCCGCCATTCGGATCGACAGAAAGGTGATGGCGGCCAGGCCGATCCCGGCGAAAGTGGCCGGCACGGCGAGAGAACCCCGGGAATATGGGTAGAATACCGCCAGGTTGCTCGGCCAAAACATCTTGAGGGCATAGACGGCATAGGAAACCAACGCGTTTTCCAGCCGGACGGCGAGCGGGAAAATCTCGAAAGAAGCCGTTGCCCCCGCTCCCCGGTGAACGACATATGCGACTACCGAGACCGCCGCCGATAGCGCCAGGAAGGGAAGTTTTTCCAGGATGCGCACTCCCCGCGCGAGCGGCCAGTAGTCCACCAGGAGCAGCACCAACGGCAGCGTCACCAGCATGGGCTTCGCCATCAGTCCCAGGCAAAACGCAAGCAAGGTCAACGCATAGCGCGCGGGCCCCGGGCGAGCGGCATAGCCGGCGTAGGCGTATAACGTCAGCATCCAGAAGAACGCGCTCAACACGTCTTTCCGCTCGGCGATCCACGCCACGCTCTCGACGTGCAAGGGGTGTAACGCGAACAGCGCCGCTACCATGGCGCTGGGCCAACGCGACTTTGTGATGCGGCGCAAGACCGCGAATAACAACAGCGTGGCGAGAGCGTGGATCGCGACGCTGGTCAGGTGGTGGAGTCCGCTGTCGAGGCCGAAAAGCTCGACATCCAGCATGTGGGACAGCCACGTCAGAGGGAACCAGTTGCCCGCGAAAGAGTGCCTGAACGCCCAGGCAACGCTGTCCGCGGCGATCCCGTTTCGAACATGAACGTTCGCGGTGACGTAATCCGGATCGTCGTAGTTGACGAAACCGAAGCGCAGCGTCTGCCCGTACGCGGCAATTATCGCCGCCAAGAGGAGGACGGCGATGCCGAAATCGGTTGCCCGTCCTGTCGCCGGAGCGGGAGCACTCTTCGCTTTGGCGGCCGTGGCTCCCGGGCGTTCGCCGCTTGTTTTGCCCAAGCCCGGTTTGCGTCTGGTGCGGCTCATCCTGGGGGGAATTCCAGCTCTTCAGTATGCCTTGTCCGGGCGCTTGGTGGGGGGGACCCCCTAGTCCGCGGCCGCCACAAAAACAAAAAGGGCAGGCCGGGGTTACCGGGCTGCCCTTTTTTGGTAATACTGGTTTGCCGTTTAGAAGTGTACGCGGAACCCAAACTCCATGTTGCGCGGCGTGTTGGCCTGAGTCGTGGTACGTCCGAAAGTGGACAGCGCGGTCAGCGACAGCGAACTTCCGTTCTCCACGCCGTTGGGGGTGGTCATCTGGATGTGGTTCAGGACGTTCGTGAACTGGAAGGTGATGGTGGCGCCTACGCGGTTTTCCTTCCAGAGACTGAAATCCTTGGCCAGTTCGGCATCCAGGTTCCAGGTGGGCATACTGCGAATACCGCCGTAGCCGCCGCAGTTGGTATCCGTCCCCAGAACGCAGGGCCGGAACTCCGCCGCGATCGCGGCCGGATTCGTGAACATGTTCACTCCACTGGAATTGTTCCCGCCGACCACCGTGCCGGACGGAACGTACGGGTTGGACGAACTGCTGACCGAACCAGCGGACAAATTATAGTTGGCCGAAGTGCCGCCCGTGAACTTAGACAAGAGGACTGCCTGATCGCCGTAAGCTTCTTCACCGGACGAGGACGATTCTCCGAAGGTCATGCAACTGGAGCAGGTGCCTTGGGAATAGCCCACCGCGTTCGGTGCGCCGCTTTGCGCCGTGAGCAGCGGAGCGATAGTCCACCCGCCGACGATTTTCGACAGCAGGCTGGTGCTGTGCTGGAAGATCGGCGGCCGGTAGAACACCGCGGCGTTGTAAACCACCTTATAGTCGAAGCTCTGCGGCCCGTAGTTGGCGGCGATATTGAACGGATCGACTACGGTGTTCGCGCTGGTGGCCTGATATTGAGCGGCCGTGCCGAGCGAACGGCTCCAGGTGAAGTTGGACACAAAGGTGGCGCCGTGGTAATCGCGGGCGCGAACCGTCATGTATACGCCGTTGTAGTTGCCCCAGCCCAAGCTGGCATTGAGTGCGGCCGAGGTGACCTGCCCGGCGCCGCTGGCCATGGTTTGGCCCGGCACCCAGGACGAGGCTTTATTCATAGCGGCCCAGAGGGTGGAAGTCTCCACATACTTGAAATCGTTCATGGAGTTCTTCGAAACCACCGCCTGCGTGCAGCTCGAATAACCGGCGCAGTACGCGGAACTGGCGCCGCCCAGGGCGTTCTCGAAGAACGGCTGAGCCGCGACCGTACTGCTGGACGCGAAGTTCTGATTGTAGAGGGACCAGTACACTCCGGAGAAGGCGCTGGCGAAGCTCTGGCCGCCCAGCGTCATCATGGTCGGAACCGCGTCGATGTTCACCTCTGTATATTCGTTGCGGATGATGCGGCCGACATAGCCGACCTCAAGCGTAGTCTTCGAGTTCAATTCGCGCTGAATGGCGACGTTGAAGTTGTCGGTACGCTCGGGCTTGTAATTGGGGTCGAGGGTATCCACGTCGCCCGCCGCGGCGCCGTTGACGTTGGGATAGAACGGCTGGGGCAGCGTAGCCGAGGGGGTAGGCAGCGGAGCGGAGAGCCCGTCGGTGCCGATGCGGAACGCCGTAGCCGGGGTGACTACGCCAGAACCGAGACAACCGCCCGAGCTGCTGGCGCCCGGGCAGCTTACCGCCTGCAACACGCCGGGTCCGAGCAGCGGCACCAGAACCAGATCGACGCCGTTCAGCCGGCCCCAAATGCGGCCGTAACCGGCGCGAATCACGGTCTTGCCATTGCCAAGCAGCTTGCCCAACGGACCTTCAGTGAATCGCGGGTTCCAGGCCATGGAAATACGGGGGCTGAAACCGCCATAGAAGGGGTTGTAGGGGTACTTCATGCCGCTGCCGGCGTTGCCGTTCAAAGCGTAGCCGAGAGTCGGGTTGTAAGCCTGACCCTGCAGTGCCGCCTTTTCGCGCGCCGCCAGGAAGGCCTGCGTATTGATCGGGTTATCCGCGGAATCCACCATGACCACCTGGTTGGCCGATTGCGAGTAGGGTGGCATTTCCAGCCCGTACGACAAACCGTAGTTGATGGTTAGCGTCGGCTTTATATGCCAGGAATCGGCGAAGTAGAAGTTATACGTCGGAATCACGCTCTTGTCCGTAGCTACGGTGCCGACCGGCTGCAGCGACAGGTTGGAGCCGGCGCGGGTATAAACCACCTGCGGCAGGCTCACGATCCCTACTGTTTCGGCGTAGAGGTTCTCCCAGGTGGTGGCATAGGAACTGCCCACGGCGGTCGGAATGTACGAGCCCGCTCCAGTCCCCCAGTTTATATAGTTCGAGCCCTGGATCTGGTACACGATCTGGTTGTTGGTGCCGTTGCCGTTGTCGGTGCGCATGTGGTAATCGAAATTCCGCTGGTACAGGCCGCCGAAGGTCAACAGGTGGTTACCGTGGATCATGGTGACGTCGTCACGCAGAATCTTGTCCTGGCCGTCCCAGAACCGCTGGCGCGTGCTCTGCGTGTTGACGTTGTACGGAATCAGGGCGTTGGTGCTTTCCGCTGTCCCGCCCGAGCCGGCGCCAATTTCGAGAGCGCCGCCCAGACCGGGCAACTGCGGCGGAGCGTTGTTGTCGCCCCACTGCCAGAAGTTGCGGGTGTAGTTAAAGCGAACGTCGTTGGTAATGGTTGGCGTTATGTTGCTGGTGAAAGCGAACACCATCAGATCCGGCTGCTGGGGGCGGGGAGCCTTTGCGACCGGATTACCAAGCGTGTCGCCCGAAAACGCGCCGCCGATATCGACCTGGTTGGTAGTGAGGCTGACCAGTTTCAGGTCGCGATACGTGGCCATGAAGCGGTTCTTCTCGCCGAAGTCGTGATCGATGCGCGCCACGTAATTGTTCGAGGTGAGCGGAGCGCCAATTTGAGAAATGAAGCCGATCGTGTTGAAACCGTCGCCGCTACCGTAAATCGGGTCATTGCCGAGCGGCATATACTTCGACCACAATTGATTGATCAGCGGGTTCAAACCGGTGCCGCGGGGGTCGCATGCTCCGACCGGGCAGGTAGCGGGAGCGATGCTGGTTCCATTCACCGTCACCGGCGAGGCGTTGAGGTTGTAGGGGAGGTAGGTGCCTGCGGAATTGGGAACATAGATGATACCTTCGCGCATGGTGGCCGAGGGGACCAGGCGCTCATAGGTATTGTCGTTGGGGAAGCGCAGCCCTTCATAGTTGAAAAAGAAGTAGGTCTTGCCGCCGGCAAACTTGGGCGTCATCGGGCCGCCAATCGCGCCGCCGAAGCGATCGCGGTGATTGGGGACGATCTTCGTGTAAGGCAGGCCACCCGAGGGTGTATGATCGTTCGTCCACGAGTTCGCCGCGCCGACGTCGGTGGCGAAGTAATACCCGTACGCCGACCCGTGCCATTGGTTGGTGCCGCGCTTGGTCACCATCTGCACCTGGCTGCCGATCGAACTGTTGAAGTCCGAAGTCTGGCCGAAGGTGTTGACCTTAAATTCTTCCACCGATTCCACGGGCGTGGGCAGAATGCCCGAAGGCATGCCGTTGGTCTGCGTTCCGCCCGTTCCGGTCATGTTGGTCTGATAGGTGATCGTATCGCCGCCCATGTCGTCGGAGTTGTTGCCGCCGTCGAGAAGGAAGCTCGTCTGGTCGCGTAGCGCGCCGGCTACATATCCGCCCGGCATCACGCCCGGCTGAAGCACCGTAAGCGTGGTGACGTCGCGGCCGAGGTTCGGCAGGTCGAGGAGAGACTGGCCGCTCATGGTCGTGCCGACGGTGGCATTGGCGGTCTGCAATTCCGCGCCGACCGTCGCGGTGACTTCAATGGTCGTAGCCGTGGTGCCGACCCGCATCTTGGCATTCAAGGCCAGCGACACGCCAACCTCCACATGCTGACCGTTGATCTCGAAGGTCGAGAAACCGGGCTTGGAGACGCTGATGTTGTAGGTACCGGGACTGATGTTGCTGATGACGTAGCGGCCGGAGTCGTTGGTCGTCGTCATCAAGGTTATGTTCGTAGCGGTGTCGGTGATTCGGACGGAGGCGCCCGCTACTGCCGCGTTCTGTTCGTCGATAACCTGCCCTGCAATGGTGCCGGTCGAAACCGCCTGTGCCCAAACCTGCGCGATTCCGAGAACCAGCAGAGCGACAAGCGCAAATGCAGTCTTAGTCGCCGCGATGGAACGAGTGAGCCAATGGCCCAAGTTCATAGACTATCCCCTTTGGTGTAGATGTAATTTACGAGACCTGCAAATAATTGCCTAATTCTGGCTAATGGGAGTGATTCTAGAGTGTTAAGCGGGAAGGTGTCAAGAAAATAGTTTGAATGCCGGGCATTCGCCTAAATTCTACGGTGGGGCGGAGAGCAGCCCCCTCCATTACGGAATTTCATAGACTTAACCCGATGCCTTTGCAGGCGTTCGCAGTAGCGCGTTGGCACTGAAATCCGGCCGGAAAACGAAAAACGCAAATTCCGATTCCTGGAGTTTGCGTTTTGCGTTCTCCAATCGTCCGCCATCGAAACCTGTAGC
Organism: Bryobacteraceae bacterium; assembly: GCA_052325345.1. GTDB lineage: Bacteria > Acidobacteriota > Terriglobia > Bryobacterales > Bryobacteraceae > JBEKYD01. The sequence continues at coordinate 11,010 of JBKQVG010000276.1, forward strand.
TTGGATGGCACAGGTCGCTGTCGTTGCCGGCCGGAAAGCCCAGGGTGGCGAGCGGGCCGGAGAAGGGAAGTTCGCCGGCCAGTGCCCTCACTTCAGTCCTTTCCGGATTCGATCCGCATGCCGTAGAAACTGCGGTACACGAAAACCAGCGAAACCAGGAAGAACAGGGCCGCCAGCACCTCGGCGAGGACCCAACCCTGGGTTTCGGTGAGACTGACCGCCAGCGACACCGCCAGCACGCCGAACAGGGTGCTGAATTTGATGATCGGATTGAGCGCCACCGAGCAGGTGTCCTTGAACGGATCGCCCACCGTATCGCCCACCACGGTAGCGGCGTGCAGTTCGGTGCCCTTGGCGTGCAGTTCGGTTTCCACCACTTTCTTGGCGTTATCCCTGGCGCCGCCCGCGTCGGCCATGAAGACGGCCTGATACAGGCCGAACAGCGCGATCGATATCAGGTAGCCGATGAAGAAGAACGGCTCCAGAAAAGCGAACGCCAGGGTGGTGAAGAACACCACGACGAAGATGTTCAGCATGCCCTTTTGCGCATATTTGGTGCAGATGGCGACCACTTTTTTCGAG
>JBKQVG010000277.1:0-14612 GCA_052325345.1 Bryobacteraceae bacterium
CTCGAATTGCGCGTCCTCCACGGCGACCACCTCGTCTGCGCCGGCCGCGAGGGCCTTCTGCAGCACCGCCTTGGGGAGCGTCCTGCCCGCGCTGAGGACCGTTATCCTGCATTCCCGGCCGTCTTTGATCTTGAGGGCAGATTCGAGGGCGTTTTCATCAAAGGGACTGATGAGGGGGGGTACCCCCGGCGGAGAGTTTGAGAAAGCGGCAGGGTGTGGTTATCGTTCTTCAGCAGCACCATGGATTTGCGGGCGGCATCGAGAGCTAACTCGCGGTGCTGGGGGCTGTCGTTCACGCTGTAGGGAATCTTGGCGTAAGGCACCATCTCGGGGGGATCGAACATGCCCAGCTTGAAGCGCGCCACGAAGAGGCGCTTGACGGAGCGATCGATGTCGGACTCGGCGATAAGACCGGCGTGAAGGGCGGGCGCCAGAGCGGCGTACTCGGTGCCGCAGTCGAGATCGGTGCCGGTGAGCACCGCTTTGGCGGAAGCTTCCTCGACGGTTGATACAAAATGATGCCCCTTATAGATGTCGGTGATGGCGCCGCAATCGGAAACCACGTAGCCCTCGAAACCCCACTGCTTGCGCAGCGTGTCTTCGAGCAGGCGCGGATCGGCGCAGGCGGGCTTGCCGTCCACGCTGTTATAGGCGCACATGACCGAGTACGCTCCGCCCTGCTTGACGGCGGCTTCGAAATACGGCAGGTAGGATTCGACCAGGTCGCGCTCGCTGGGCACGGCATCGAAGGTATGGCGTTCGGATTCCGGACCGCTGTGCACGGCGTAGTGCTTGGCGGTGGCGATGGTTTTGAGATATTTGGGATCGTCGCCCTGCAAGCCGTGGATAAACGTCACCGCCATGCGGCCGGTGAGGTAAGGGTCTTCGCCGTAGGTTTCCATGCCGCGGCCCCAGCGCGGGTCGCGGAATAAGTTGATGTTGGGCGTCCAGAAGGTGAGGCCCTGATAGATGTTGCGTTTGCCGCGGCGGACGAACTCGTGATACTTGGCGCGGGCTTCGTCGGAAATGGCGGTGGAAACGCGGGCGAGCAAGGCCGTATCCCAGGTAGCGGCCAGGCCGATGGTTTCGGGGAAAACGGTGGCACGGCCGGCGCGCGCCACCCCGTGCAGGCACTCGTTCCACCAGTTATAAGCCGGTACGCCGAGCCGATCGATGGCGGGGGCGTCGTTCATGAGCTGGCCGACTTTTTCTTCGAGCGTCATGCGGGATACCAGGTCGTCGACGCGGCGGTCGACGGGGGCGGCGGGATCGAGATAGAGCGGCTTGCTCTGGGCGCGGGCGGGGGCGCAGGAAAACAGGAGAGCGGCAAAGGCAACTGCGCTCGCCGCCGGCAAAATTCGGCCCACGGCCGATTGCAGGCGAAAACACCCGCTCCACGAGTGGCGCCGGAGGAGTAGGCTTTTAGCCCGCCACAAGCCAGGGCTCGCCGCAGAAGGTCGAGAAGAATCTCGACCCTGCAGGCAGGACTGCCTGCGCCACGCGTTGGCTGTCAATTGCGAATCGGGAACGGTCACGGTTCTTTTCTTTCTTCCGCTTCGGAATGAATTTCGATATAGTCCAGGGCGGCCAATTCACCAGCCTCGGGACGGCCTTCGATGCGAATGGTATCGCCGGGCCGCAGCGCTACGCCGCCAATGGTATGGCGGGTGGACGAGGTGGAATCGAGGCGCGGATCGGGCCGCGCGAGCGGCGGTAGGGGAGAGGCGGCTTCCCAGGAGTCGATCGGTTGCCGGTTGACCAGGAGAGTGTAGCGCGACAGGCCCTTGCTCTGGTCGAAGTACTCGACGTTCAAGCTATACCAGCCGGCGGCGCCTTGGAAGGAGTAAGACGCGGAGCAGGCGGCGGCGCCGGCGGGGCAGGCGACGACCTGGCCGCCGGAAGCATCTTCGGCCGGGGTGACCTCTCGCACTTCATAGCCGTCAAGCTCGATTACTTCGGCCTCCACGCGGCCGGGATAATGGCCGACACGGCCGTGGGCGTCGGCGATGCCGGATTCGCGGTGGAACCAATTGGTGACGGCGTCGCGCCAGACCACGGCCTGGCCGGCCTGATACTCGAGCTGCGCCAGAATCGCGTGGAAGCGCCTGGGGTCGATCTTGCCGCGCAGAGCTTTCCAGCGGCGCGCGTAATCGGCTACGGTTTCGGCGCCGGCATAGTGCGAATCGTAGAGATATTGAATCACCGTACGGCCGTCGTGCAGGCGATAGGTATAGGGGACGTGGTGGAAGAACAGCAGCAGGTCGTCCGGGCAGGTGGCCAGGGACTCGAAGACGCGGGCCACGCCGGGGCGGTATTGCCCGATAAAGCCGGTGCCGGTGGCGACGGTGCGGTCCATGCCCACGCCCTCGCGGTCGGCGCGATGCCACTGGCCCCAACCGTTGCGCTCGCTGGCTTCCACGTTCACGCCGAAGTGGTTGCCCACAATATCGGTGAGGGTTTGCAGGCCGAGCGGGCCGGTGTAGTTTTCGTAGGTTCGCCAGGAAGTGAGTTGAATGGAATCGACCGTATCGAGCACGGCGGGGTTGGCGCCGAAGGTGAGCTGGGACCACTCTCGCTCGATGCGCGCGCTCGGGAGATCGGGATTCCAGGCCAGGCGGCCGAAAGCGTAGAGATTGGCGGCGGACAGGTAATTGCCGAACCAGTTGTCATCGAGGCCGACGTTGACCACGCCCACGAATCCGCCGGCGGGGCGGTGAAAAACGCGGCCTGCGACGAGGGCTTTGACGGGGGTGAGAATATCGCCCGACGCGTGCATATTGAAGTCCAGGGTCTGCTTCCACTGGGGAGCGAGGAAGACGCTATGGCGGCCCTGGCCCATGTACTCCTGTGTGACTTGCAATTCGATTGCCTGGTTAGTTTTTTTGAGAGCGCCGAACAGCGGCGAAGCGGGCTCGCGGACCTGAAAGTCGATGGGACCGTTCTTGATCAGGACCACGACGTTGTCGTCGAACTTGCCATCGAGGCGCGCGAAATTGTCCCAGGCGGCGCGGGCGCGGTCGTTTTTCGGGTTGCGCCAATCCATGTGATGGTCGTAGACGAAGCCGCGATAGAAGAGCAGGCCGCCATGGGGCGCGAGGGCGCGAGCCACGACGTTGGCGGCGTCGGCATGGGTGCGGTGGTAGGTGGAGGGGCCGACGCGGCCTTCGGAATCGGCCTTGAGCACAAACCCTGCCAGGTCGGGCACGACGCGGTAAAGATCGTCGGCGCGGGCTTGCCACCAGGCGGCCACGCGGGGGTCGAGGGGATCGTAGGTATCGAGACCGCCTATGGATTGCGGGCTGCCGAAATCGACCGAGAGCGCCATGCGGACGCCCCAGGGACGCAGGCGATCGGCGATGCGCGCGACTTGGGCGGCGAACTCCGGGGCCAGCACGCGGGGGTCGGCGTTGACGTTATTGACGTCGCAGGCATTGATGCCAATGGAGGCGAGCAGGCGGCCATAGGCATCGACACGCGAGAGATCGGCGCGGGCGCGGTTGTCTTCCCAGAAAATGGAGCGGCCGCCGTAGCCGCGCTCGATGGAGCCATCCAGGTTGTCCCATTCGTTGGTCCAGCGGGCTGGCGCGTAGGGGGATTCGGACACGGTCAAGCCGGGGACGGATTCACCCAGCGCCAGGGAGCGCAATAGGGCGAAGGTTCCGTAGAGCACGCCGCGGGAGGACGCCGAGGCAACCACCAGGTAACGGCGTGGGCCGACGGCGACGGTTCGAATGGCGAAGCCTTCGGGATTGGCGGGAGCCCCGGGATGCAGGGTAGGGACGGCGCGGCGAAGCTGATCGACGGTGGCGAGCAGGATGGCGTTCTCGCGAGGCAAGGCGGTTTCCTCGCGCAGGGTTCGGCCCAGCATGCCGCGGACTCCGCGCACCAACTCGGCCTGGGCGGTGGATTCCAGGCCGCCATTCTCGAAGATGACAACCGCGGCGGGCAGCGCGGCGCGGGCCTGGGCGAGCGCGGGGCCTTGGAGGGGAGCGTAACGGAGCCAGGCATCGGCGCCCGTTTCAGCGTGCAGGAAGAAGGCGAGAGGGAGCAGGAGGAAAAGCAAGAGTGATCGCGGCGCCGGTCGGTGGCTGTTTTTCGTAAGGTTCACTTGATTGCCGGCCTCGCGAATGCAGTTCCCGCTCCTGCAAACCGCTCCCTCACAGTCGCGGCTCGGATAGGCGCGTTTCCGAGCCGCGACCGCAAGGGAGCGGTTGGAAGAAGCGAATAAACGACGCAAAACAGTAGGCATGCCCCTCCTCAACTATTCACGCCGCTGGCCAGGTAGCCGCCATCGACGACGATCGACTGGCCGGTCAGGAAACTGGCGCCATCGGAGGCCAGCAAAACGGCGGCGCCCACCAGTTCTTCGGGATTGCCGAAGCGGCGCAGGGGTGTACGCAGCAGGATCTCCTCGCCGCGCGGTGTGCCGGAAATGATCTGACCGTTCATCTCGGTGGGAAAGACGCCGGGGGCGATGGCGTTCACCGAAATCCCATCCTTGGCCCATTCGCAGGCCAGATTGCGGGTGAGCGACGCCACGGCGGACTTGGAGGCGCAGTAGGCGGCCACTTCGTGAAACGCCACAAACGATCCCAGCGAAGCGATATTGACGACACGCCCGCGCCCGCTGGCGGCCAACGCGTCGTGAAACGAGACGGAGGCGCGCAGCACGCCGCCGACATTGGTATCCATGATGCTTTGCCAGGACTGCTCGCCGACCTGGGCGGTGGGCTGCTTGACGGTGAAGCCGGCGGCGTTTACCAGGATATCGGCGCCGCCGAACTCTTCCAGCACGGCGTCGCGCAGGGCGTCGACGGAGGCGCGGCTGGTGACATCGGTGAGATGCATCAGGGTGCGGCGATGAAGCCCTAGAACCTCGCGGCAGACGCACTCCACGCAGTCGGACCGCCTGCCGGTCGGCACCACGTGGGCGCCATGACGCGCCAAACCAAGGGCGATGGCGCGTCCGATGCCCGAACTGGCGCCGATTACAACGGCCACGCGATTGGTGAGATCGAGGCAGTTTCGCATCATGTCGGCAGCAGCTAGTGAGGAATGGCCACCGGGCGGCCGTCTTCAGGGTCGGCCCAGCGGTCGTTGGGAACCAGCGGGACCCAGCCGGGACGGCCCGGATCCTGGTCGTAGGGGTAGCTTCCCAGGCGCAAATACAACTCGTGGTATTCGGCCAGCTTGTCGCGATCGAGGCGCACGCCGAGGCCGGGACCTTCCGGCACCCGGATGGCTCCTTCTTTATATGGTAGTAACCCTCCTTCGACGATGTCGTCTTTCAAGTGATGATAGTGAGCGTCGGCGGCGAAGCTGAGATTGGGAAGCACGGCGCCCAGGTGGAGCATGGTCGCCAGTTGTATGCCGAGCTCGCCCGAAGAGTGCACGGCTACGCCCAGGCGGAAGGCTTCGCAGATACCGGCGGCCTTGATGCAAGGGCGGATGCCGCCCCAGAAGGTGGTGTCGAGCAGGATGACGTCCACGGCGGTAGCCAGCGCGTTGGTGGCGAGCTGTTCGAAATCCACCACGACGGTATTGGTAGCCAGCGGCACGCGCACCATCTGACGGGTGCGGCGCATGCCGTTCAGTCCGAAGACGGGGTCCTCCAGATAATCGTTGCGGAGCCCTTCGATCGCCTGGCCGAAACGGATGGCCTGTTCGGTGGACCAGATGCCGTTGGGGTCGAAGCGCAGGGAGTCTTGGGGAAAGGCGGCGGCGACGGCGCGGTAGACTTCCAGTTCGTAATCGGGATGGAAGACGCCGGCCTTGAGTTTATGGGTGGTAAAGCCGAAACGCTGTTTGGCGGCGGCGATAAACCCGATCACCTGATCGATGGTGCGGACTTCGCCTCGGCCGGAGCCTGGGTCGGGATAGCGGAAGAAGGAATAAGTGGCGAAGCGCACGCGGTCGCGCAGACGGCCGCCCAGGATTTCCGAGACGGGCACGCCCCACGCCTGGCCGAGAATATCCAGGCAGGCGAACTCCAGCGCGGCCAGAACCTGGGTGCGGTTGTTATAAAGAGACGCCGTGGGATTGGCGATCTGGAAGCGCATTTCCTCCAGGCGAGCCGGATCGTGTCCCACTAAATAGGACTTCATGGAGCGGAAAACGGCCTCGGCCGACTCACCGCCGCCTCCCATTTCACCCAGGCCAATCAGGCCATTATCGGTTTCCACTTCGACGATGGTGCGGACAAAACGCCCCCAATGGCAGCCGTTGGCATGGCGCAAAGGGGCTTCGAGCGGCACGGTGACGGTAGTCGCCCGAATGTCCTGAATACGCATTTGTTTCAGCTTACAACAATAACCCGGCGGCGCGACCGGAAAATTCCCACGGGTGCTTAACCGTTTTGGGGATTTCCCCGCATTCAACCCAACAACCGCTCCCTGGCGGTCGCGGCTCCGTAACAGGCGCCACGTGTTTGCATGTAGTAACAGAGCCGCGACCGCCAGGGAGCGGTTGTCGATCGCCCATTCTCCCCAAAACGGTTAAGCACCCATTCCTCCCTGCGATCCGGATTGCGGGAACCGCGTTTATTCCGCTAGCCCGCTAGTCCGCCAAAACTTGGATGCGAAAAAGAGCTTGTATTCCTTGAATCTGTCGAGTATAAGTAGTATAGTTTGAGACTGCAACGAATCAGGGCCGGTGTGTGGTCTTGCTGGAGAGGTTAGGAAGCACGATGCGAAAACCATGCCGTTTTTCGATTTGGGCCGCGGGGTTGGTTCTAGCCCTCGGCGGTCTGGCGAATTTAGCTCGGGCGCAGGTTCTGTATGGGTCGCTCACCGGAAACGTGACCGATCCGAGTGGAGCGGTAGTACCCGCGGCCAAAGTGGAAGCGGTCAATCAGGACACGGGCGTCAAGCGGGAAACCAATACCGATGAACGTGGCATTTACCGTTTCACCGACCTGCAGATCGGACCTTATAAGGTGACGGTGACGGCCAGATCCTTCGCCACCTTCATCGAAACCAACGTGCACGTGCAAGGCAACGAAGTGCGGCGCGTGGACGTGCAGCTCGCGTTAGCGCAAACCACCGCCACCGTCCAGGTTGCGGCCGATGCGGTGGTGCTGCAAACCGATAAGGCCGATATCCATGCGGAGGTGACGCAGCAGGAAGTGGAGGAATTGCCCTACATGGGCACCGAGGGCAAGAATTTCCAGGCACTCCTCCTCTTGCAGCCCGGCGCGAACACCACAGCCGGCAGCGGCGAAGCCAATTCGCAGGCGGGCAATCCGCAGCGCGCCATCACCGTTTCGATGAACGGCGTTTCTTCGCAAGGCAATATGACGAAGATCGATGGCGTTACGGATTCTTATCCGTGGCTGCCGGTGAACGTAGCTTACGTGCCATCGCCCGAAGCCATCCAGACGGTCAACGTGAGCATGAACTCGTTCGATGCCGAGCAGGGTTCGGCGGGCGGCGCGGCCATCAACGTCATCACCAAATCGGGGACCAACGAATTGCACGGCGTTGCGTTCGAGCGCAACTACAACAACGATTTCTACGCGGTCAACAATTATTTCAGCCATCCCGGCCGCCAGGCGAAGAATATCTTCAACCAGTACGGATTCGCGGTGGGCGGACCGGTCTGGATTCCCAAGATCGTGCACGGCAAGAACAAGCTGTTCTGGTTCATGGACTACGAAAACACCAAGAACGTGCAATATGGCTCGGACGTGAACCTGACCCTGCCCAACTCGGCCTTTCGCTCCGGCAATTTCAGCGGCACCAGCACGCCGGTTTACGATCCTCTGACCGGCAACGCCAATGGCACCGGCCGCACGCAATTCCCCAACAATACCATCCCGTCGAGCCGGATCGTCTCGCAAGCGTCGACGTTGGCCGCTCTGCTGCCGGCAAACCTGACCAGACCGAATCAGTTCCTGAACAACTACGACGCCTACGGCGACACGAGCTACCAGGTCGGACGTTGGGATTTTAAGACCAATTACGATCCCACCGAAAAACTCAACATTTGGGGCCGCTATAGCATATCGCCCATGGACATTTACGCTCCCTTTGTGTTGGGTCCGGCTGCCGGCGATGTCTTTAACGGCGGCAATCCCGGCCATGCCGGCGGCCGCGCCCAGGTAGTCGGCTCCGGCTTCACTTATACCATCACGCCCACGCTTCTGGTGGACGGCAACGCGGGTTACACACGGCAGAATATCGGCGCTACCGGCGACCCGCAGGATGGCGACTACGGCACCGACGTGCTGCACATTCCCGGCACCAACGGGGTGGGTCCAAACTACGAAGGCATTCCGGGCTTCCAGATTGCCAGCATCGCCAATATTGGCAACACCAATACCGGCAGCCCTTTCCGGTTCCGCGACAATCAATATACCGGCGCCTGGAACGTGACCAAGATCAAGGGGTCGCATAACATCCGCTTCGGTTTCGAATACGACAAATTCGCGCTGAACCACTTCCAGCCGCAGGGCGGCACGTTCGGCACGGCGCGCGGGACGTTCGGGTTCGACGGATCGCTTACGGCGCTCAACGGCGGAACCCCTATTAATTCCGCCCCCGCCGGCTCGACCCTGCCCGCCAGCCCGGCCAATTCCTGGGCGCAGTTCCTGCTGGGATATCCGTCGGAAACCGGCAAGGTCACACAGGTTAACAACCCGAACGCACTGCGATTTTCCACTTGGGCCGCGTACGTGCGGGATATGTGGCAGGTGACCCCGAAGCTGACCCTCGATTACGGTCTGCGTTGGGAGTATTACCCGATTTACTCGCACGACTTTTATGGCGCCACCCGATTCGACGCCACCACGGATGACATTTACGTCGGCGGTGAAGGCGGCGTGCCGTGGGACGCCGGCGCCTCCGCCAGCAAGAAGGATTTCGCTCCCCGCTTGGGCCTGGCGTACCGCTTAAACGAGAAAACCGTGATCCGCGGCGGTTTCGGCATCAGCACCGATCCCGACAACATGCGCAACCAGCGGAACCAGTATCCCTCGATCGTAAACCAAGTCTACCAGCCGCCGAATACGTATCAGTTCATCAGCTATGCCGGGGTACCGAATTCCGATGGATCCACGCAGGTGCAAATGTCGGACGGCGTTCCTCTGCCCACCTACCCCAATATCACGGTAGGGACCATCAAGCCGTCGACCGTCGGCTCGCCGACGACTTACCTGCCGAGCATGAGCACGGTCACCTTCCCGAAGTATTTTAACCGGGGCTACTACGAGAGTTGGAACGTTTTCGTGCAGCACGAGTTCTCACCCACGTTAGTGGCACAGGCCGGATACGTGGGCGAGCACGGCGTCCACATCGATATGGGCATCAACATCAACGGCTCGGCGCCCGGCACCGGCACCGCGGGCAGACAACTCTACCCGTACGTCACCAGCGATATGAACGACGAGGAGCCGTTCGGCTTTATGACGTACGAGGGATTGCAAATGACGTTGAGAAAGCGGATCGGCGCGTCGCTGTTCGGCGTCAGCTACGCGTTCTCCAAATCCCTCGACGACATCAACGGCGATAACAACGACGGCACGATTTGGCGCGCCTACCCGGTGTCATTTGCGCTGGATAAGACGCTCTCCGGCATCAACCGCCAGCAAACGTTTCAGTTCTACTATGTCTACAACCTGCCTTTCGGCAAGGGGCACACCATGCTGAACCATGGTCCGGTGGCTTGGGTGGTGGGCGATTGGCAGATCACCGGCATCCTCAGCCGCGACAGCGGCCTTCCGTTCACCGTCGGCACCAGTTCCGCCATCAACGCCGGCGGGCAAGGCACCAGCGCCACCCAGATCAATCCCAGCGTGAAGATTCTGGGCGGCCACGACTCGGTGGATCCTTACTATGACGGCTCGGCTTTCGCCAATCCGCCGGGCGGGGTTCTGGGCACTACCGGCCGGAATCTGTTGGTCGGGCCGGGCCTGTTCCAACTGAACGCGAGCATCTCCCGCATTTTTCCGATAAAGGGAGAGAGGCTCAAATTCCAGTTGACCGGCGAGGCGTACAACTTGACCAACACGGTCACCTTCTCCAACCCCGGTGGAAGCTGCTGCTGGACGACTCTTTCGAACGGCGCCACCGGCTACAATGGCTTCGGCATAATCACCGGCACGGCATCCACCCAGCGCTATTTCCAGGTGGGCGGGTACCTGCGGTTCTGATCCCCTCGTAGAGATCGGGAAACCATAACGGCAAGTGTCGCGGGCCGTTGGCAATAGACCGGCGGCCCGTTTTCTTTGCTGCCTGACCGGTCGCACCTGGTTTATACCGACTCGTTCCGTCGTAGCATCGAAGTATGTCGAATCCGTGGCTCAGCATACCTCTTTCCGACTATGAAGGGCATATGGAGTCGGCCGGGATCCAACAGGCGAGCGCTCTGTCGGAGCTGTTCGGGGAGGCGCTGGTATGCTGCCGCCCCCGGTCCATCGCGGTCCTTGGTGTCGCCGGCGGAAACGGAATCGATCGCGTCGACGGCAATGTTACCAAGAGCATCGTGGGAGTGGATGTAAACCCGCTGTATCTGGAAGAGGTTCGGAGGCGGTACGCGGACAAACGCGGCCTGGAGCTTTATTGCGTGGACCTGGCCGAGCAAGCGGTCGATTTGGAACCGGTGGAGCTGGTTCACGCGGCCCTCGTGTTCGAACACGCGGGAGTAGATCTGTGCCTGAAGAACGCGCTGTCTCTGGTGGCCCCTGGCGGCGCCCTGTCCGTGGTATTGCAACTGCCTAGTGAGCTCGATCAGGATGTAGGCGCGAGCCAGTTTCCTTCGATGCAGAAGCTGAAGTGTCACTTTACACTGATCGACCCAACCTGGCTGTGCGATGCGCTTGCGGAACATGAATTCCGCCTGACGGGCCAGGCGCGGCGCTCATTACCGGCAGGCAAAGGTTTTTGGATGGGTGTTTTCCGGCGCCCGTAGCAGACCGCTCCCCGGCTGTTGGGCTACCGTGCGCATGGTAGTGGTTTTTCCCGAGCCGTTCGGCCCAATAAAGGCGTAGATCGAACCCTGGGGCACGACAAGCGAAAAATCGTCCACCGTGGTCACGTTCCCGAAGGTCCGGGTGACCTGTGAGATCTCAACGGCGTCCATTGGCTGGAATGATAGCACATGGCAGGGCGAGACTCGCCGGCTTGGCGAAGGCCGGTATCAGCGACTGAGGGGGCGTGCCCCGATCCGGGTTTGTCCGGGCCGGGGCCACGATTGAAATCGTCTTACCAGCGTTGTCGTCCGAAGCCGCCGCCACCGCCGCTCGAACGCTCCGCCTTCGGACGCGCCTCGTTCACGTTCAGTGTGCGGCCATCCAGATCCCGGCCGTTGACGCCAGCTATCGCCTTATCACCCTCCGCATCGTTTGCCATCTCCACGAAGCCGAACCCGCGAGGCCGGCCGGTATCGCGGTCGGTAACGATGTTGACACGATCGACCGCTCCGTATGTTTCAAACAACGCACGGACGGATTCTTCCGTGGCCCCAAAACTGAGGTTTCCAACGTAAATGTTCTTCACTATTCATTTTCCTTTACTGATTTGAAGGCGGCAAATTTGGAAGGTGGACTTAAGGTAGCGGAACCAACGCTAAAGCGGTCAGCCTTGAACTAGCAGGGATCAAATCACAGGCAGTATAGCACAAGCGCAAGTGTGCTACAATGCGAATCAGTAAATCCTTCCAGTCCTTTAGATGCGAGCACCGTCCGGTCCTGGTACGAACACGGTCGGGCACCAGTCTGATTAGAAGAAGGGAGCGGCATCTTTTAATGTTGTACGACAGTACGAAGAACCTATTGCAGAGTATTCTGCAGTCGCTCGAAACGGGCGACGAGGCCTTGTGGGACGATCAAACCGAATCCGGGAACGCATGTCTGTACGAAATGCACCAGATGTCCGGGCGGCTCTACAAGGCATATAAATCCGACAATCTGAATGCGCACTCAGTGGTGCAAAGCAGCCTTCCGGAGAAGCTGAACCGGGCCATGCCGCACGTCAGGACGATGGTAATTGCCATTAGAAACAAAGATCAATCGCGGGCGCTCGAGAGCGGCAAGGCGGCCCTTGCCGAGATGAACGGCGTCAATCCCTCGATTCCTTCAGGCTACCCCGCGGCCTCGAAGACGGAGAGCGCGCAAGGTCTGGCGGAACGGCAGCGGGAGAAGGCTGCTCGAAAGAACAATCTCATGGTGGAAGCGCGAAAAGTTTCCAAGGCCCGAGCGGCGGGCGGAAAGTGACTTGCGCGTGAGCCAGTCCTTCACATTTATCGACGTCGCCGGGAACCGGGCGCAGTACACCATCTCCGAGAAGGACCACCATGACAACTTCCATTGGTCTACGGATTATGGCGATCATGGCGTCGCCGCGGGGTTCGCGGAAGCTCAGTATCGGGCAAGGACGGTGTTAAAAGGCAGCATGGAGGCAAGCCGCCGGTCCGACGAAGTCAGGATGGGGAAGCCATCGTTCCGCTAGCCAAGGCCGCCCCCTTCCGTGCCCGAAGGCACTCAGCCTCGATCGCTCACCCGAGCCACTGGCTCAAGCCGATACTGCCGCTGGCGTTCCGGTGGAAAAATCTGAATTTGCGGCCGTCTTCCATCTGAAGCATCATCGTCTTGCGGAAATGAGTCAGCACGAAGTAGGGGTCGACGGTCGACCATACCAGGCCCGAGACATGTTTGGACGCGACAACCGGTGGCACATCCGAACCCTCTTTGGTTTCGTCCTGGGTGATTTGGACATCGTATCTGGCCCGCATCTCATCCCCGTCCGCGGTTGTGACAGTCCCGGTGCCGCGCAAATGTTCCAGTACTTTCACGTCTCTCCTAATCCCGTTTTCGACTCCCGCGATGCAGTTGCGGGCGGGCCGGGTTCACCGTCAGGACTTTGCCGTTGAGGTCCATGCCGTTGAGCGCCAAGATGGCCTGTTCCGCTTCGGCATCGGTCTTCATCTGAATGAATCCAAACCCTCTGGACAGACCCGTCCAACGGTCCGTCATCATCTTGAACCGCTGAATTTCTCCGTGCTTTTCAAACAGGGGCCGAATGTCCTGTTCGGTAACGTTGGGACCCAGGTTGCCAACCAAAATGTTATTCATGAGGACTCCTTTCCTTGCGCCGACGCGCTCTCACGAGGCTGCAGCGGCCTGACCTTTCGCTTCCGCTCAAACTCTTTGTCGGTGCGGGCCGCAAACAGGTACGCCGCACTATGCCCACTGTCGCGGCGGCCGTCGATTTCAGCGTCCGCAAACTCGGGGCTTCCTTCGATTTTTTCGATCATGCCGTCTACTAAGATTGCATGGAGCATGAGGTGCGATCAGTTTTGGCTCGAGCGTTGAAGCCATTCCACGGGGTGTGAACGAACCTGCGAGTTCTGTTCCAGGATATCCGCCCATTTGGGATCGTCGCGGAGGTTGAGAAATGTTCCCAGCGTGCCTTGGTACGACCCCTTGGCGAGAAATACTCTGTCGCCCTTGCCTAAGTTCGATGTGCCGACAGGTGGAAGCCGCTGTAAGAAATTAAGGGGAACCATGCCATTCCGTCCTTTCTGGCAAGGGACATCAGGGCGAACGGTTCAGCGGGCCGGAAAACAACCTTACCGCACGGCTCTTGGTGGGAGATGCCAGTCTTAGTGTAGCACGCCCGGGCACACGAATCGTAGTTGTAAGTGCGGCGGCTGCGGCGGCCGATCGCGGTCGAAGCTGCCAGCGGATTGCGGTTGGCTTTCAGCCACGGCGGATCGCCGATGGCAGATCGCTCGAAGCGCGCGGTTCAGTCGAGGGGCTGAAGACGCAGGTTGCGGAAGGTGATCTCGTAGCCTTCGGCTTCGAGGGCGAGATAGCCGCGGCGCAGGCCAATGTTATCGGCTTCGCTCACCACCTCGCCGTTTACCGCGAGAGTGACACGCGGGCCCTGGACGCGGAGCTGGTAGTGGTTCCATTCGCCCGCCGGCTTGACGCGGTTCTCTTTCATCTGCTTGCTCAAGTTGAAACGCACAATGGCGCCATCGAGGAAGTTCGAGCCAAACAGGTAGCCGCCGGCGAGGGTAGTCTGGGCCTGCACCCAGAGTTCGCCATAGGCGGAAAGGCGCACCCCGACGCCGCTGTTGTAGCGCTTTTCCTCCGGCCCGCGCGGGGTGAAGCGCCAGTCCACATCGAGGATGTAATCGCCCAGTTCCTGGTCATAGCGGAGCCACTCGTGGCCGCCGCCACCGCTGCAAATCAGAGCGTGCTGGGCCGCATCGACACGCCACTGCAGCTTGGGCTTGAGCCCGTCGATGGCCGAAAAGGGAACGCGTGTCCACCCCTTGAGGCTTTCGTCCGGCAGGATGTCTTTCGAGGTTCCGGGCTGCGCCATTGCAGGCGCGGCCAAGGCGGCGGCGAGGGCCGGAAGGAGCCAGAGTGTGAACGGAGAACGATGCATGTTCGAAGCCAACGGCGCTCCTGAAATCAGGGGCCAACCATACCTCCTGGGGTAGTATAACATCCATGGCGCGGCGCGGCCTGTTGGCCCCGCCGAACGGGTGTGAGACATAGAAGTGGCTGCCGACGCGATTCGTCTGCAAAGAGGCTTGAATCCGAGCGTATGTCTACGCAAGGCCAGGGCGCAGTTGTACTACCGCGCGTCAGATTCCCTTCCCGCCAC